>DASYEM010000022.1:0-62808 GCA_036499025.1 Parvibaculum sp. | reverse complement strand
ATGTCGGGCCGGTGCGCGGCGAGCTGGGCGTTCGGACGATTTTCAATTTGCTCGGGCCGCTTTCTAATCCGGCGGGCGTCAAGCGCCAGAGCATCGGCGTTTTCGCGGCGCGCTGGGTCGAGCCTTTTGCGGAAGCCTTGCGCAACCTCGGTTCGGAGAAAGCCTGGGTGGTACATGGCTCCGACGGGCTCGATGAGTTGACGACGACGGGCCCATCCTATGTCGCGGAACTGAACGAGCGAAAAATCCGCACCTTTGAAGTGACGCCGGAAGATGCGGGACTAAAGCGCGCCCCGCTCGACGATCTGCGCGGCGGAGATCCGGCGCATAACGCAGCGGCGATCACACGGCTGCTCGAAGGCGAGCATGGCGCTTACCGCGATATCGTGCTGCTCAATGCGGCGGCGGCGCTGATCGTTGCCGACAAGGTGACGACGCTGAAAGACGGCGCGGCGCTGGCGGCGCGGGCGATTGACGACGGCGCGGCGAAAAGCGTTCTTTCGCGCCTCATTGCGGTTTCCAACGGACTTAAAGTCGATGTCTGACATTCTCGAAAAAATCGGCGTCTACAAGCTCGAGGAAATCGCGGCGGCGAAGAGAGCGACGCCTTATGCCGATGTCGAGCGCGCGGCGCGAGCGGCCCCGCCGGTGCGCGGGTTTCATGCTTCGCTGGCGCGCAAGATCGACGCGGGCGGTTACGCGCTGATCGCGGAAATCAAGAAGGCGAGCCCGTCGAAGGGCCTCATTCGCGCCGATTTCAACCCGCCGGAACTCGCCAAGGCCTATGAGCGCGGCGGCGCAGCCTGCCTTTCGATCCTGACGGATGGGCCGTCGTTTCAGGGCAGCGCGGATTATCTGACGCTGGCGCGGGCGGCAGTTTCGCTGCCGGTCATTCGCAAGGATTTCATGTACGACACGTATCAAGTGGCGGAAGCGCGTGCGATGGGCGCAGATTGCATTCTGGTCATCATGGCGTCGGTGTCGGACGCGCAGGCAGGCGAACTTGAAGCCGCCGCTTTCGACTGGGGCATGGATGTCATCGTCGAGGTGCATGACGAAGCGGAACTCACGCGCGCGCTGAAACTCAAGAGCCCGCTGCTCGGCATCAACAACCGCAATCTCAAGACCTTCGAGACGACGTTGGCGACGACCGAAAGGCTCGCGCCGCTCTGCCCGAAAGACAAGCTCATCATCGGCGAAAGCGGCATCTTCACGCCCGCCGATCTCGCGCGTCTCGCCAAAGCGAATGTGCGGACGTTCCTCGTCGGCGAAAGCCTGATGCGGCAGACCGATGTCGAAGCCGCGACCAAAGCTCTTCTCAGCCAGTAAGGTGTTTCAATGACCGTTCTCACTCTTCGCCGCTGGAACATCGCAATCGGCGACGGCCAGCCGCTCGTCGTCATCGCGGGTCTCAATGTGCTTGAGGATCTGAAGCTGGCGCTCGACACGGCGGCGCATCTGAAGGCGGTGACGAAAGAACTCGGCCTGCCCTTCATCTTCAAGGCGAGTTTCGACAAGGCCAACCGCTCATCGATCACAAGCTATCGCGGGCCGGGACTTGAGAAGGGTCTCGCGATGCTGGCGGAAGTGAAGTCGCGGATCGGCGTGCCGATCGCCACGGACATTCACGAAGTCGATCAGGCGGACGCCATCGCGGCGGTCGCCGACATCGTGCAGATCCCGGCGTTTCTCTGCCGCCAGACCGATCTCGTGGTCGCGACCGCGCGGGCGACGCACAAGGCGGGCGGATTGCTGCATGTCAAGAAGGGGCAGTTTCTCGCGCCCTGGGATTGCAAGAACATCATCTCGAAGGTCAATGAAGCGACGGGCGCCAGCGATTTCACGGTGCTGTGCGAGCGCGGTTCGTCGTTCGGCTACAACAATCTCATCGTCGATATGTTGGCTTTCTCGGAGATGAAGAAACTCGGTGTGCCCGTCACCATCGATGCGACGCATGCGGTGCAGCTTCCCGGCGCCGACCCGCGCACGGGCGGCGCATCGACCGGCGGGAGGCGCGACGGCGTACCGATCATTGCCAAGGCCGCCGTGGCGGCGGGCGCGGACGGCGTGTTCCTCGAGTTCCATCCCGATCCCGACAAGGCGCTTTGCGATCCGCTGAGTTGCCTGCCGCTCGACGGTGCGGCAAAGCTGCTGGCGAGCCTCAAGGCCATTCGCGCCGCCGTCTAAGCCGTTCGCACGGACCGGGCGCCGGCATCAAGGGCGACCTTGTTCAAAGCGGCGCAATCCCCTGCCCGCGTGAAGGCCCTGTCGCGCTACATATCGTTTGCGAGCGGAACGTATGGAGCGCATGGACCATGGCCAGGTTTTTTCCCGTCGCCGCGCTGGCGGCGCTTCTCGTGACAACGGCGATATCCGCGCGAGCCGAGGAGCCGCCGGCTTCCGGCACCGCACAGTCGACGCTTGCAACCGAAGTCGTGCCCCTGCTGGCCGCCCATCCAGATGGCGGGCAAGAGCTCGAGGATGCGCTGGCGGCTCTCGTCGCCGCGCAGCCCGATCCGGCGGTGGCTGTGTCGGAGTTGATCGCGCTGCTCGGGACCCGACCTTCCGCCGGCCAGATCGCGGCGGCAGGCAACGCCATACGGCGTTCCGCGAAGTATTCGGTCGCGGCGCTTCAGAAGGCGATTGCCGAGCTGATCGTCTCGGCCGACGATCCGGTGACGATGGCGCGCAATACGGTCGCCGTCGCGCCTTATCTCGACGATGCCGGGCAAGCGGCCATCGGCACGGCCCTCGCCAGGGCGATGACGGCATTCCGCGAGAACGGCAAGGCGAGCATTGCAGGCGTCATCGATCTCGAAATCGCGACGGCGGTCGATAGTCCGCTGCAACGCGCCTATGTCGCCGAACGCGGAGAGCCAATCCAGACAGGTACGCCGCGTCTTCGGGACAACGCTGTGAAACCCTTCATAGCGCCGAAGGATTTCGAGCCGCAGAGAGCGGCAAGCCCCAGCTAAGTCTTCGAAGACGGCCAGATTGCCCGGCGCTCGCCGGCGCGCCGTCCCGTTTGCCACGGCCTGCGAATTCGCACATCCTGCGCGACCCTACGGAAAGCGCGGAGGCCCAGATGGCGAAAACAAGCAAAAGTGCGAATCATCACGGCTATGCGATCCGGCTTGTCCGTAACGAGGAAGTTGCCGCCCTGCCCGCCATCGAGCTGAAGGCCGGGGCGCTCTTCGCCGATGCGGGACTTCAGGATGTGGCGGATAATCCGCCAGCCGATCTCGATTTCATCGAATCCTTCCGCCGCGCGGGCGCGGTGCATGTCGCGGTTAGCGACCGGGGCGAGCCGGTCGGGTTTGCGCTATCAGGTCTGCTCGACGGCGTCGGGCATCTCTATGAATTGTCTGTCGATCCGGCACATGGGCGGCGGGGCCTTGGGGCGCGGCTGGTCGGTGCGGCCTTAGGTTCGGCCTATGCCCGGGGCGCACGCGCGATGACGCTCTCGACTTTTCGCGATCTGGCCTGGAACGGCCCCTTTTATACAAAACTCGGCTTTCGCGAATTGACGCCGCTCGAGTGGACGCCGGGGCTGCATGTGCTGCATGCTCGCGAGATCGACATTAAACTGCCGGTCGAACGGCGCTGCTTCATGCGCAGGGAGCTTTAGAGCGTGGCAACCAAAAAAACGCTGACGCATCTCGACGCAAAGGGCCATGCAAGCATGGTCGATGTGTCGACAAAGGCCGCGACGGCGCGGAGCGCGACGGCGAAGGGGCGCGTCACCATGAACCCGGCGACGCTGAAGCTGGTGACGGGCGGGAAGCTCGCCAAGGGCAACGCGCTGGAGGTGGCGCGGCTTGCCGGGATCATGGCGGCGAAGAAGACCTCCGACCTCATTCCACTTTGCCATCCGCTGCTGATTTCCAAAGTGTCGGTGGAGCTGAAGCCGAATGCGAAAACGCATTCGATCGAGGTCGAGGCGACGGTGAAACTCACGGGCCAGACCGGTGTCGAGATGGAGGCGCTTACCGCCGTCAGCGTCGCGTGCCTGACGATCTACGACATGGCCAAGGCGGTCGATCGCGGCATGACAATCGGCGACATTCGATTGACCCACAAGGACGGCGGCAAGTCCGGCATTTACGAGGCCAAGTGATGGCGACACAACCGTCGGCCCAGGGGGCACTTATCCCAGTTGCCGAAGCGCGGGCGCGAATACTCGCGAGCCTGACGCCGACCGTGCCGGAGCGGGTGTCGCTCTCCAAGGCGCTAGGACGCGTGCTGGCCGAAGATGTGATCGCGCAGCGGATGCAGCCGCCCGCCGATCTTTCGGCGATGGATGGATATGCGGTGCGGGCGGAAGATGTGGCGGCGCCGCCGGCGAAATTGCGCGTCGTCGGCGAGGCGGCGGCGGGCGGCGCTTACGGGCGCAAGCTCAATGCGGGCGAGGCGGTGCGGATTTTCACCGGCGCGCCGCTGCCCGAAGGCGCCGATGCCATCGTCATTCAGGAAGATACGGAGCGCTATGGCGACGTCGTCATCGCGCGCGAAGCGTCGCCCGTCGGCGCGCATGTTCGGCTTGCGGGGCTTGACTTCAAAGCGGGCGCCGTCGGGCTTTCGGCGGGACGGAAACTTTCATCCGCCGATATCGCCTATGCAGCGGCGATGAATGTGCCGGCGGTCATTGCGCGCAAGCGACCGAAGATCGCTTTCTTTTCAACAGGCAACGAACTTGTGCTGCCCGGCGCGACGCCGGGGCCGAACCAGATCGTTTCCGCGAATAATGACGGGCTCGCGGCGTTGATCGAAGAGGCGGGCGGCATTCCGCACGATCTCGGCATCGTCGCCGACGATGTGATCGCCATTCAATCGGCGGGTCGGCATGCGCTGGATTGCGAGATGCTGGTGACGCTGGGCGGCGCTTCCGTCGGCGACCATGACCTCGTGCAGAAGGCGCTCAGCGAAGACGGGCTCGACGTCGATTTCTGGCGGATCGCGATGCGGCCGGGCAAACCGCTGATGTTCGGATGCTACCGCGAATTGCCGATGCTCGGGCTGCCTGGCAATCCGGTGTCGGCGCTGGTCTGCGCGCATCTTTTTCTGGCACCCGCCATCGCAGCGTTACAAGGCGGCGATCCGCGCATTCGCACGACACTGGCAAAGCTCGGACGGAACCTGCCGGAGAACGATCGGCGTGAGGATTATCTGCGGGCGACATTGGCCGACGCCGACGGCGATTTGCCGGTGGCGATGCCGTTCAGCAAACAGGACAGTTCGATGCTGTCGCTGATTTCCGGCGCGGATTGTCTCGTCATCCGCCCGCCCCACTCGCCCGCCGCCAAGCCCGGCGACGTGGTGACGGTGATGAGGTTGCGGTGATTGCCTGCCCGACCGGACGGCCAAAAATTATCCACAGGATGCTTGACGGCGCATGAGAACCAAACTAGAACGTGTGGAAAGGTTTATGGTTTGTTCCATATTTAGGGCCGGAAAGCATGCTCACGAAGAAACAGCACGAACTTCTGATGTTCATCAACGAGCGCATCAAGGAGGGCGGCGTTTCCCCGAGCTTCGACGAGATGAAGGAAGCGCTGGATTTGCGCTCCAAGTCGGGCATTCACAGGCTCATTACGGCGCTTGAGGAACGCGGGTTCATCCGCCGCCTCGCGCATCGGGCTCGCGCGCTCGAAATTCTGAAGTTGCCGGAATCGGCATCGCCGAGCCTCGCCGCCGGGCGCAAGGGCTTCTCGCCCAGCGTCATTGAAGGCAGCCGCGGCAAAGCTCTGAGCCGCGATTTGCAGCCCGCGCATCAGTCGCCGGATACGATGACGCTGTCGGTCATGGGCCGGATCGCCGCCGGTACGCCTATCGAGGCGTTGCAAGAGGAAAGCCATCAAGTCAGCGTGCCGCTCAATCTGCTCGGCTCGGGCGAACATTATGCGCTCGAGGTCAAAGGCGACTCGATGATCGAGGCCGGCATTCTCGACGGCGACACGGTTCTCATTCAGCGTTGCGACACGGCGACGAGCGGCGACATTGTGGTGGCGCTGGTCGACGGCAATGAGGCGACGCTGAAACGGCTGCGGCGCAAGGGCGACTCGATTGCGCTTGAAGCGGCGAACCCGGCTTACGAGACGCGCATTTTCGGGCCGGACCGCGTCAAGGTTCAGGGCAAGCTGGTCGGGCTGCTGCGGCGCTACTGAGCTTTCTCGATTTCTTTTTTCTTCTTTGTGCGCTGAACCCAGGGCCGGTCGCCACGCAGTTCGCGCGCGGTTTCGCGCGTGATCGTTCCGTCGGGCGCGATGTAGAGCGCGACCGCGCCGTTTCTCCAGAGATCGAAATAATCGACGATCTGGCTCGCGCCGCATTTCGCTCGGATCCGCCACGGCAAGCCCATATTCGCGACGATAATATCGGCGTTGCGGCAATCCTCCGTCAGCGCTTCAAGCGTTTTCGGAAAGGCAATGACGGGCCTGCCCTCTTCTTTCCAGACGCAGCCGAGCGCATCGCAATTCATCCACTTTGTTTTGGCGGCTTCAGCGGGCGTGCGTTCATCGCCGTCATGCCGCAACCATTGTTCGGCGGTGTAGCTTGGCCGCGCAGCGGTGAGCGCCAACATGCCGTCATTTGAACGGACGGCGACGAGCCCGCCGTCGCGATCGATCAGGATGTCCGGGCGACGGTCCGCGCCCCAGAGCGCGAAGCCCAGGATCAGCGGCGCGACGCCCAGCCAGCGCCAATGGGTACGCCAAAGGGCGAGCCACAATCCGCCAAGCGTGACGAGAACGAGCGAGGCCATGGGCGCGGTGGCGATCATGCGGTCGGCACCGCTCCACCTTGAGACGATATGCGCGACCCAGAGCATCGCATCGACGCCCTTCCCCATCGCCCAGAGCGCAGGACCGTCGAGACCGAAAGGCATCAATACGAGAACAGCAAGCGCCGCAGGCATGACGACGACGCTGACGATGGGGAGGGCGCCCATATTGCCGGCCATGCCGTAGATGGCGACGCGGTCGAAATGAAAAGCCGCATAAGCGCCGGTGGCGAAACCGGCGACAGTGGTGGTGAGCAATATGCCGACGACATGGTTGGCGGCGAAACGGACGAGGCTGAAGATATAGCCGTCGCTTTTGCCGCGCGCGGCGGCGCCGAAACGCTGGATGAGCGGGCTTTCGTAAAAGGCGATCAGGGCGACGACGGCGGCGAATGACATGTGGAAGCTCGCGCTGAGGAGGCTTTCGGGTTGCCAGAGGAGAACCAGAATGGCGGCGAGTGCGACGTTCCGCATACTGAGCGCCGGGCGATCCAAAAGAATGGCGACGAACATCAGCGCAATCATGATGTAGGAGCGCTGGGTTGCGACTTCGGCGCCGGAGATCAACAGATAACCGGTCGCGCCGAACAGCGCCGCCGCCGCACCCCATTTCTTGATCGGAAACCGCAGCGCCAACGCGGGCACAAGCGCAAGACCAGCGCGCACCAACCAGAAAAGCGAGCCGCCGAAGAGAACCATGTGGAGCCCAGAAATCGAGAGCACGTGGGAGAGGCCCGCATTGCGCAAATCCTCGACCGCTGTTTTGGGGATCGCGCGTTGCTCTCCGGTGATGAGGGCGGCGGAAACCGCGCCCGCCGCACCGCCAATGCCGGTTTGCACTCGGGTCGTGATTTTCGCGCGCAAGGCGGCGAGCCATGTGGCCCAGTCGTCCGGTGCGGGCGCGACAAGGACTGGCGGCGTGAAGGCATAGCCGACGCCACCGAGGCTTTGGAACCAGACCTGCCGGGCATAATCGAAGCCGCCAGGCTCCACGGGCTCGGGCGGCGGCAGGAGACGACCGCGCATGCGGAGTGTTTCACCCGGCGCGACGGCAACGCCCGCCATGCGGATCGAAAGGCGGACGCGGGCAGGCATCGCGCCCTTATTCAAACCCTGCATGGTCAATGGCGCGATGAGCGCGGAGAGAGCGCCCTTCTGCGTCAGCTCCGTTTCGACAAGGCGACCGGTCAGCTCGCCGGTCCAGGCTTTTTCGAGAACCGGCGCATCGACGCTCCAGGCGCGAAGAGCGGCGGCGGCAAAGCCGATGGCGATACAGAAGATCGCGGCGGCGAGAACGGCGGAAGGACCTTGATGGCGCAGCAGGAAAAGCGCCGCACCGGAACCCGCAAGGACGAGGAGCGCCGCCCAGAGCGGCGGCTCGAAAGAGAGGCCGAAATAGAGGGCGATGCCGAAACCGAGCAGCACCGGCGACCAGAGAAACCAGCGATCGCTCTCGCCGAAGAAGGAAGCGGCGAGCCAGGCACCTGCAATTTGAAGCCATTGCACGGCTCGCCCCGGCAGGCTCACCGGTCCCTCGTCCGCCTCGGCAAACGGGTGTAAGGCTGTCTCGTCGGTGACGATGGTCAAAAGGCGTTCCCCAACACCGTTTTATGGCTGAACAGCCCCGAAATCGCTGTTCAAAATCGCGCGATGACGCCCCTTCGGGGTTACGCTGCGTTGCCGCAATATGCTAGAAATTAACACCCCGCAGCGATCCTCGGCACCCCCGGTTACCGGCCCGCCTTCGGATCGAAGCTTGCCAATAAAAAATCGTGTTGCCTATCAGTTTGGGCCTTTTCGCATGGGCCCACATGCTCGGCCTGAATGGGCCGGATCTCGGGAGATCATGGCGGAAGAAAAAAAGGTCATCACCCGGTTCGCGCCCTCGCCTACGGGATATCTGCATATCGGCGGCGGGCGGACCGCGCTGTTCAGCTGGCTCTATGCGCGCCGTCACAACGGCACATTTCTGCTCCGCATCGAGGATACGGACCGCGAGCGCTCGACCGAGCCTGCCATCGCGGCGATCTTCGAGGGATTGCGCTGGCTGGGGCTCGAATGGGACGGCGAGGTCACGCATCAATTCGCCCGTCAGGCGCGGCACCGCGAGGTGGCCGAGCAGCTTCTGGCGTCGGGCAACGCCTATCATTGCTATGCGAGCCAGGCCGAGCTTGAAGAGATGCGCGCCAAGGCGAAGGCCGAGGGCGGGCCGATGAAATATGACGGACGCTGGCGCGACCGGCCGACCTCCGATGCGCCGCCCGGCGTCAAACCCGTGATCCGCTTCAAGTCGCCCAATGAGGGCGAGACGATCGTGCGCGACCATGTGATGGGCGACGTGCGTTTTGCCAATGAGCAACTCGACGATCTCATCATCGTTCGCAGCGACGGAACGCCGACCTATAACCTGTCGGTCGTCGTTGACGATCATGACATGGGCGTCACTCACATCATTCGCGGCGACGATCATCTGACCAATGCCGGACGACAGAGCCAGATCTACAAGGCGATGGGATGGGACGTGCCCGAGTTCGCGCATATTCCGCTCATTCACGGCGCGGACGGGGCGAAGCTTTCCAAGCGCCACGGCGCGCTCGGCGTCGACGCCTATCGCGACATGGGCTACCTGCCGGAGGCGATGCGCAACTATCTGGCGCGGCTCGGCTGGAGCCATGGCGACGAGGAAATTTTCTCAACCGACCAAGCGATTGCCTGGTTCGATCTTGAGCATATCGGCCGCTCGCCTTCGCGCTTCGATTTCGCCAAGCTCGAAAGCCTGAACGGACACTATATCCGCGAGACCGACGACACGCGGCTCGCCGACGAGACCATCGCGTTGATGACGCGTCTGCATGGCTGGAGCGTGGACGCCGATTTTCGCGCCAAGCTCATCGCCGCCATGCCCGGCATCAAGGAGCGGGCAAAGACGCTGCTCGACATTGCCAAGGGCGCGGAATTCCTGCGCGCGCAGCGACCTCTGAAACTCGACGAGACGGCCAACAAACTGCTCGACCCGGATGCGCGCGCGCTGCTTGGGCGATTGTTGCCGCAGCTCGAAGGCCGCAACGACTGGATCGCGGCATCCATTGAGGCGGAAGTTCGGGCCTTCGCCGAAGCCGAGAACCTGAAGCTCGGAAAAGTTGCGCAGCCTTTGCGCGCGGCCGTCACGGGCAGCGCCGTGTCGCCGCCGATCTTCGACGTGCTGGCGACACTGGGGCGTGAGGAATCGCTCGGGCGCATCAAGGATCAGACGGCATGAGATCACGCAGGCGTGCAGCGACATACCTGCGACAAGGACTATAGTGTTTATCAATGAAGACGCCGGAAGAAGGGACATTTCCGGCGGACAATAGATGAGAGGACAGGCAGGCATGACGAAAGTTGGAACCCAGGGAGGCGCCAAGGGCACCTCGAAGCTTACGGTCGGCGACAAGAATTACGACCTGCCCGTCTATGGCGGCTCGATTGGACCGGACGTCATCGACGTTTCGAAGCTCTATGGCCAGACCGGCCGCTTCACCTACGACCCGGGCTTTACCTCGACGGCGAGCTGCGAGTCGAAGATCACCTATATCGATGGCGACGAAGGCGTGCTGCTTTATCGCGGCTATCCCATCGAACAGGTGGCCGAGCGCGGCAACTTCCTCGAGACCTGCTATCTGCTGCTGAACGGCGATCTGCCGACGGCGGACGAGTTCAAGGAATTCGACCGCGCGATCACGAACCACACGATGGTTCATGAGCAGATGCAGTTCTTCCTGCGCGGCTTCCGCCGGGACGCGCATCCGATGGCCATCATGTGCGGCATGGTCGGCGCGCTGTCGGCTTTCTACCACGACAGCACGGACATCAACGATCCTGTGCAGCGCATGATTGCGAGCCGCCGCCTGATCGCCAAGATCCCGACCTTGTCGGCGATGGCGTTCAAATATTCGGCGGGTCAGCCGATCGTTTATCCGCGCAACAATCTCGGCTATGCGGAAAACTTCCTGCATATGTGCTTCTCGGTTCCGGCCGAGGAATACAAGGTCGATCCGATCCTCGCCCGCGCGATGGACCGCATCTTCATTCTCCATGCCGATCACGAACAGAACGCTTCGACCTCGACCGTGCGTCTTGCCGGTTCGTCGGGCGCCAATCCGTTCGCCTGCATCGCGGCGGGCATCGCCTGTCTCTGGGGTCCTGCGCATGGCGGCGCGAACGAGGCGGCGCTTGAGATGCTTGCCGAGATCGGCACCGTCGACCGTATTCCCGAATACATTGCCAAGGCGAAGGACAAGAACGATCCGTTCCGCCTGATGGGTTTCGGACATCGCGTCTACAAGAACTACGATCCGCGCGCCCGCGTGATGCAGCAGACCTGCCATGAAGTGCTGAAGGTTCTCGGCATCAAAGACGATCCGCTGCTCGACGTTGCAATGGAGCTTGAGAAGATCGCGCTCAACGACAGCTACTTCATCGAGAAGAAGCTTTATCCGAATATCGATTTCTATTCGGGCATCACGCTGAAGGCGATGGGCTTCCCCACGACGATGTTCACGGTTCTCTTCGCGCTCGCCCGCACTGTGGGCTGGGTCGCGCAGTGGAACGAGATGATCGAAGACCCGGACCAGCGCATCGGCCGTCCGCGCCAGCTTTATACGGGCGCACCGCGGCGCGACTACGTGCCGGTGGAGAAGCGGAAGTAAGTCTTCCGGGTTTCACGGTTGGGATTGAAAGAGGCGCTCCATGTGGGCGCCTCTTTTTTGTCGGCTTCGGCATTCTCTGCTGTCGTCCCGGCCTTGTGCCGGGATCCAGCAACGTCTGGCGCGGAACAAGCGGCCCCTGGATCCCGGCACAAGGCCGGGGTGACAATTATGTTTTGGGATTGTCCAGCGGCAGCATTTCCAGAACGGCTCTCGCGGCGCGTAGGCTCGGGCGTTCGCCGCCAACGCCCATGATGTCGCGGAGTTGCTGGAGCTCGGTGAGCGCGCGGGCGCGTTCCGGCGTGTCACGGAGCAGCGGGCGCAGGGCGGCGGCGAGCGCCTGAGGTTTCGCGGCGAATTGCAAGAATTCGCGCACCGAAGGCTTGTCGAGGATCAGGTTGACGATGACGACGGATGGCACCTTCAGCATGCGCGAGACGGCCCATGCAGCGATGGCGTCGATCTTGTAGGCGACAACCATGGGCACGCCCGCAAGGCCGAGTTCGAGCGAAACCGTGCCAGACGCCGCGAGCGCGGCGGTCGCGGCGGCGAAGGCGGCGCGCTTTTCGGTTTCGCCCTCGACGAGTTCAACGGGGACGGCCCAGCTTTTTACAGCCTCTTCGACGAGATGGCTGACATGCGGCACGGTTGGCACGACGAATTTGAGGCCGGGCGTTTCGGCGGCGAGCAATGCAGCCGTATCGCCGAAAGTCTGGACGAGGCGCTTCACTTCGTTTGTGCGGCTGCCGGGGAGCAGCAACAGAATCGGCGCGTCGGGCGCGATGCCCCGCGCCTCCCGGAAACGCGCGCCCTCGCCTGCCAGCGGAATGCGCTCGATGGCCGGGTGGCCGACATAGACGCAATCGAGATGCGCTTCGGCGCGAAAAAAATCCGGCTCGAACGGCAAGAGCGCCAGCACGCGGTCGATATATTTCGCCATGGCGCGGGCGCGGCCGCGACGCCAGGCCCAGACGCTGGGCGAAACATAGTTTGCGATCTTGATGTCGGGCGCGCGTTTCGCCACGCGCTTGGCGACCATATGCGTGAAGTCGGGACTGTCGATGATGACCAGCACATCCGGCTTTTCAGCAATGGCGAAGGCCGCCGTTTCGCGGACGCGGCGCAGGATCAGCGGCAGACGCGGGATCACTTCGCGCGGCCCCATGACGGAGGTGTCGGACATCGGGAAGACCGACGTGAGTCCGTGGCCGATCATGTTCGGACCGCCGACGCCGGTGATGCGCACCGCACCGCCGGTGAGGCTCAACAAGGCTTCCATCAACTCGCCACCCAGCGCGTCGCCGGAGGGCTCGCCCGCGACCAGCATGATATGGGGGATGCGGGCGGTCATGACTTTAAACTTTCGACGCGGGCGGATGGGAAGCCGAGAACGAAGAGGCCGAGCGCGTCGGCAACACGCGCGACTTCATCGGCGTCGGCGATGATCGCACCGCCGGCTTCGACGGCAATGCCGGCCAGACCTGCCGCCGCCGCGCGTTCCACCGTGCGCGTGCCGATAGTCGGCAGATCGACGCGCCGCTCCTGAGTGGGCTTTGGAAGTTTGACGAGGACACCGCTGCGGCCTCGCGCGTCGGCGGGATGTTCGGCGGCAACGCGAGCGAGCATCGCGTCCGTGCCCTTGATGTCCTCCAGCGCGATGACGTTGCCGCGGCGGACGACGGCGCCCTGCCCTATGTCGCGAGCGCCAATGTCGCGGGCAGCGCGGATGGCGACGTCTATCTCCGCTTCATGCGCGGCATCGGGGGCGGCACGGGTCAGCAGAGCTTCAGCGGCGAGCAGAGAGGTGAGTATGGTTTCAGCGCCGATGACGCGAAGGCCGTTTTCTTCGAGGAATTCGACGACGAGACGCAACAGCGCATCATCGCCTGTCTTCATGCGCTTGATGAAGCGCGGCAGCAGGAGAGCGCCTCGAAAATCCGGCACGACATCGAGCAATGTCGGACGATTCATCGGGCCGATGATGACGACGTCTTCGCAGCCCGCGTCCTTGAAGAGTTTCGCAAAGCGGCCCATCGCACCGACGCGGACCCAGCCATGCGGATAAGCTTCGATGGAGGGTCCGGCCGCGCCCTTGACGCCAACGATGAAGACCTCGCGACCCTGCGCGCGGGCGGCATCGGCAACACGCAGAGGCAAGGGGCCTCCGCCAGCGGCGATGCCGAGCTTGCGCGGTTTATCGGCGGGGACGCTCATGGCGAAAAAATTAGCGCGACGGCAGGCAGAGCGGCCGGTCGCTGGCGGATTGGATGAAGGTCACGATTTCCATGACGTCCGTATTGTCCGCGAAACGCTCGGCGACATCGGCGACACGGTCGCGCATCGTGCCGTCAGACGAGAATATCTGACCATAGGCATCGCGCATCGCGTTGATGCGTTCACGCGTAAAACCGTGGCGCTTCAGACCGACGAGATTAAGGCCCATCAAGCTCGCGCGATTGCCGACGACGAGGCCGAAGGGAATGATGTCGCTCTCAACGGCGCTGGCGCCGCCGATGAAGGCATTGCGACCAACGCGCACGAATTGATGCACGGCAGCGCCGCCGCCGAAGATCACATGATCGTCGACGCGACAATGGCCAGCGAGAAGCGCACCGCTCGACAGGATGACGCCGTTGCCGATCTGACAGTCATGGCCGATGTGGACGCTGGAGAGCACCGTGCAATTGTCGCCGACGCGCGTCACCATGCCGCCGCCTTCGGTGCCGGTGTTCATGGTCACATATTCGCGGATCATGATGTCCGCGCCGATTTCAAGCGAGCTGGCCTCGCCGTGATATTTGAGGTCCTGCGGCGGCTGGCCGAGCGATGCGAAAGGATGGATTTTCGCGCGCGGGCCAATGGTCGTTCGACCGTCGATGACGACGTGGGAGTGAAGGAGGGAGTCTTCGCCCAGCTTCACGTCCGGCCCGATCACACAATAAGGACCGACCTTCACGCCAGCTCCCAATTGCGCCTTCGGATCGACGATGGCTGTCGCGTGAATATCCGCCATCAAGCCGACGCCTGATCGATGATCATTGCCGCGAAGTCGGCTTCGGCAACAACAATGCCATCGACTTTCGCCTGGCCGTTGAACTTCCACACCGGGCCGCGATTTTGAATCTTGGCGACATGGACATAGACGACATCCCCCGGGACGACGGGCTTTCGGAACTTGGCGCGGTCGATCGACATGAAATAGACGATCTTACCTTCGGCGCCCGTGCCGAGACCGTTCAGAACCAGCGCGCCTGCTGTCTGCGCCATGGCTTCGACGATCAGCACGCCGGGCATGACGGGATGGCCGGGGAAATGGCCCTGGAAGAACGGTTCGTTGTTCGAAACATTCTTGATGCCGATGCAGCTCTCGGTGCCGCGCATCTCGATGATGCGATCGATCATCAGCATGGGATAGCGATGAGGGAGCAACTCCATCACGCGCTTGATATCTGCCGTTCCGAGCTTTTCGGTTGCCGCTTCCGCCTCGCTCATATTCCGGTCCTCTTTTGCAGGTTTAGCAATGCCAGCTTCGTCTCAATCTCCACCGGTCTCATCCGATCCAGCGCCCGATTTGCGCTTACCGAGATTTTTGACGGCGGCAAGCTCCCTCGCCCATTCACGCACCGGCTTGGCCGGGACGCCACCATAACGCGCGCCCGGCGGTACATCGTGAACGACGGCGCCGCGCGCGGCGATCTGCGCGCCGGAATTGATCGTCAGATGTCCGGTCACACCGACCTGCGCCGCCAGCACGACGAAATCGCCGAGCTTCGCGCTGCCGGAAACGCCGGTCTGTGCGACGACGATGCAGTGTCGTCCGGTGACGACGTTGTGGCCGATCTGGACGAGATTATCAATCTTGGTGCCTTCGCCGATGATCGTATCGGGGCCTGCGCCGCGATCCACCGTCGCATTGGCGCCGATCTCTACGTCGTCCTGGATGATGACCCGGCCCAGCTGCGGCACTTTCTCGTGGCGCGGCAGGCCCATGGCAAAACCGAAGCCATCCTGCCCGATGCATACTCCAGGATGGAGAATGACGCGATCGCCGATATGCGCATGGCTGACGGTGACGTTCGGACCGATAAAACAATCGCGCCCGACGGAGCAACCTTTGCCGACCGAGGCGTTGACGCCGACAATCGTACCCTTGCCGATCTCGGCGTTGGCGCCGATGGAAGCGCCCGGCTCGACGGTGACGCCCTGCCCAAGCTTCGCGCTTGGATGGACATTGGCGCGGGGGTGGATCGCGCCAGGTTCGCCGAAAGTATCGCTGCCGCGAACTTCGTCGGGGTAGAAGAGCTGGCTTGCCAATGCATAGGCGCGGTAAGGCTCCTTGCTCAGCAGAAGCGCCAGACCTTTCGGCGCACGGTCGAGATACCGCGGATGTGCGAGGCAGGCGCCGGCCGCCGTGGTCTCGAAGGCGGCGATGTATTTCGGATTATCCAGAAAACTGAGATGAGCAGGACCGGCCGCGTCGAGCGCGGCGATGTCCTCGATCATGCGGCCGGCATCGGTGCCGGGCGCGAGTTCGGCCCCAACGCGCCGGGCGATGTCGCCCAGCGCGAAGGGTCCTTTATTGGCGAAGAAACGAGGATCAGCCATTGCCGTTACCAACCGGCAGGCGAGCTGAACCCGTCCGCCTTTTCCTCTGTAATTACTTCACCGCGACCGGCTTGACGGTGACGGTCGTGATCTTCGCATCGAGCGCCTTCAGCACTTCGGCTGTGACGTCGAGATCGACGCCGCCAGCCAGCACAACCGACTGGTCGAGCAGAATGTTGGCACCATGCGCCTTCATGACATCGGCGAAGATCGGGCGAACGGCCGCTTCGATTTCGCTACGCGCCTTGTTGCTGCCGGCCTGCAATTCCTGGCCTTTTTGCTGAAGCGAACGCTGCGCGTCCTGCTGCTTCTGCTCGAAGGCCTGAACCTTCTTGCTGAAATCGGCTTCGCTGAGAAGCGAACGCTGTTCGCCAAGCTTCTTGGCTTCCACCTTCAAAGCGTCGTCGGTCTTCTTGCCCTCGGCCTGGAGCTTCTTCGCCTGCGCCTGAATCTGTGTGCGGACGCTCTGGCCGACCTTGGACTGGCCGAAGAGCTGCTCAGAATTGACGATGACGATGACCGCCGTCGGCGTCGCCGCGGTTGCGGCGGTCAAGGAGGCGCCGAGAACGAACGACGTGACAGCCAAACCCGCCAGCACGCGCGAAACGGAACGATGGAACTTCATGGTAGCGATATCCTTTTTGACTCTCGGAGTCGTCTGGTTGAACTCTAGAAACTGGTGCCTGCGCTGAAGCGGAAGGCTTCGCGCTCATCATAGGGCTCGTCGATGAGCACTTGAGCGAAGTCAAGACGGACAGGGCCGAAGGGCGATTTCCAATTGAGGCTAAGACCCGTCGAAACGCGGGGTGCCATCTTGTCCTGTACGTTCGCGAACAGGCTGGGGTCGGTATAAGCCTTACCGATGAAACCGTAGTCCACGAATACGCTGGTGCTGATCCCGAGCGCTTCCGGCAAGCCATTGGGGAACGACATTTCGGTCGTACCAAAGGCATAGGCTTCAGCGCCGACGGCGTCATCGGTGAGCAAGTCGCGAGGCCCGATACCACCCGACTTGAAGCCACGGAAATCAGTGCCGCCTTTGAAGAAACGATCGTTCAGGCGAACTTCTTCGCCGATGCCCTTGATGTAACCAAGGTCAAATCTCTGGGTGCCGACAAAGTCTTCGGCAAACTCATGGTAGGCGTGCGTTAGCACCTGCGTGGAGAGATACGTAACGGTGCCACCCAAGCCCGCGAAATCCTGGCTGAAGAGAAGATCCCACCCAGACCTCGGATTGACCGGATCATCACGATTATCGAGATAATAATCGTAACCCAAAATCGATCTCGTCTCCTGACCGGCAGCGGCCTTGACGACAGTAGAAGCCGATGGATCAACGTTGAAAATCTCTTCCTGACGCAACTGGTAACGGGCCAGAAAGCGGCTGTTGTCCGACAGCGGGAAGCCGAAGCGGAAGCCAAAACCTTTTGTGCGCGAGTCGAACGATGCTTCATCCTGATAATCGGTTTCGCTGCCGAAGAGATCGATACCGCCGACAAGGTCACGATCCAGGAAATAAGGGTCCGTGTAATGCACCTGCACCAATTGCTGACGCCGGGACAGCGACACACTGGTGCCGATTTGCAGACCGCGACCGAGGAAGTTCTGCTCGTTCAAGGCTACGCCGATGATCGCACTATCCACCGACGAGAAGCCGAAGCTCAACGAGAGCGAACCGGTCGATTGCTCCTGGACGGCAACATTGACAATGGTTTTATCGGGCGCGGAACCCGGCTGCTGACTGATATCGACCTTGCTGAAATATTGCAGGCCGCGAATGTTCTTTTCCGATTTATCGAGCAGCACCTTGTTGAAGGCATCGCCTTCAACAAGCTTCATCTGCCGACGAATAACGCGATCCAATGTGCGAACGTTGCCATTGATGTTGATACGCTCGACATATACTCGCGGCCCCTCGCTGACTGTATAGGTCATGTCGATGAGGCGTTTTTCACGGTTGCGAGAAACGCGCGGGCGCACTTGCGCAAAGGCATATCCTTGAGCGCCGGCCGCGAACGTCAACGCATCCGTCGTTTTATCGATCAAGGTTGCGTTATAGGTATCGCCGGACTTCGTCTTGATCAGCTCTTCCAGGTCAGCTTTGTTCAATTTCTCGAGGTTGGTCTTCAGGACCACCTTGCCGAAATTGTAGACCTCGCCTTCTTCAACCGTGAAAGTGATGTGGAAGGAGCTGTCATCGCGGCTCAAATCGGCGACCGCCGAGACGACGCGGAAATCCGCGTAACCTTTCGCCAGGTAGAACCGGCGCAGCAATTCGCGGTCATATGTCAGACGATCTGGATCGTAATTGTCCGACGACGAGAGAAATTTCCACCAGGCGGATTCGCTCGTCGAAATAATTTCGCGCAGCTGGCCGTCGCTGAACTCCTTGTTGCCAAGGAAGCTGATGGCCGCGATCTTCGTCTTCGGACCTTCGTTGATTTCAAAGACGAGATCGACGCGGTTCTGTGGCAGGCGGATGACCTTCGGCTCGACCGTCGCGGCAAAGCGCCCACCGCGGCGATAGAGTTCAATGATACGCGTTACGTCAGCCTGAACCTTCGCACGCGTATAAATCGTGCGCGGCTTCAGCTGAACTTCGTTATTGAGGTCTTCTTCCTTGATCGCGTGATTGCCTTCATAAGCGACGCGATTGATGATCGGATTTTCGACCACAGAAATGACGAGTTGATCTCCGTCGCGACGGATGCCGATGTCGGCAAAGAGGCCGGTCGCAAAGAGGGTTTTGAGCGATCCATCAATTACAGAAGGATCGTAAGCATCGCCCTCATGGAACGCCATGTAGGAGAGAACCGTCTCGCGTTCGATACGCTGGTTGCCCTCGACGAGGATCTTGCGAATGACCGGACCCTTGGCGGCTGACGATGCACCTTGGGGACTAGCGGGCGTCTCTGCGGCGATAGCGGCCATGGAGCCGCTATCCGCGAGATGGCTCACGAGTGTTCCTGCCGAGAGGAGCAAGGCGGCCATGCCGCAAAGTCCTGCAAATCTGGTCAAATAACCGGCCAGTCGCCCCATCCCCACACCATCCTCAACCGCGCCGCGCCCCGCATTTCGCGGGTGCCGCATGTTTATCCAACCCCGTGAATGGGGAACGAGCCGATCTCCGCCACCCGGAGGATCAGCTAAACAGATGCACCAAGTCATTCCAGGTCGCAAAGACCATCAACATCATCACCAGCGCAAGACCGACACGGAAGCCGAACTCCTGCGCCCGTTCGCCCATCGGACGACCCTGGACCGCCTCGACCGCATAATACAGAAGATGCCCGCCATCAAGCATCGGCACCGGGAAGAGATTGAGCAGACCGATGCTGACTGAAAGAACGGCCACCAGGTTGAGAAGAGCGACAAAGCCGATCGCCGCCACCTTGCCGGAGACTTCGGCGATGCGCAGCGGGCCACCGAGCTGGCTTGTGTCTTCGCGGCCGGTGACCATGCCACCGAGATAATGCATCGTGCCGGAGACGACGAACCATGTCTGGCGCGCGCCCTCCCAGAGGCCGGTTATCGGGTTGGTCTTGACGACCTTATAGCTGTCCTCGCCCGACTTACGCTGAACGCCTATCTGACCGATGCGCACGGTGCCGCCGACGATATCTTTGGCTTCCTTGATGCTCGGCGTCGCGATGAGCGTGATTTCCTTGCCGCCGCGCATGACGCCGAAATGCAGCGCCACGCCAGGGTTGCTGCTGACGATGCGGATCATGTCCTCAAAACCGTCGATGGCAGCGCCCTCGATCGAGACGACACGATCATCGGGTTTGAAGCCCGCCGCTTCGGCGGCGCTGCCGGGCACGACAGATTCGATGATGGCAAGCGCCGTGCCCTGCCCGACAATCGTGAAGATGCCGGCGAAGATCACGGTCGCGAGAATGAAATTGGCTATGGGGCCGGCGGCGACAACCGCAGCGCGCTTGTGCAGCGGCTTGAAGTGAAAAAGGCCGTCGCGCTGATCTTCGGGCACCTGCGAGAGACGGGCGCGGTCCGGCGTGCTGGCGGCGCTGTCATCGCCTTCGAATTTCACGTAGCCGCCCAGCGGGATCCAGCCGAGCTTCCAACGCGTTCCGTGCTTATCGGTGCGTCCGATAATTTCGTGACCGAAACCGATGGAGAAAGTATCGACCCGTACGCCGCACAAGCGGGCGACGAGGAAATGGCCGAGCTCGTGAAAAAACACGACGACGGTCAGCACGAACAGGAACGGAATCAAATAGCCCCAGAGAGAGACTCCGAAACCACCGATCCCCGTCAACAGGTTCATCACGCTTAAAATCCCATCTCACGCCACGCGGCGAGACATCGACTTATACCCAAGTCGCCCAAACCGCCACGAAGCCCCCGCCACGCCGCCCTTAAGGAACGGCGCGTCCGGGAGAGAGACTACGTCAGCGGCTGGCCAAATGCACCAGTTCCTCAGCCTGAATCCGGGCAATTCGGTCGATTTCGTAAATCTCTTCGAGGTCCGACGGGGGGCGGCCGGTCGAATTGGTTTTGGAAAGCACGGATTCGACGATGGAAACTATATCGAGGAAGCCGATATGGCCGCCGAGGAAGGCCGCAACGGCGATTTCATTGGCAGCATTGAGAATCGTCGGCGCCGCTCCGCCCGCCCTCAGGGCTTCGCGGGCAAGCCGAAGAGCCGGAAAACGGACCGGGTCCGGCTCCTCGAAGGTCAACTTTCCAATTTCCGCCAGATTGAGCCGGGCGCAGGGCGTCGGCATGCGGTTCGGCCAGGCAAGCGCATAGGAAATCGGGGTGCGCATGTCCGGGGAGCCGAGCTGGGCGAGGACGGAGCCATCCACATAACCGACCATGCTGTGGATGATCGATTCCGGGTGGATGATGATCTCGATACGCGGCTCGCCGACCGGAAAAAGGTAGTGGGCCTCGATCAGTTCCAGGCCCTTGTTCATCAGGGTCGCGCTATCGACCGAGATCTTGGCGCCCATGTCCCACTTGGGATGAGCCACGGCCTGCTTCGGCGTGGCCTTGGCCATTTCGTCGAGCGACCAGGTGCGGAAGGGTCCGCCAGACGCCGTCAGAATGATGCGATCGACCGCATGAAGTTTGTCGGCTTCGAGAACCTGAAAGATTGCGTTGTGCTCGCTATCGACCGGCAGAAGCGTCGCGCCGGAGCGGGAGACCTCGGCAAGGAAGAGCGACCCGGCAGAGACGAGGCATTCCTTGTTGGCGAGCGCGACGGAAGCGCCACGCCGGACGGCGGCGAGCGTCGGTGCGAGACCCGCCGTGCCGACGATGCCCGCCATGACCCAGTCGGCTGGACGCAGGGCCGCTTCGATGACGGCTTCCCTGCCCGCGCCGACTTCGATGCCGGTGCCTTCAAGGCCGACCTTCAACTCGTCGTAGAGAAGCAGATCGCCGATGACGGCGAATTGCGGGCGCAGACGACGCGCCTGCTCGATGAGGCTGGCGACATTCTTGTGGGCGGTCAGTGCGACGAGATCGAAGCGTTCCCGTTCGCGCTCAATGAGATCGAGGGTCGAAACACCGATGGATCCCGTGCAACCGAGCACAGTGACGCTGCGCCGGGCGGCAAGCTCGGGCGTTTCCACGTTTCTCAACTCTGCCGTCAGGGCCAAACCAACACTCCCATGCCTGGGGTCAGGCTTCCATGCAGCAACGCGATCACAACCGCCGCCACGGCCGCGGTGACCAGACCATCGACGCGATCGAGAATGCCACCGTGGCCGGGGATGAGCTTACCCGAATCCTTTACGCCCGCGCGGCGTTTCAATGCGGATTCGAGAATGTCGCCACCCTGGGCCACCACGGCTAGCCCGGCGCTGACCGCCGCCAGCAAGGCCGGTGAGCCAAGATTAAACCAGATCGCGGCAACGGCGCCGACGACGGCAGCGCCAAACATGCCGCCGATGAGCCCGGCCCAGGTCTTCTTGGGCGACAGACGCGGGGCGAGCTTGGGCCCGCCAATGGCGCGACCGGCGAAATAGGCAAAGGTGTCCGTCGCCCAAACGAGGAAGAGCAACCAGAAGATCGCAACGCGCCCATAAGCCGGGTCGAGGCGCAGCCAGAGCAGCGCCACCAGCGGCAAGATCAGATAGGGGTACGCCAGAAGCGGCGGCCAGACGGGCGCGCTGCGCAGGATGCCGACCGTGATTGCAAAGGTCAGCCCCGCCGCGCCGGCGAGGAGCGCGACGAAGGGACCACCGATAGCCGTCAGAAACACAGCGATAAGGCCGAAGCCCGCGAGCATGATGCGGGCCGCCATCGTGTCGCCCGGCAAGAGCGCCGACAGCTCGAAGGCCATGGCGACGGCGGCGACGGCAAGCAGCGCGGCAAAGGGCCAGCCGCCGACCCAGGCGAGGCCAAGGGCGACGGGCGCGAGCACCAGCGCCGAAAGGATGCGGGTTCGCAGTTCGGCGGACTTCGTCGGCGTGGCGGCGTCTGTCATGCAATCAGGACTTTGCAATCGGCGCGGCGACAGCGCCGAAGCGACGATCGCGCAGATTGAATTCGGCAATCGCTTCCCTCAAGCGCTCGGGCGTGAAGTCCGGCCAGAAGACGTCGGTGAAGACGAGTTCGGCATAGGCGCTTTGCCAAAGCAGGAAGTTCGACAGGCGCTTCTCGCCGCTCGTGCGGATGATGAGGTCGGGGTCGGGCACGCCTGCCGTGTCGAGATGAGCGGCCACAGTCTCCTGAGAGATTGCATCAGGATCGACGCGACCGGCTTTCACTTCGCGCGCGATACGGCGAACGGCAGCGGTGATCTCATTTTGGCCGCCATAGTTAAAGGCGATGATGAGCTTCAGACGATCATTGGCGCGGGTCAGCGTCTCGGCTTCCTCGATCAGAGAAACGATGTCCGCTTCAAGATCGTCGCGGTCGCCGATGATGCGGACCTGAACGCCGTTCTGATGAAGTTCCGCCAAGTCGCGGCGGATGAAGAGTTTCAGCAAACCCATAAGGTCGCTGACCTCGTCCGCCGGACGGTTCCAGTTTTCGGAACTGAAGCCGTAAAGCGTCAGATACTGGATGCCCATTTCGCCTGCGGCGCGGGTGATGACGCGCACCGCCTCGACGCCCTGACGATGGCCGAGCTGGCGCGGCAGATGACGCTTGGCCGCCCAGCGACGGTTGCCGTCCATGATGATGGCGACGTGACGCGGAATACTCGCCGCATCAGCCTCGGTCGCCTTATGGTCGGGCGTCCACATCATCACGTCGGGCTTTCCGTATCCAAAAACAGAAGGTTAGAGACTCTATCTAAACTCAGGAGAGAGAAAGTTCCCTCACACCTGCATAATCTCGGCTTCCTTATGGGCGAGTGACGCGTCGATCTCGCCGATAATCTTGTCGGTCAGTTTCTGAACCTTGTCCGTCCACGTCTTGTGGTCGTCCTGGCTCATGTGACCATCCTTTTCGAGGTGCTTCAATTCGTCCATCGCGTCGCGGCGGACGTTGCGCACCGCGATGCGAGCATGTTCGGAATATTTCGCGGCGATCTTCGACAGCTCCGTGCGGCGCTCCTGATTGAGCTCCGGGATAGGGAGGCGGATCAACGTGCCGTCCACATTCGGGTTGAGACCGAGGCCAGAGGCGCGGATCGCCTTGTCCACGGCGGCGACCATGCCCTTGTCCCAGACCTGCACCGTGATGAGGCGCGGCTCGGGGGCGTTGACCGTGCCGACCTGATTGATCGGCATGATCTGGCCATAGGCATCGACCGTGATCGGATCGAGAAGCGAGGCCGAGGCGCGGCCGGTGCGCAGGCCACCGAATTCCTGCTTCAGGGCCTGAAGGGCGCCGCGCATGCGCCGCTCAACGTCGTCGATGTCGAGTGTCTTGGGATCAGCCATTTTCTTGGTCTCTCTTAACTTAAAGCTTTAGGTCAGGCGGCGGCGTTCTGGATGATAGTGCAGCGACCGTTGCCTGTCAGAACATTGACGAAACCGCCATCGTCATGGATCGAGAAGACGATGATCGGGATGTTGTTTTCACGCGCCAGCGCGATGGCAGAAGTGTCCATGACCTGAAGGTCTTGCGACAGGACATCCATGTAAGTCAGCCGCTCGTAACGCGTCGCGTCCTTCACCTTGTGCGGGTCCGCGGAATAGACGCCATCGACCTGGGTTCCCTTCAATAGCGCGTCGCAACCCATTTCGGTCGCGCGCAGCGCTGCCGCCGTATCGGTCGTGAAGAACGGGTTGCCCGTTCCAGCAGCGAAGATCACGACGCGGCCTTTTTCCATATGTCGCACCGCTCTGCGGCGGATATATGGCTCTGCGATGGTGGTCATGGGAATGGCGGATAAAACCCGGGTTTGGACGCCCATGCGCTCCAGCGAATTCTGCATGGCGAGCGCGTTCATAACGGTGGCCAGCATGCCCATATAGTCGGCGCTGGCCCGCTCCATGCCCTTGGCGGCGCCAGAAAGGCCGCGGAAGATGTTGCCGCCGCCAATGACCAGGCAAATTTCACAGCCGATTTCGGTGGCCGCCTTGATCTCGCTGGCGATGCGATCGACCGTGCCCACGTCGATGCCGTATTGCTGGTCGCCCATCAGGGCTTCACCGGAGACCTTGAGGAGCGCGCGCTTGTAGAGGGGTTTTCTGGACATGCGGGAGCTTTCCGGTGCGGCAGGATTAACGTGTACTTTGTCTGAGCGCGATCTGATCGCAAAACGCCTACATCTTCGCGGATCGCGCGCCTGCCGGGGGCACGAATCCCCTGCCCGGCCCCTGACAATAACGCCCCCGGCGCTGATTAGCGACGGGGGCGTTTTGTTGTCACGCGAAAGACCTCAACCGCGAGCGGCGGCGGCCACTTCAGCGGCGAAATCGGTCTCGGCCTTTTCGATGCCTTCACCGAGCTGGAAGCGCAGGAAACCGACGACGTTGATCGGCGCACCGGCGGCGGCTTCGGCTTCCTTGACGGCCTTTTCGACAGTCAGGTCCGGGTTCACGACGAAAGCCTGCGAGAGGAGAACGACTTCTTCGTAGAACTTGCGGATACGGCCTTCGACCATCTTCTCAATGATGTTGTCGGGGCGGCCGGACTCCTTGGCTTCGGCGATCAGCACGGCGCGCTCGCGCTCGACGACAGCCGGATCGACTTCTTCACGGCGCGTGGCGAGCGGGCTCGTCGCCGCGATGTGCATGGCGATCTGCTTGCCGAGTTCGGCGAGCTTGGCCTTGTTGCCGGTTGATTCGACGCCGACGAGAACGCCGATCTTGCCGAGGCCGGGGACGACCGAATTATGCGTGTAGGCGGCGACGATGCCGTCCGTGACGCTGATCGAACCGGCGCGGCGAACGTTCATGTTTTCGCCGATGGTGCCGACCTGCTCCGTCACGTAGTCCTTCACCGTCAGGGCCGAGCCCGGATAGGTCACGGCGAGCAGCTTCTCCGCATCGCCATTGACGCCGAGAGCGGCCTTCGTGATCTCGCCGACCATCTTCTGGAAATTTTCGTTGCGGGCGACAAAGTCGGTCTCGGAGTTGACCTCAACCACCGCGCCGCGCGTGCCGTCGGCAACGACGCCGACGAGGCCTTCGGCGGCCACGCGGCCGGACTTCTTCGCGGCCTTGGCAAGGCCCTTCGTGCGCAGCCAATCGACGGCCGCTTCCATGTCGCCCGACGTCTCGTTGAGCGCGGACTTGCAATCCATCATCCCCGCGCCGGTTTTCTCGCGGAGTTCTTTCACCATGCCTGCGGTGACGTCAGCCATTTCAATATCCTCTCAAATTCAGAGCTTTGCGCGGTTTGGATCACGCGATGCTTTTGATGCGAGCGGCCCGGCGCGTCTTTTCAGACCGCCGGGCTCTCATATTCGCAAGGCCTTATGACAGAGACTTTAGCTGGTCTCTCAGGCCTCGGCGGGAATCGCGACTTCGGGCTCGGCCTGAGCGCCGATATCGACGCCCGAGTCGGCATGGCTCTGCGAGATGCCGTCGATGACGGCGCGCGAGACCAGATCGCAATAGAGCACGATGGCGCGGGCGGCGTCGTCGTTACCCGGAACGGGGTAAGCGATGCCATCCGGGTTCGAATTCGAGTCGAGGATCGCGACGACGGGGATGCCGAGCTTGCGGGCTTCCTCGATCGCGATGGTTTCCTTGTTCGTGTCGATCACGACCATGATGTCGGGAATGCCGCCCATGTCCTTGATACCGCCGATGGCGCGCTCAAGCTTGTCGCGCTCGCGGGTCAGGTTGAGGACTTCCTTTTTCGTCAGGCCGCGCGCTTCGCCCGAGAGCATCTCGTCGAGCTGGCGGAGACGGCGGATCGAGTTCGAGATCGTCTTCCAGTTGGTCAGCGTGCCGCCGAGCCAACGATGGTTGATGTAGTACTGGGCGCACTGGCGAGCGGCAGCAGCGACGGGATCGGACGCCTGACGCTTCGTGCCGACGAAGAGCACGCGACCGCCACCGGCAACCGCATCACGCACGGCGACGAGCGCCTGATGCAGGAGCGGGACCGTCTGGGCGAGGTCGATGATGTGGATGTTGTTGCGGTCGCCAAAGAGGAAGGGGGCCATCTTCGGGTTCCAGCGGTGAGTCTGGTGACCGAAGTGAACGCCTGCTTCCAGCAGACCACGCATAGAGAATTCGGGCAGCGCCATGGCACTGTTGCTCCTTTTTCCGGTTGGACCTCCGCGGGGGGAAGAACGGCTTTAAACCCAAGGGCTTAAAAGACCGCACCGGACCGACCTTCCCTATGTTGCCCCGTTTAGGAGGCGTGGGAGGGCCGAACCCCGCGTGTGGAATGGTGCGGGGTATAGGGGGAACGGAGGGGAAAAGCAAGCGAGAGACGGGTTTAGGCCCGGAAAACTCAGATTTCCTGCACTTCGATGACGCCGGGGACGGATTTGATCGCGCCCCGGATCTGCGGCGTGACCTTGTAGCTGCCGGGGAGTTTCAGCTCAATCTCGCGGCCGCCCTCGCCCAGCAGGATCAAGGAGACGAGGCCGCGGCCTTTTTCCGAGAGGCGGGTTTTGAGGGCCGGGAGTGGTTTCTGGTCTTCGATGAATATCTTCATGCCCGCCGCCGTATTGGCGACCACCTCGTCCACCGAACGGACGGACTGGGCGCGGAGTTTGCCTTCGTCGCCGGAGCGGTCGATTTCGACGACGATGACGACGGCCTTGCCGGGCTCCATCAGATCGCGGGACTGGTTCAGGACTTCGGAGAAGACGACGACCTCGAATTGGCCGGTCGGGTCCGACAGGCTGAGGAAGGCGAAGGGGTTGCCCTTCTTGGATTTGCGTTCCTGCTTCGCCGTGACCGTGCCCGCCAGAATTTCGGCGCCGTTGCCACGCTTCAGAAGTTCGGCATAGGTGACGACATTGGCGCGGCGAAGCGCGGTCTGGAAGTCGTCGAGCGGATGGCCGGACAGATAAAAGCCGATGGCGTTGAATTCTTCGTTGAGGCGCTCAATAGGTGTCCAGTGATCGGTGTCGCGAAGCGCGGGGTTCGCCATGTCCGCGCCGGTGCTTTCGCCGAAAAGATTATCCTGCTTGCTCTCGCGCTCATTCGCCGAGGCGTTCGCCGTGCCGAGGATCAGATCGACGGAGGCCAATACCTGCGCGCGATGCGAATTCAGACAGTCGAAGGCCCCCGCTTTGGCGAGGTTTTCAAAGGCGCGCTTGTTGATGAAGCGCGGATTGATGCGCCGAGCGAAATCGAAGAGATCGCGGAAGGGGCCGCCTTCGCGGCGCACCTCGACCAGATGCTCCATCGCTTGCATGCCGACATTCTTGATCGCGGCCAAGGCGTACAGAACGTCGCCGTCGGCGACGGAGAAGACGGCTTCGGATTCATTGATGCTCGGCGGGCGGAGCTTGATGCCCATGCGCGCCGCATCCTGCTTGAAGATGTTGAGCTTGTCTGTGTTGCCGAGATCGAGGCTCATGGAGGCGGCGAAAAATTCGACCGGATGGTTCGCCTTCATCCATGCCGTCTGATAGGCGACGAGCGCATAGGCGGCGGCATGGGATTTGTTGAAGCCGTAGCCCGCGAACTTGTCGACAAGCTCGAAGATCTGCGCGGCCTGTTTTTTGTCGACCGCCTTGTCGACGGCGCCGGTGGTGAAACGCTCTTTCTGCGCTTCCATTTCGGCTTTGATCTTCTTGCCCATGGCGCGGCGGAGAAGATCGGCTTCGCCAAGCGAGTAGCCAGACAGGATCTGGGCGATCTGCATCACCTGTTCCTGATAGATGATGACGCCGTAGGTTTCTTTCAGCACGGGTTCGAGCAGCGGATGCAGATAGTCCGGCTTTTCGGTGCCGTGCTTTCGCGCGATATAGCTCGGGATGTTATCCATCGGGCCCGGACGATAGAGGGCCACGAGGGCGATGATGTCTTCGAAACGGTCGGCCTCGAGCTTGCGCAGCACGTCGCGCATGCCTGAACTTTCAAGCTGGAAGACGCCCACCGTTTCGGCGCGGCCCAACATGCCGAAGGTTTTTTCGTCTTGCAGCGGCAGATGCAGCAGATCGACTTGAATGTCGCGGCGCGCGAGAAGCTTTACCGCCTGATCGAGAACGGTCAGCGTCTTCAGGCCGAGGAAGTCGAACTTCACGAGGCCCGCCGGTTCGACCCATTTCATGTTGAATTGCGTCACCGGCATGTCGGAGCGCGGATCGCGATAGAGCGGGACAAGTTCGTCGAGCTCGCGGTCGCCGATGACGACGCCGGCGGCATGCGTTGAAGCATGACGATAGAGGCCTTCAAGGCGCTGGCCTATCTCAAGGAGCTTGGCGACGGCTTCTTCGCTGTCGCGGGCTTCCTGCAGACGCGGCTCGCCTTTGATCGCTTCGGCGAGCGTTACGGGCGCCGCCGGATTGTTCGGCACCAGTTTGCAGAGACGATCGACCTGCCCGTAGGGCAATTGCAGAACGCGGCCGACGTCGCGCAGCACGGCGCGAGCCTGCAGCTTTCCGAAGGTGATGATCTGGGCGACGCGGTCATAGCCATAGCGTTTCTGCACATAGCGGATGACTTCGTCGCGGCGGTCCTGACAGAAGTCGATGTCGAAGTCAGGCATCGAGACGCGTTCGGGATTGAGAAAGCGTTCGAAAAGAAGACCGAAGCGGAGCGGATCAAGGTCGGTGATGGTGAGCGACCAGGCGACGACGGAGCCCGCGCCTGAACCACGACCCGGACCGACAGGAATGCCCTGCGCCTTTGCCCATTTGATGAAGTCGGCAACGATAAGGAAGTAGCCGGGGAAATCCATCTTGATGATGACGTCGAGCTCGAAGCGAAGACGGGCGCGATATTCCTCCTCGGAGGCGACGGCTTCGCCTTCGGCGAGACGGGCGGTAAGCCCCTCCTCGGCCTGACGGCGCAGCTCGTCGGCTTCGCCGGCCTGCGTGCCGAAGGTCGGCAGGATCGGTTTGCGCGTATGCGGCCGATAAGCGCAACGGCGCGCAATCTCGATCGTATTCTCGATGGCTTCGGGCAGATCGCCGAAGAGCGCCACCATCTCGTCTTGCGACTTGAAGCGGTGATCGGGCGTAAGGCGGCGGCGCGCGGCCTGCGAAACGTAGGAGCCTTCAGCGATGCAAATCATCGCGTCATGGGCTTCGAATTCTTCTTCCTTGGCGAAATAGGGCTCATTGGTCGCAACCAGAGGCAGGCCCATCGCGTAGGCCATGTCGATGAGCGGCGTTTCGGTCTGGCGTTCGATGTCGAGGCCGTGGCGTTGAAGCTCGACATAGAGGCGGTCGCCGAAAGCGGCCTTGAGTTGGGTCATCAGCGCTTCGGCGGCGGGACGCTGACCGCCGACGAGCAGGCGATTGACGATGCCTGCCGGTCCGCCGGTAAGACAGATGAGGCCGTCCGATGATTCAGTGACGAGTTCGAGCGGCACGTGCGGGAAATCGCCAGCCTCCGGGCCGAGGAAGGCGCGGCTCGAGAGCTTCATCAGATTTTCGTAGCCGGCCTCATCCTTGGCAAGGAGCGCCAAGGTGCCGGAAAGGTCGCGGCGCGCGCCCCTGCCCGGCTCCCCCGTTTCGTCGAGCATGATCGGAAGCGTGACGCCGATGATCGGCTGGATGCCCGCGCCGGAGAGAATTTCAGAAAATTCGAGCGCGCCGAAGAGATTGCCCGTATCGGTGATCGCGACGGCGGGCATCTTGTCCGCCTTGCAGAGCTTGGGGATATCCTTGACGCGGATGGCCCCCTCCAGCAGCGAATAGGCCGAATGGAGACGCAGATGGATAAAGCGGGGGAATGAGTCGGGCATACGCGACATTGTCCGGCCCCGCGCCTCTCCTGTCACCTGCCACGGCTATGCGCTGCAGGCAAAGCTGTGGACAACAGCTGCCTAGCCAACCATCACGGTATGGGCGATCTGGGCCCAGGTTCCCGCGACCCATAGGAACGCGCCAATGGAGGCCAGAGCCGCTACGTCCTTGAGCCAGAAGCGTGCGTCCGACCGCGTTGCCGTCTGAATGAGTCTGGTCATTTGAAGCCCCTCCATAGGTTCATGAATTGTTCCTGATGGAATGTTCTTCCTATGTTCTCATTCTGTCAAGCGGGGTCTTTCACCAGCCGTAAACAAGGCTCGCGGCGGCAAACGTCGTGTCGGACATCTGGAACGGGGCCAGACCTTCGGGTTTCGGAAGTACCTTGATGCCTGCAGGCCAGCCGTCGCGGATTTCGAAGACCCGGAGATCCGCGTCGCCCTTCCCGTCTACGGTGAAGCTCAAGGTGAGACCTTCCGGTGACGGAGCGGCGTAGAGGAATTGCGACCAGAGGCCGGGTTCGGCGGCAAGCGGCGCGGGATGATCGTCAATGGCGAAATCACGGATCGGTGCGCTCGACTTCATCACGAAGCGAAGTTCGCGCGCCTTGCCTGCGGGGGCGATGTGGAGCGTGACGCGAGTGCCACCGATCACCTTGGCGGTGCTGCCGGAAAGAACGGGCCGGGAGACGGCGGCATGCTGCGCGCCCGCAGCCCATACGGGTTGCGGATAGCCCGCCAGCAACATGCCGCGTTCGGGCACGGCGCCATCCGCCTTCAACGTCGCGCCGGACCAGGCGTCGAGATCATGCAGGGTAGTGACACGAGCGAACTGCGCCGGGCCGGGGCCTGCGACATAGAAAGCTTGCGTCAGATGCGGGTGGTCCGCTCCGGCAGGTGCGAATGCCGCCCAGCCGATGATGCAGAGGCTCCCTGCGAAGAGAGTCCCGGCAGCTATCGGCGCTCGCTTCAAATTGGTAGTGGCAAAGAGGCCGGGGAAGAGCGTCAACGCGGCGAGGGCCGCCTGAAGAGCGAGGACAGCGGGAAGAAGCGAGCCGATGCCGATGAAGACCATCGCAGCACCGCGTGTAACCAGAGCCGCAGCGAAGGCGCCAAAAATGCCGGTAAAGCCGAGGGCATTTTTTCCATCGAAATTGCCGTCGGCGCCGAAGAGCACGAAGGCGGCGGCGAGAAGCGAGAGCAATAGCGGCCAGACGACGATAAAGGCCGTGACCGGCGCGACCATCTGTAAGCCTAAGCCCGCGATGGCAAGCAGCGCCAAACCGCCGATCCAGACGCCCCACGGCAGGACGTGACGGCTCAGAGCGGGCCAAGCCAGAACGATGGCGGCAACGGCGAGGCCCGCACCGAAGGGGTCGAAGCCTGCAAACAGGCTGCAAGCAATACCGATACCAGCGGCGAAGGACATCGCTGCGATCCAGCTGCGCGCGCGGTTCAGGCAGGCGAAGGTGAGCAGCGCGGTCGCGAGGGCCAAGCCGACGCAACCGGCAAAGAAAAACGGATGACGTGCGAGGACGGCATACCTCGCCTGCACGTCGAACATGCCGCCCGCGATCTGTCCGGCGAGGCGTAGGGTCAACGCTTCAGCAAAGATCAGGAAAAGGAAGATGCCCGCACCTTGCGCCATGTCGCGGAAACCCGCCAGACGCAGTGCCCTCGCCGTCACGACGGCATAGGCGAGCAAGCCCGCGACGGCAACGATCAACAGCCAGCTCACCCATACCGGATACGAGATAAAGCCCGCACCGAAGATGTCCGAATAGACGACATCCGGTTCGTGCGTTCGGAGATCGGCAGAGTTGCCGAGCGCCTGCGTCATTGCCAGCACCTGATCGCCCATATGCTGCAGGCTGCCACGGTCGAGATGATCGGGCGTCGCATAGGCAGTGTGATAGGCAAGCTCATCGCCGATGAAGGCGAAGTTCATGCCCGGAATCCCGCGTTCGATGGCGTTGGTGAGATCGGTGCCGTTCGGCATGCGGTGATAGACGAAGGACATCAGCGAATTGGCGGAGGGCCGCGCGACCGCTCTGCCGAAAGTGGAGATGAGGCCGCCAGCCTCCTCGCTCGTCTCAAACATGCAAGTGCGGCCACCACCGCCGCGCGCTTCGAGATTGAGAACGACGCCCACCCGATGCGCTTCGGGCGAATTGGCAAAGAAATCGCGCGAGCCGAGGAGCCCGGCTTCTTCGCCTTCGGTGAAGAGGACGATCACGTCTCGCTTCAACGACCCAGCGGCTTTGAGATTGCGGATGACTTCGAGCGTCGCCGCAACGCCTGCCGTGTCGTCGGCGGCACCCGCTGAGTTCGGCACGGTGTCGTAGTGGCTCATCAACAGGATGGCGGGAAGCTCGGGCGATGTGCCCTTGAGGATGCCGCCGATATTGCGAACGCGTCCAGCGATCAGCGTGCGCTGCACGCGGCGCGGAAGATAGATGGGGCGGCCTTCGGCATGAATGGTGACGGCAAGACCGAGTTCGTTGAGCCGGGTCTTAAGATAATCGCGAACGCGGAGAATGTCTTCCGAGCCGATGGGATGCGGGCGGGCGGCTATCGTTTCGACATCGCTCATCGCCCTCGTGGCCGAGAAGACGGTCTCCGGCGCATCGGCGCCGACCGGCGACGGCGAACGCATGGCAAAGACAGTGGCGCACAGCGCGAAGACGAGAGAGGCCAGAAAAATCAGAGGTCTCGCCATCTCGTTCCCACCCGTTTTCGTCTAGAGGCTTTGATACCCTGAAGTAAGGTCCGCGCCTTCGATCAGGCGGCCTTCATGCAACAGAACGACGCGATCCATATGGCTCGCGAGATCAAGGTTATGGGTGGCGACCAGCGCGGCGACGCCTTGCGTTCGGCAGATTTCCAGAAGCACATTGAAAACCATGCGCGAGGTTTTTGGATCGAGATTGCCGGTCGGTTCGTCGGCAAGAAGCACACGCGGACGGTTCGCCAATGCGCGGGCGATGGCGACGCGCTGTTGTTCGCCGCCGGAAAGCTCCGCCGGGCGATGCGTGGCGCGCGGGCCGAGGCCAACACGTTCGAGCAGATGCTGCGCGAACTTCTCCGCCGAGCGTCGCGGAACGCCCGCAATGAGCTGCGGAAGAACCACGTTTTCGAGCGCCGAAAATTCGGGCAGTAGATTGTGGAACTGATAAACGAAACCCAGATCGCGGCGGCGGACGGCGGTGCGCAACCCATCTCGCAAGGCGACGCAATCGCGGCCCGAGATCACGACCTCGCCTGCGTCCGGCGCTTCGAGAAGACCGGCGATGTGCAAAAGCGAAGATTTGCCGGAACCCGAGGGACCGACCAGCGCGACCATTTCGCCCGAGCGCACGTCGATGGCCGCGCCTTCGAAGATGCGCAGTTCTTCTTCGCCCTGACGGTAAACGCGCGTGATGCCGCGGAGGCTCAAGACCGGATTTGCGTCGTTTGTGCCGTGCGCCATTATTCGTACCTCAGCGCTTCGACGGGATCGAGAGACGCGGCACGCCATGCGGGATAGAGCGTCGCGGCGAAAGAAAGAAAGAGCGCCATGCCGACGACGGAAACGACTTCGGAAACGTCGATTTCGGCCGGCATGTGACTAAGAAAATAAATCTCGGGGTTGAAAAGCTGCGTGCCGGAAACTTCGGAGAGGAACTGACGCAGCGATTCAATGTTCAGGCAGAAAAGCGTGCCGAGCGCGAAACCCGCCAGCGTGCCCGCGACACCAATGGCGGCGCCGGAGATGAAGAAGACGCGCATGACCGAACCTTTGGTCGCGCCCATCGTTCGCAGAACAGCAATGTCTCTGCCCTTGTCTTTCACCAACATGATGAGACCGGAGACGATGTTGAGCGCGGCGACGATCAGGATCAAAGTAAGGATCAGGAACATCACGTTGCGCTCAACCTGCAAAGCGCTGAAGAAGCTCTTGTTGGTTTCCTGCCAGGTGATGATGTCGCAACAGGAACCTGCTGCCTCCGCGACGGTCGGCACAAGACCGGCGACGCTGTCTGGCTGCTTCACCATGATCTCAAGCGCGGTGACGCCTTCGGCGGTGCGGAAATACTCCTGCGCTTCGTGAAGCGGCATGAAGATAAAGGTCGAGTCGTATTCCGACATGCCGATCTCGAAGATCGCAACAATGGGATAGGCCTTAACGCGCGGGGCGGTGCCGAAAGGCGTGATCGCCCCACGGGGCGAAAGGAGCGTGATCGTGTCACCGACATTGAGGCCGAGGTTTTTGGCCAGGCGCGAACCGATGGCGACGGAACCGCCGGTGTCGAAGCCGTTCAACGTGCCGAGCAGCACATGGTCGGAGACGACCTTCAAGCGTTGAAGGTCTTTCTCGTAGATGCCGCGCACGAGAGCGCCTTGCGCGTTACCGCGGCTGGAAGCCATCACCTGCCCCTCGACGATGGGCGTGGCGCTGACGACGCCGGGGATTTTCTCGATCTTGGCGGCGACAGAGTCGAAGTCCGTGACATAGCTCGTGACGCCGCGCACGAAGAGATGGCCGTTCAGCCCGAGGATGCGGTCGAGAAGTTCTGTGCGGAAGCCGTTCATCACCGACATGACGATGATGAGCGTCGCGACGCCGAGCATGATGCCGAGGAAGGAAAACCCGGCAATGACGGAAATAAATCCTTCGCGGCGCCGGGCACGGAGATAGCGGATCGCGAGCAGCCATTCAAAAACGCCGAAGGCACGGCTGCGGCCGCGCCCTCTCGGTTCATCAATTCCAGCGTCGATGGTGGCGGCCTCTGTCATTCTTCGATCCTTCGTCGCGCCGCTTCTTGATGGTTCAGCTGGTGAGCTTTTTGAGGGCGGATTCTGGCGAAAGTTCGACGCGTTCGCCGCTGGCCCGGTTTTTCAGCTCAACGACGCCGGTCTTCAGCCCGCGTGGGCCGACGACGAGCTGCCAGGGCAGACCGATCAGGTCCATGTTGGAGAATTTGGCGCCCGCGCGTTCGTCCGTGTCGTCATAGAGAACCGTGACGCCAGCCTTGGCGAACTTCGCGTAGAGGTCTTCGCAAGCCGCGTCGGTTTCCGCGTCGCCGGACTTCAGGTTGATGAGCCCAACCTTGAATGGCGCGACCGCTTCCGGCCAGATGATGCCATTATCGTCGTGGCTCGCCTCGATGATGCCGCCGACCAAGCGCGAGACGCCGACGCCATAGGAGCCGCCGTGGATAGGTTTGTCCGCGCCGTCGGGGCCGGTGACGAAGGCCTTCATGGCGTCGGAATATTTGGTGCCGAAGTAGAAGACCTGACCGACTTCGATGCCGCGCGTATTGACGCGCTTGTCTTCGGGGACTTCTTTTTCGAAACGCGCGGCGTCATGCACGTCTTCAGTCGCCGCATAGAGATCGGTCCATTTGGCGATCAGCGGTGCGAGATCGGCGTCATAATCGACGTCTTCGCCAGGTGCGGGAAGGTCCAGCACATCCTTGTTGATGAAGACGCCACTTTCGCCGGTCTCGGCGAGGATAATGAATTCATGGCTCAAGTCGCCACCGATGGGGCCGGTTTCGGCGCGCATTGGAATTGCCTTCAGGCCCATGCGCGCGAAGATTCGCAGGTAGGCAATGAACATGCGGTTGTATGAACGGCGGGCGCTTTCCTCGTCGATGTCGAAGGAATAGGCATCCTTCATCAGAAATTCACGGCCGCGCATGACGCCGAAACGAGGGCGCTGCTCGTCGCGGAATTTCCACTGCGTGTGATAGAGGTTCAGCGGCAGGCTGCGATAGGAGCGCACATAAGAGCGGAAGATCTCGGTGATCATTTCCTCATTGGTCGGACCGTAGAGCAACTCGCGCTCGTGGCGATCCTTGATGCGCAACATTTCGGGGCCGTAGGCGTCATAGCGGCCGCTCTCGCGCCAGAGGTCGGCGAGCTGAAGCGTCGGCATCAGAAGCTCCAACGCCCCTGCCCGGTTCATTTCCTCGCGGACGATCTGTTCGATGTTCTGGAGGACCTGAAAGCCCAGCGGCAGCCAGGCATAGATGCCTGCCGCCTCCTGCCGGATCATGCCCGCGCGGAGCATAAGCCGGTGGGAGACGATCTGCGCCTCGGCGGGGTTTTCTTTCAGGGTGGGCAGGAAATACTTCGAAAGGCGCATCATCAACCTTGAGCGACTCGGAGGCCCAAAACGGGCACCGGGCAAATACGGGGCTCAAGTTTTAGGGGGTCCCGCCGGCAATGGCAACGAGGCGCCGCGCGCCCTACGGCGTCAATTCAGCGCTGATTTGCCGGTCGTAAGACCCTCCAGATAGGTCTTCACATCGACCTCGGGCGCAGTTTCAACGCCGCGACCGGATTCCGGCCCATAAGGGCCACGCTCAAGCTGATCGACCGTGTAATCCATCTCGACATCGTAAGTCCGGTCTATCTGGTTGCGGAGCGGCTGCTCGGCTTCATACCAGCGGGTTTTCTCCGGCCCGTCCGGGCAAGAAGCGAGCTCCGCCGGATCGGTCGCGCCCCAGCGCCGCTCGACGCACTGATAAGGATCGAAGGAGAGCTTGAAGAGGCGGTGGGAGACGTCGTCGATGGACATGGCGATGTGGCGGCCATTCGACGTTGTGTAGTCGGTGACGCAGGCAACGCTTTCCTCGTTATAGGCTTTCAGCATATCGCCAGCGATGTCCGTGCCCTTGTAGTTGAGACGCGGTGCATCCGTCGCCTTCATGCGGACGAATTCCCTGATCTGGTCGTGCATTTCCTTGAATGCGGTTTTGAGGCGCGCGTCGCGGGAGGGCGTCGAGTAAAGCTCCCAGACGCCGTCGGTGCCGTAGATGTTGCGCGGCAGTTTGCGGGGCGGCGACATCAGATGGGTGCGGCCTTCATCGCGAGAAATCTCTATCGCCTGCTTGCGGGTGTGAATGTCGCTGCAAAGCGTTTGCATCATCGCGCGGACCTCATCGACCGGATGGTATTCGAGTTCGCCCATGGAGACGCTGGAACGGAGGTAGGTATAGAAATCCATCTCCTCGTTGTCCTTGACGAACTTCGCCACGCCCCAGAGCGTCGGGTTGACCGGCGGGTTACCAACATATTGCTCGAGCGAAAAATCCGGGATGCTTTCATTCGGTGTGCCGACGACGCGGCCACCAATCAGGACGCCGCTTGCAGTGCGGTGCGCGCCGACGAGAGAGATGGGACGCCAATTCTGAAAGATCGAACCGAGTTCAGGTCCGGTGCGCAGGAACTCGCGGCCAACGAAAGAGCGGTCCAGCGTGTGATCTGGATGCGACGAAAAGATGAGGATGCGTCCACCCGGCTCGACACGCCAGACGATGGCGACATGGCCGTTGACATCATAGGCGATGGTGCCGGGACGGATGCCATTGCGGTCGAGGCGCGGCGAATAGGTGTCGGTGAAATAGGTGCTGCTGTCCGACATCGCGTTGCGCCGGTACATGGCGGTCGAAACGGTGTTGACGATATCGAAGAGAAGCGGAATGGCCGTGATGCCCGAGGCGGTGGCCGGGACATAACTTCTGCCGACGACGCGATTGCCGCCGGACGAATAGCGGATGTCGCCACGCGGGCCGTCGGAGGATTGCATCGCGCTTTGCCACGCGAATGGCAGACCGTTTTTCCAGGCGTAGTAGGCGCGCAGGAAATAGGGCACGTCGGCGCAGTCGATCAGAAATTTCACCTTGGGATCGGTGTGGCGATAGGGGTTCGCCGGGCTTTTCATGCAGGCGTCGATGGACCAGCAATCTTCCGCGCCGATGTGGGCGACGAATTCCTGAAAGCCCTGCTCGTCAGAGACGCCCCAATGATCCTTGGTGATGCGCCATGACGACGTCGCCGCAGAAGCAGGTGCGGCCGCGTAGGCGCAGACAACCGCGATGCACAGGATGGCAAGCATTCTGCTCGCCTGAAACCAACGCATATTTACTTTACCCCCAAAGCCCGAGCCTGAAGCCTCGGGGCCCGGCATGCGCTTGTCAAGAAAGGCTCAATTGGCGGGATGATCGTCCTGATGCGAGCAGGCCTCGGCCAGCGCACGATCGGCTCCGGTCACATCTTGCCCGTCAATCGCCATGCGGCCAGTCTTGGGATCGATTGTAACATCCGCTACCACGAGGGAGGTGTTGGGGCTGAATTGAGGATTGGCGCCCGTAGGCTCGATCTCGATGGGGAAGCTATAAAGCGTGCGCGGCGCGAGGCCGGCGCCGCCGTCAAGATCGGCGGGCGCGACCGGGGTGCCATCGGCGGCAACGCCGGGCTTGTAGTCCGCTTCGCCATTCGACGCGTAGGTGGCAATCTGGGAGCAGGCTTCGGGGCTGATTTTGACGACGCGGAATGGCTTGTCCTCGCCGCCCGCGAGTTCCTGGGCGGCATGTCCATGTGCGGCGGTGGCCAGAAAAGCCAGTCCGACAAGAAGTCCGGTCCATCCGCTCGCGTACTTCATGGGGCGATCCTGTGCCTTGCGGCTTTAAAGAAATCTTTCGCGAGTTGTACGCCTTGGACAGAATGGCGGCCGAGAGTCGCGAAATCCTTTGGGGGGATGATGACAGAAGTTCAGCCGAAAACCGAGCCGCTCGCGAAAGGCCCGCTCGACCGCTTTTTCCATCTGACCGAGAACAGGACCGGCATTCGGACCGAGATGTTGGCGGGCGTCACCACCTATCTCACCATGGCCTATATCATCTTCGTCAATCCGGCGATCCTTGCCGGGACGGGCATGGATTTCGGCGCGGTCTTCGTCGCAACCTGTCTTGCCGCAGCAATCAGCACGGCGATCATGGGACTTTACGCCAACTATCCCGTGGCGCTTGCCCCGGGCATGGGGCTTAACGCCTATTTCGCTTTCGTCGCCGTGCCGCAATTCGGCGGCGACTGGCGCACGGCGCTTGGCTGCGTTTTCCTTTCGGGCCTTCTCTTTCTCGGGCTATCGCTGTCGCCGCTGCGGGAATGGCTCATCAACTCCATTCCACGTTCGCTGAAAAACGCCATCGCGGCAGGCATCGGATTCTTCCTCGCGCTGATCGGACTGAAGAATGCGGGCATTGTCGTCGCCGACCCGGCGACCCTGGTGACACTGGGCAAACTGTCGATGCCTGCCCTCTTCGCGGCGGGCGGCTTCATCGTGCTGGCCGGGCTCGCCGCACGGAAGGTGCCGGGGGCGATCATCCTGTCGGTGCTGGGCATCACGGCGCTTGCGGTGCTGCTTGGGTTGCAACCGTTTACCGGCATCGCCGCCGCGCCGCCGTCGCTTGCGCCGACCTTCCTGCAAATGAATATTTCGAGCGCCGTGCGAGCGGGCTTCGTCACCATCGTCTTCGTGTTCCTCCTGGTCGATCTGCTCGATACCGCGGGTACGCTCGTCAGCGTCGCGGCGCGGGCGAATATGCTGGATGCCGACGGCAAGCTGCCGCGTTTGCGCAAGGCGATGGTCGCCGACAGTGTCGCCTGCATCATCGGTGCGACGCTCGGCACATCGACAACGACGAGCTATATCGAAAGCGCTGCCGGTGTCGATGCAGGCGGACGCACGGGGCTTACCGCTGTCGTCGTCGCGCTGCTGTTTCTTGTCAGCTTATTTCTTGCGCCGCTCGCGCATGCGGTGCCGATCTATGCGACGGCGCCTGCTTTGCTCTTCATTGCATGCCTGATGGCTCGCGGTCTTGCGGAAGTCGAATGGGATGACCTCACGGAAGCCGTGCCCGCTGTTGTGACCGCGCTCGCGATCCCGCTGACGTTCTCCATCGCGAGCGGAATTGGACTTGGATTTTTGGCTTATGCGGGCATCAAAATTCTCGCCGGGCGACCGCGCGAAGCGACCGGCGCAGTGCTCCTCATCGCCGTCGCCTTTGCCTTGAAACTGATCCTGGAATGAAGCGCAAAGGAATGCCGCTTTCCGATTCCAGAAGTTGCGCAAAACGTCGAGTCAATAGGATAAAATTGCGTGACAGGGTGTCGCAGGCTGGCTATATTCCTGCTCACAAAAGGGGATAGCGCGAAAAGCGCGGCCCAAGTTTAGGGAGGGAACGCTGACTTCAAGGGACAACCCTTGAGGGCGCGGCAAAAGAGGGAACACTACCGAAGCAAGGCCACGAAAGTGGACCTTGCTTTTTTTTACCCATTTCCGCGCAGGTCAGTGTTGAGGCGTGGTCGGCGTGCCGGACCAGTCGTTGAATTTCGGCATGAAGGGGATTTGGTCGAAACCGATGGGCTTATCGACAATCACATAGGCGATTCCCGACCAGATGATGGCCGCGATCACCGTGGTCGCCAACGCCTTGCGGATGAGAAGCGGCCGAACCGGTGCGCCCGGATCCGTGCCGCCCGGCAGCGAACCTTCTTCATGCTGGGAAACAACGCCAAAGGGTAGGACCGCAAAAAGCACGATCCACCACGTCACCATGTAAATGGCTATGCCAGCTGTCCAAGTCATCGGGGCACCTCGTCCTGCCTCTTGTTCTTCGACGCGGAGATTAGCAGCGAGCGGCCGCGCTAGATACGGGTCAGCACAACCGAGACCTGCGCCTTCTTGCCCCATTCGCGGCGGATCGAGCCGCGGACCGAACGGCGGACCAGTTCGGCGATAACATCGTCGTCGCCGCGCTTTTTGGCTGGAAGGCGATTGAGCGCCTCATCCACGGCGTCAAGCGCGCGCTCTTCGAAAGAAACGCCGGTGCTGTCTTCCTCCGGCAAGCCGTGGAGACGGACCTGCGGCTCCCCCCTCACCTGCCCCTGCCCATCAAGGACGAGACTGACGAAGACAGAGCCGGCGAAGGCGAGCTTGCGGCGCTCCTGCACGGCACCTTCGTCGGCCACGGTCAGGACTTCGCCGTCCAGATAGATCCGGCCCGAAGGAACCTCGCCGATGATTTCGGCAGGGCCCGGCGCGATGCGCATCATCAGGCCATTGCGGATGACGACGGCTTCGGGCACCTGAAGCTCGCGGGCGAGGCGCGCATGTTCGGCAAGATGGCGGGCTTCGCCATGAACCGGGATCGAGACTTCAGGCCTGATCCATTGATACATGCGGGCAAGCTCATCGCGGCAGGGGTGGCCCGAGACGTGAACGAAGTGGTCGCGCTCGGTGATGATGCGGATGCCGCGTTCGGCCAGCGTGTTCTGAAGTTCGAAGATCGAGCTCTCATTGCCCGGAATGATGCGGGAGGAAAAGACCACCGTGTCACCCGGCGAAAGGGTCACGTTCGGGTGGCTGTCATCGACGATGCGGGCAAGCGCGGCGCGGGGCTCGCCCTGACTTCCGGTGCAGATCAGCAGCACCTTGTCGTGCGGCAGATAGCCGACATCGTGCTCAGTCAGAAACGGCGGCAGGTCCTTGAGATATCCAGCATCGCGCGCTGCGGCGACGAGGCGGAACATGGCGCGGCCGACGAGGATCACATGACGGTCGCAGACAGCGGCGGCTTTGGCGATGCTTTCTATGCGGGCAACGTTGGAGGCAAAGGTCGTGACCGCGACACGGCCTGTGCATTCGCGCACGACCTCGATCAATGCCTTGGCGACATCGGCTTCGGAGCCCGACGACCCCGGCGAAAAGACATTGGTGGAATCGCAAACGATGGCGCGGACGCCCTCATTGCCGATTTCCGTGAGACGCGTGATGTCCATGTCGTCGCCGAGCATCGGCTCAAGATCGATCTTCCAGTCGCCTGTATGCATGACGAGGCCGAGCGGCGTGCGGATTGCCAATGCATTCGGCTCGGGGATCGAATGGGTCAGCGTAACGAGCTCGATGTCGAAGGGGCCGAGCGAAAAGCGGCTGCCGAGCGGGACGATGTTGAGCGGCACCTGGTTCTCGATGCCCGCTTCCATCAGCTTGGCGCGAACGAGCGTCGCGGTGAAGGGCGTTGCGTAGACGGGGCAACGCAGGCGCGGCCAGAGATGGGCGACGGCGCCGATGTGATCTTCATGCGCGTGGGTCAGCACAAGACCGAGAAGATTATCAACGTGATCCTCAATATAGGCGGTGTCGGGCATGATGAGATCGACGCCGGGCGTACGATCGTCGCCGAAGGTCACGCCGAGATCGACCATGATCCACTCGCGCGATTTCGCCGGGCCGTAGCCGTAGAGATTGAGGTTCATGCCGATTTCGCCGGCGCCGCCGAGCGGCAAGAAGACGAGTTCGTCGGTGTTATTCGGAGAAGTGGCCAATGTCATCCATACAGACTAAGCCGCCGGAGCGCGAAAGAACACATCCCCAGCCGATATGTGTCTGACTGTGCCTGACGGGAGACGCACGTCGAGCGCACCGTCGGGGGCGAGGCCTTCGAAGATGCCCTCAAAGGTTTCGTCCGCAAGGCGCACGGTGATCGGGCCGCCGAGGCCCGCAGCGCGGGCGAGCCATGCCTCCCGAGTATCGGCAAAACCCAGCTCACGCCATTGAGCTACGCGCAGATGAAATGTTGTCGCGAGCCAGTCTAATGCATAAGCAGGTGTGACCTCATCCTGCCCCAGAGCTGCTATTGAGGTGGCGGGAAACTCTACATTGTCAGGGTGGGCGGCAAGATTAATGCCGACGCCGATGGCCAGCCAAGCCAGTTCCGCGCCCGCGATGCCAGAAGACTCCAGCAGAATGCCCGCGCATTTGCGCCCGTCGTGGAGAAGATCGTTCGGCCATTTGAGTTTGAGGCCTTGGCGTATGTCCGGTGGCAATAGAACCGCAACAGCATCGTGTACCGCGACGGCAGCGACGAAACTGAGTTCAGCAGCTTTCTGGACGCTGCATTGCGGGCGCAGGAAAAGCGTGCCCATGAAATTGCCGGAAGGAGAGACCCAGGCGCGGCCACGGCGGCCACGGCCCGCCGTCTGCACTTCAGCCGTGATCCAGACAGGGCCCGGTTCGCCCGCTTCGCCAAGACGGCGCGCCTCCTCATTGGTGCTGTCGATCTCGGCGAAAGCCTTATGGGAGACGCCGACTGGCAACATCAGGGCAGCAGCGCGACGGCTGCAGCTTGCGCGCCGGCAAGTAGCGGCAGCGGATAGACGAAGAAGAACATCGTGAAGAGGCCGGAGAGACCAAGCACGACGGTCAGTTCGCGGGGCATCGGACCTTCGAAAGCGGGCGCCGGATCGTCGAAATACATGATCTTGACGATGCGCAGGTAATAGAAGGCGCCGACGACGCTGGCCAGCACGCCGATGACGGCGAGCGTGTAGAGCCCGGATTGCACGGCAGCGACGAAGACGTAGAACTTTGCGAAGAAGCCTGCGAGCGGCGGGATGCCCGCGAGCGAGAACATCAGCATCGCAAAGAGGAAAGCGACGATCGGCTGTGCGCGCGAGAGACCGGCGAGGTCGTCGATCGTCTCGACCTGCTGACCATTGCGGCGCATGGCGAGAATGCAGCAGAAGACGCCAGCATTCATCACGACGTAGATGGTGAGATAGATGAGGACGCCGCGAATGCCTTCCGCCGTGCCCGCCGCGACGCCGACGAGGACGAAACCCATATGGCCGATGGAGCTGTAGGCCATCAGGCGCTTGATGTTGTTCTGACCGATGGCGGCGAAAGCGCCGAGGATCATCGAGGCGATGGAGACGAAGATGACGATCTGTTTCCATTCCGGCGCAATGCCCGGGAAAGCCGTGAAGAGAACACGCATGGTGAGCGCCATGGCCGCAACCTTCGGCGCACCCGCGATGAAGGCTGTGACCGGGGTCGGTGCGCCTTCGTAAACATCGGGCGTCCACATGTGGAACGGAACGGCGGAGATCTTGAAGGCGAGCGCGGCGAGGATGAAGACCAGGCCAAAGATCAGACCGACGGACGCATGTTCGGTGCCGATGATGCCGGCGACAGTCGAGAACTCGACCGAGCCGGTGAAACCGTAAACCAGCGAACAGCCATAAAGCAGGAGGCCCGACGAAAGAGCGCCAAGGACGAAATATTTCAGACCGGCTTCGCTGGAGCGTGCACTGTCGCGATTGAAGGCGGCGATGACGTAAATGCAGAGGCTTTGCAGTTCGAGGCCCAGATAGAGCGCGATGAAGCTGGCCGAAGACACCATCATAAGCATGCCGAGAGCGGCGAGCGAGATCAGCACTGGAAATTCGAAGCGGTCCATGCCTTCGCGACGGATGAAGGCCAACGACATGATGACGGCGGCGGCCGCGCCGAGCAGGATCAGCAACTTGATGAAGCGTGTGAAGGGATCGACGGTAAACATGCCGCTGAAGGTTTCGGCGCGCAGGTCTCCCTGCCCCGCAATCAGGAAGGCGGTGATGATGAAAAGCACGACAACACCGTAGGAGACATGCGCGGTCGGGCTTTCCTTGCGGAAGACGCCATACATCAGCAACAGCATGGAGCCGGCGGCGAGCACCATCTCGGGAATTGCGGGCCCAAAGGCCGGAATGAGGTTCGCGTTTTCCATATGCTCTTCGTCTTCCTATCGGCCCGCGATCAGACGCGCCGCGTCGAGCGCCGCATGGCCGACTTCGGCGATGCGATGCGCCTCGAGGGCGGCGGTGTAATCGGTAATCAGGTGCTGGACGGAAACCGCCATGATGTTGAAGATCGGCGCCGGATAGATGCCGAACAGGATCGTCGTGATGACCAGCGGCGCGAGCGTCAACGCCTCACGCCTGTTGAGATCGAGAATGTTCTTCAGCGAGTCTTTCTCGATGGCGCCGAAGACGACGCGACGATAAAGGAAAAGCGCATAGGCCGCCGACAAGATGACGCCCGTCGCCGCAATGGCCGCGACATAGGTGTTGACCTTGAAGGTGCCGATCAGCGTCAGAAACTCGCCGACGAAACCGCTGGTACCCGGCAGGCCGACATTCGCCATCGTAAAGATGAGGAAGGCTGTCGCATAAAGCGGCATGCGATTGACGAGGCCGCCATAGGCCGAGATGTCACGCGTATGCATACGATCATAGATGACGCCGACGCAGAGGAAGAGCGCGCCGGAGACCCAGCCGTGGCTGAGCATCTGGAAGATGCCGCCTTCAATGCCCTGTGTGGTGCCTGCGAAGATACCCATCGTCACGAAGCCCATATGGGCGACCGACGAATAGGCGATGAGCTTCTTCATATCCTCCTGCACCAGCGCGACGAGCGAGGTGTAGACGATGGCGATGACGCTCAGCGTGAACATCAACGGTGCAAAATCGGCGGATGCCACCGGAAACATGGGCAGCGAGAAACGCAGGAAGCCGTAACCGCCCATTTTCAGCATGATGCCAGCAAGGATGACCGAGCCCGCTGTCGGCGCTTCGACGTGCGCGTCGGGCAGCCATGTATGGACCGGCCACATCGGCATTTTCACGGCGAAGGATGCGAAGAAGGCCAGCCATAGCCAGGTTTGCATTCCGGCCGGGAAGTCGAAGTCTATCAGCGTCGGAATGTCGGTCGTACCTGCCGTCATGTACATCGCCATGATGGCAATCAGCATCAGCACCGAGCCGAGCAGCGTGTAGAGAAAGAACTTGAAGCTCGCATAGATGCGCCGCTTGCCGCCCCAGACACCGATGATCAGGAACATCGGGATCAGACCGCCCTCGAAGAAGAGATAAAAGAGGACGAGATCGAGGGAGCAGAAGACGCCAATCATCAGCGTTTCGAGAACGAGGAAAGCGATCATGTACTCGCGCACACGCGTATCGATCGACTCCCAGCTTGCGAGAATACAGGCAGGCATGAGGAAGGTCGTGAGAACGACAAACATCACCGAGATGCCATCGACGCCCATGTGATAGCTGATCGCGCCGCCAAGCCAGTCGGCCTTCTGCACGAACTGGAAGGACGGTGTCGAAGGATCGAAGTTCCAAAGAATGTAGACCGAGAGGACGAAGGTGATGAGCGTCGTCCAGAGCGCAATCCAGCGCGCATTGCGGGCGACCGCCTTTTCGTCGCCGCGCAAAATAAGGATCAGCAGCGCGCCGACCGCAGGCAGGAAGGTGATGAGCGAAAGAATGTATCCGTCGGCCATCAGCGGACGCCTCCGAGCATGAAGTAAGTCGCCATGGCCGCGACGCCCAGGAGCATGGCGAAGGCGTAGTGATAGACATAGCCGGTTTGCAGGCGAACGAGGCCGCGTGTGACATCGACGACGCGGGCGGAGATGCCGTCCGGTCCCATGCCATCAATGATGCGTCCATCGCCCTGCTTCCAGAGCAGGCGACCGATCCAGAAGGCCGGCTTGACGATGATCCAGTCATAGAGCTCGTCGAAGTACCACTTGTTGAGAAGGAACTTGTAGAGCGGTTCCTGCGTACGAGCGAGTTCGGCGGGCAGATCGGGGCGCGCGATATAGAAGTACCAGGAGAGCACGAAACCCAGCACCATCATGAGGGTCGGCGCGTAGACGGCCCAGCCCGGAATGTGATGCATGTCGTGCAATACATGGTTCGAGACGCCACGATAGATCGCCTCGAGCCAGAATGTCTCATGCGCCTCGCCGATGAAGAAGCGTTCGAAGATCATGCCCGCGCCGAGCGCGCCCATGGCCAGGATGACAAGCGGGACCAGCATGACCAGCGGCGATTCATGCACATGCTCGAGCGTGTGATGATCGGCGCGCGATTTTCCATGGAAGGTCATGAAAATCAGACGCCATGAATAGAAGGAGGTCAGGAAAGCGGCGAAGACCGTCATGCCGAAGGCATACATATGCATGGAGTTGGTACCCGCATATGTCGCTTCGATGATGGCGTCTTTCGAGAAATAGCCTGCCGTCAACGGGAAGCCCGTCAGCGCCAACGTGCCGATAACCATCATCGCATAGGTCGCCGGGATGAGCTTGTAGAGCCCGCCCATTTTGCGCATGTCCTGTTCGTCGCTCATCGCATGGATGACCGAGCCGGAGCCCAGGAACAAGAGCGCCTTGAAGAAGGCATGCGTGAAGAGGTGGAACATTGCCGCTTCATAGGCACCGACGCCGAGCGCCGCGAACATGTAGCCAAGCTGCGAACAAGTCGAGTAAGCGATGACGCGCTTGATGTCGTTCTGAACGAGGCCGACGGTGGCGGCGAAAAAGGCCGTCGTTGCACCGATGAAGGTGACGAAGGTCAGCGCGGTTGGCGAGAATTCAAAAATCGGCGAACAGCGAGCGACGAGGAAAACGCCGGCCGTCACCATGGTTGCCGCATGGATCAGCGCGGAGACCGGCGTCGGGCCTTCCATCGCGTCCGGCAGCCATGTGTGCAGCATGAACTGCGCCGACTTGCCCATCGCGCCCATAAAGAGCAGCAGGCAGATTGTCGTCACTACGGGCACGTCATGGCCTAGGAAGGAAAAGGTCTTGGTGGCGAAATGCGGGATCGCCTTGAACACCGTGTCGAACTCGACCGAGCCGATGGTAAGGAAGATTGTCGCAATGCCGAGGATGAGGCCGAAGTCGCCGACGCGGTTGACCACGAAGGCCTTGATCGCCGCCGCATTGGCGCTGGGCTTCTGATACCAAAAGCCGATCAGCAAGTAGGAGGCGACGCCCACGCCTTCCCAACCGAAGAAAAGCTGAACGAAGTTATCTGCTGTCACCAGCATCAGCATGGCGAAGGTGAAGAACGACAGATAGGCGAAGAAACGCGGCTGGTGCGGATCGTGGCTCATATAGCCAATCGAATAGATATGCACGAGCGCGGAAACCGACGTCACGACCACGAGCATGACGGCAGTGAGCGCATCGATGCGCAGGCGCCAGTCGCTCTCGAAAGCGCCGCTGTCGATCCAGGTCATGATCTGGACGTGTTCAGTGACGCCGCCGAAGGTGACATTCGGGAAAGCGATGATGGCGAGCACAGCCGAAACGACGAGCAGGCCCGAGGTTACAAGCTGCGCACCGCGCACCCCGAGCCAACGGCCAAAGATACCCGCGATCAGGAAACCCAGAAGCGGCAGGAAGACGATAGCGGAGTACATCTCTCCTACCCCTTCATCAGATTAACGTCCTCAACCGCGATGGAGCCGCGGTTGCGGAAATAGGTCACGAGAATGGCGAGGCCGATGGCCGCCTCGGCGGCGGCGACGGTCAGCACGAAAAGCGCAAAGACCTGTCCGGTCAGATCGCCAAGAAAGGTGGAGAAGGCGACGAGGTTGATGTTGACGGCGAGCAGCATCAGCTCGATCGACATCAGAATGATGATGACGTTCTTTCGGTTCAGGAAGATGCCGAAGACGCCGATCGTGAAGAGGATCGCCGCAACGGTCAGATAATGTCCAAGGCCGATTGTCATTTCTAGAGCCCCTGTCCCGGCTTGACGTCTTTGTACTCGACGCCCTCGTTGCGCTTGCGGCCGACCTGACGCCAGATCACCTGACGCTTGATGTCCGTGCGGTGGCGAAGCGTCAGCACGATGGCGCCGATCATCGCGACCAGCAGGATGAGGCCCGACGCCTGGAAGAGATAAACATATTGCGTGTAGAGCACGCGTCCGAGAGCCCGCGTGTTGGTGACATGATCGATGAAAGCCGGCGTGGGCGACGCGGCCACACCCACGGCATCCGGCGTGATGATCCACGACGCGCCGACAAGCACCAACTCAAGCAGCAGAATGAGGCCGACCAGCGCGCCGATGGGCAGGTATTGCAGGAAGCCCTGCCGCAGTTGGCTGAAGTCGATATCGAGCATCATCACGACGAAGAGAAAGAGCACCGCGACAGCACCGACATAGACGATGACGAGGATGAGCGCGATGAACTCGGCGCCCATCAACACAAAAAGCGCGGCGGCGTTGAAAAAGGCAAGGATCAGGAACAGAACCGAATGCACCGGGTTCCGCGCCGCGATCACCATGAATCCCGCCGCCACGGCAATCGCCGCGAAGACGTAGAAGGCTATGGCGGAAACGATCATCTGGACCCCTGTCCCTCAGTTATCTTTATCGCCCGGCTCGGCCGGACCTGTTGTTCAATCAGCTCGAGCGCTCAGCGATAGGGCGCGTCGAGTTCGATGTTTTTGGCAATCTCGCGCTCCCAGCGATCCCCGTTCGCGAGAAGCTTGTCCTTGTCGTACATGAGCTCTTCGCGGGTCTCCACGGCGAACTCGAAATTCGGGCCTTCGACGATGGCGTCTACAGGGCAGGCTTCCTGGCAGAAGCCGCAATAGATGCACTTCGTCATGTCGATGTCGTAACGCGTCGTGCGGCGGGTGCCATCGTTGCGGCGCGGGCCGGCTTCGATGGTGATGGCTTGCGCGGGGCAAATCGCTTCGCAGAGCTTGCAGGCGATGCAGCGTTCTTCACCGTTCGGATAGCGGCGTAGCGCATGCTCGCCACGGAAACGCGGCGAGAGAGCGCCCTTTTCAAACGGGTAGTTGATCGTCGCCTTGGGCTTGAAGAAATAGCGCATGGCGAGAATGAAGCTCAGGACGAATTCCGTCAGGAAGAGCGACTTCGCGGTCTGATTGAAGGAGGCCATTTTGTTCCTTTCCAATCAGTGATGCGGCACGAGGCCGAAGCCGACGAGCACGCCCGCCGTCAACACGACCCAGAACAGGGAGAACGGGAGGAAGACCTTCCAGCCGAGGCGCATCAACTGGTCGTAGCGATAGCGCGGCACGAAGGCTTTCACCATGGAGATCATGAAGAAGACCATGCTGAGCTTCAGCATGAACCAGATGAAGCCAGGCACCCATGTGAAGGGCACGACGTCGAAGGGAGGCAACCAGCCGCCGAAGAACAGGATCGCCATCATCGCCGACATCAGGATGATCGCGACGTATTCGCCGAGCATGAACATCATGTAGGGCGAAGACGAATACTCGACCATGAAGCCGGCGACGAGTTCGGATTCGGCTTCGACAAGATCGAAAGGCGGGCGATTGGTTTCAGCCAAAGCCGAGATAAAGAAAATGACCAGCATCGGCATATGCCAGAGCCAGTACCAATTGAACATCCCGTAGGAGCCATGCTGCGCGCGAACGATGTCGGAGAGGTTCAGCGAGCCTGCCGTCAACAATACCGTGATGAGCACGAAGCCGATGGAGACTTCATAAGAAACCATCTGTGCGGCGGAACGCAGCGCGGAAAGGAACGGATATTTCGAGTTCGACGCCCAGCCCGCCATGATGACGCCGTAGACGCCGAGCGAGGAGAAAGCGAGGATGTAGAGGATGCCGATATTGATGTTCGAGACGACGAGGCCATCGCCCACCGGCACGACGGCCCAGGCCGCCAATGCCAAGGTCACGGTGACGAGCGGCGCGAGCAGAAAGACACCCTTGTTCGCGCCGGACGGAATGACAACTTCCTTGAAGACGAACTTCAGCAAATCCGCGAAGGACTGAAGCAAGCCGAAAGCGCCGACAACGTTCGGGCCACGGCGAAGCTGCACCGCCGCCCAAATCTTGCGGTCGGCGAGCAGAATGTAAGCCGTGAAGATCAGAAGGCCGACGAGAAGCGCAAGCCCCTGCCCCACGATGATCGCGAGCGGCAGGCCGTAGGTGATGAGGATGTCATGCATGGCTGGTCCTCACTCCGCAGCCTGGACGCCGCGACGCGGGGCCGCAAGCTCGGCCGAACACGCGGCCATGACCTTGCTCGCGCGCGCGATGGGGTTCGTCAGATGGAAATCGCGAATGGGTGTCTCGAAAGGCGCGGCATCCATTTCACCAGAGGCGAGGTCCGGCAACGCACCGACCGCAACGATCTCATCGATCTGCGCGAAATGCGGCGCATCGGCTTCGATGGCCGCGCGGAGCTGGCCGAGGCTGTCGTAAGGCAGAGCCTGATCGAGCACGGCGGAGAGAGCGCGGATGATCGTCCAATCCTCCCGGGCATCTCCCGGCGGGAAGGCGGCGCGCTGACCACGCTGCACGCGACCTTCGGTGTTAGCGTAGAGACCGTCTTTTTCGGTATAGGCGGCGCCCGGCAAGATGACATCGGCGCGATGCGCGCCCTTGTCGCCATGCGTGCCCTGATAGATCACGAAAGCGGAGCCGAGCTTGTCGGTATCGATCTCATCGGCGCCGAGGAGATAGACGACGTCGAGTTCGCCCTTCGAGGCGCCGTCGAGAATACCGGCGACGTCGCGACTGCCCGCGCCCGGCAAAAGGCCAAGGTCGAGACCGGCGACGCGCGCCGCCGCAGTGTGCAGGACGTTGAAGCCCGCATTGGTGGATTTCGCCAGCGCAACGGCGGCGGCGAGAACGGCGGCGCCATCTTTGCGCGTCACGGCACCCTGCCCGACGATGATGATCGGTGCTTTGGCATTCTTCAGGACGTCTGCAAAGCTGCTTGCGCCTGAAGCGATGTCCTTCAATGTCTGCGTGCCCGCACCGAGATGCTCATAATCATAAGTGAGGTCGTGGCGCGGACCGACGACGGCGATCTTGACACCACCGGCGCGGAAGCGCTTGCGGATGCGCGCGTTGATGATCGGCGCTTCCCGGCGCGGATCGGCGCCGATGATGAGGATTGCGTCAGCGTCTTCGATGCCCGCAATCGTCGTATTGAAGATGTAGCTCGAACGCGCGCCGCCAAGCTTTGCGCCGTCCTGACGACAATCGATATTTGCGGAACCGAGCTTCGCCCAGAGATCCTTCAGCGCCTTCATCTCTTCGGCGGCAACAAGATCGCCAGCGATGGCGGCGATGCGTTCGCCCTTCGCGCCCTTGAGTTTGGCGCCGATGGCGGCGAAGGCTTCATCCCAAGAGGCTTCGCGGAGCTTGCCGCCTTCGCGGACATAAGGCCGGTCGAGGCGCTGGGTCTTGAGGCCATCCCAAACGAAACGCGTCTTGTCGGAAATCCATTCTTCGTTCACGTCCTCGTTGATGCGCGGCAGAATGCGCATCACTTCCGAGCCGCGCGTATCGACGCGGATATTGGAACCAACCGCGTCCATCACATCGATGGACTCGGTTTTGCGGAGCTCCCACGGGCGCGCGGTGAAGGCGAAAGGACGGAAGGTCAGCGCGCCGACCGGGCAGAGATCGACGACGTTGGCCGACAGCTCCGACGACAGCGTGTTTTCGAGATAGGTGGTGATTTCCATGTCCTCGCCGCGACCGATGGCGCCGATTTCCGGCGTGCCCGCGACTTCGGTGGCGAAGCGAACGCAACGTGTGCACTGGATGCAGCGCGTCATCACGGTCTTGACGAGCGGGCCCATGTATTTTTCTTCGACGGCGCGCTTGTTCTCGAGGAAGCGCGAGCCATCGACGCCGTAAGCCATAGACTGATCTTGCAGATCGCACTCGCCGCCCTGATCGCAGATCGGGCAATCGAGCGGATGGTTGATGAGCAGGAATTCCATCACGCCTTCGCGGGCGCGCTTCACCTGTTCCGTCGTCGTGCGGACGATGGCGCCGTCGGCGGCAGGCATGGCGCATGACGCGACGGGCTTCGGCGACTTCTCGACTTCGACGAGGCACATGCGGCAATTGCCGGCGATGGACAGACGTTCGTGATAGCAGAAGCGCGGAATTTCGACGCCCGCAGCTTCGCAGGCCTGCAGGAGCGTGGCGCCCGCTTCGACTTCGACTTCGATGCCGTCAACCGTGACTTTGGGCATTACGCATTCCCGGTAGGTTGTTGCGCCGCGTAATACGCCGCAAAAAGATCAGACACCAGCACGCCGTCGACCTTAAAGCCGTCAAGCCGGCAATCGCTGATCGAGACACCGCTTAAATTCGCATTGGCAATCGTCATACCCTGAAGGTTCGCATCCCCGACAGAGCTGTTCGCCAGATCCACGTTATGAAATTTCGCGCCGCTCAGGTTCACGTTTTCAAAAACGGAGCCGGAGAAATTCGCGTCGTTCGCGTCAATCCGTTCAACGAGACGATTGAGTTCCATGTTCTACTCCGCCGCCGCCAGAGGAGCGCTTCGATGAGCGGCGATCCGCTCTTCGATCGTACCCCGGAAATGCCGGATAAGCCCCTGAATTGGCCATGCCGCCGCGTCGCCGAGCGCACAGATGGTGTGGCCTTCGACGCGTTTCGTCACGTCGAGCAGCATGTCGATTTCCTCGACCGCCGCTTCGCCCGTCACCATGCGTTCCATGACACGCCACATCCAGCCGGTGCCTTCGCGGCAGGGCGTGCACTGGCCACAGCTCTCATGCTTGTAGAAAGCCGAGAGGCGCGCGATCGCCTTGATAAGATCAGTGGACTTGTCCATGACGATGACAGCCGCCGTGCCGAGACCCGATTGCACGGCCTTCAGACTGTCGAAGTCCATCAGCACGTCGTCGCAAATCGACTTCGGCAGAAGCGGCACGGACGCACCGCCCGGGATGACCGCGAGAAGATTGTCCCAACCGCCACGCACACCACCGGCATGCTTGTCGATCAGCTCGCGCATCGAGATGCCCATTTCCTCTTCGACGTTGCAGGGCTTGTTCACATGGCCCGAGATCGAGAAGATTTTCGTGCCCGTGTTGTTTGGACGGCCGATACCGGCGAACCATGCGGCGCCACGACGCAAAATGGTCGGCGCGACGGCAATCGACTCGACGTTGTTGACGGTCGTCGGTGCGCCGTAGAGGCCCATATTTGCGGGAAAAGGCGGCTTCAGGCGCGGCATGCCCTTTTTGCCTTCAAGGCTTTCGAGGAGCGCTGTTTCTTCGCCGCAGATGTAGGCGCCCGCGCCGTGATGAACGTAAAGCTCGAAATCCCACCCGGAGCCTGCCGCGTTCTTGCCGAGAAGGCCGGCGTCATAAGCTTCGTCAACGGCCTTCTGGAGCGCGATGCGCTCTGCGATAAATTCGCCGCGCACATAAATATAGCAAACATGCGCGCCCATCGCGAAAGACGCGATCAGGCAGCCTTCGATCAGCTTCTGCGGATCGAAGCGCATGATCTCGCGGTCTTTGCAGGTGCCGGGCTCGGACTCGTCGGCGTTGACGACAAGATAATGCGGGCGACCGCCCGAATCCTTCGGCATGAAGGACCATTTAAGACCGGTCGGGAAACCGGCGCCGCCGCGACCGCGCAGGCCCGACTTTTTCATCTCATCGATGATCCAGTCGCGACCCTTGCCGATCATTTCCGCGGTGCCATCCCAGTCGCCCCGCTTGCGCGCGCCGGAAAGGCCGGCCTCGCCGAAGCCGTACAGGTTCGTGAAAATGCGATCTTCGTCTTTCAGCATCACTTGCCCCCGCCTGCAATCGGCGTCGTCAGGCTTGTCAGCCCGCCGATGGGTTCGGACCCGTTGCGGCCTGTCTGCGAGCCCGGTTTCACGGCTTTGCCGTTGCGCAGGTCGGTCAGTATTTCGCCGAGCTTGGCCCCGTCGATATCTTCATAAAAATCGTCGTTGATCTGGACCATCGGTGCGTTGGCGCAAGCGCCGAGGCATTCGACTTCGATCCAGGACAGCTTGCCGTCAGCGCTCACATGACCCTCCGGGCCGATATGCCTGCGGCAAGCGTCTTTCAATTCGTCAGCGCCGCGCAGCCAGCACGGGGTCGTGCCGCAGAGCTGCACGTAATGCTCCCCGACCGGCGACAAATTGAACATCGTATAAAAGGTCGCGACTTCGAGAGCGCGGATGTAGTCCATCTTCAACATGTCAGCGACATAACGGATCGCCGGCTCGCTGAGCCAACCTTCCTGCTTCTGCGCTTGCCAGAACAGCGGAATGATCGCCGAGGCCTGGCGGCCTTCGGGATATTTCGCGATCTGCCCCTTTGACCATTCGACGTTTTCAGGCGTGAAGGCAAAGCTCGCGGGCTGGTTCGCACTCAGTCTGCGCACACTCATCGGTCAACCTCACCGAACACGATGTCGATCGAACCCAGCACGGCGGAAACGTCCGCCAGCATATGTCCGCGACACAGAAAATCCATGGCCTGCAGATGCGCGAAACCCGGCGCGCGTATCTTGCACTTGTAAGGCTTGTTGGTGCCGTCGGAGACGAGATAAACGCCGAACTCGCCCTTGGGCGCTTCAACGGCGGCGTAAACTTCGCCGGCGGGCACGTGGAAGCCTTCGGTGTAGAGCTTGAAATGATGGATGAGAGATTCCATCGAACTCTTCATCTGGCCACGCGAAGGCGGCGCCACCTTGCCGTCGGTCGCGCTCACCGGACCGCCGGGCATCATCTCAATGCATTGCTTCATGATGCGGAGCGACTGGCGCATCTCGTCCATGCGGCAGAGATAACGATCGTAGCAATCGCCGTTCTTGCCGACGGGAATGTCGAAATCGAGTTCTGAATAAACTTCGTAAGGCTGCGAGCGACGCAAGTCCCATGCGAGGCCGGAGCCGCGCACCATGACACCGGAAAATCCCCAGTCCAACGCATCCTGCTGCGAGACGACACCGATGTCGGCATTGCGCTGCATGAAAATGCGGTTGCCGGTGAGAAGCGTCTCAAGATCGTCGAGTGTCTTTTCGCAGGGGTCGCAAAAGTCGTAAATGTCCTGCAACAGCTTCGGCGGCAGGTCCTGATGCACGCCGCCAGGACGGAAGTAGGCGGCATGCATGCGCGCGCCGGAGGCCCGCTCGTAGAAGATCATCAGCTTTTCGCGCTCTTCAAAACCCCAGAGCGGCGGCGTCAGCGCGCCAACGTCCATGGCCTGCGTCGTCGTGTTCAGCAGATGCGAAAGCACACGGCCGATTTCGGCATAGAGAACGCGGATGAACTGCGCGCGGCGCGGGACGGACAATCCGAGCAGCCGCTCTATCGCCAGACAGTAGGCGTGTTCCTGATTGATCGGCGCGACATAGTCGAGGCGATCAAAATAAGGAAGAGCTTGCAGGAACGTCTTCGCCTCGATCAGCTTTTCAGTGCCACGATGCAGAAGACCGATATGCGGATCGACGCGCTCGACGACTTCACCTTCAAGCTCCAGCACCAGACGCAGCACACCGTGCGCGGCAGGATGCTGGGGACCGAAGTTCAACGTGAAGGTGCGGAGATTTTGTTCAGTCATGGCTTGGGCTCCGCCTTCTCATCGCCCGGCAACACATAGTCGGTCCCTTCCCAGGGGCTCAGGAAGTCGAAGCTACGAAATTCCTGTGTAAGCTTTACGGGTTCGTAGATGACGCGCTTCTGGTCCGCGTCGTAGCGCACCTCGACATAGCCCGTCATCGGGAAATCCTTGCGCAGCGGATAGCCGGAGAAACCGTAGTCCGTGAGGATGCGGCGCAGATCGGGATGGCCGGCGAAAAGGATGCCGTACATGTCGAAGGTCTCGCGCTCGAACCAGTTTGCGGTCGGGAAGATGCCGACGGCGCTCGGCACTTGCGTCTCTTCGTCGGCCTCGACCTTCACGCGAATGCGGTGATTTTTGTACATGGAGAGCAAGTGATAAACGACGTCGAAGCGGCGCTCACGTGTCGGGTAATCGACGGCTGTGACATCCATCAGCGACGAGAAACGGCACTCTGGATCGTCGCGCAGGAAAGTCAGCACCGATGCGACGGCGCTCGCTTGCGCAACCACATTGAGCTCGCCATATGCGATGTCCCACGAGACAATCGCATCTCCGAGCTTTGCGCGGAGATGGTCGCCAAGGTTTTTCAGGCTCTCGTCCATCAAAACAGTCTCGAAACTCGTGAACGGCGCCGGCTCCTGAAGGAGCGCGACGCCGCGCGGTTTACGAAAATCACCGATCGATTGTACCCGTCCGGCGAATTTTCTTCTGAAGCGCGAGGATGCCGTAAACCAGCGCCTCGGCGGTTGGGGGGCAACCGGGCACGTAGATATCGATCGGAACGATCCGGTCGCAACCGCGCACCACGGAATAGGAATAGTGATAATAGCCGCCGCCATTGGCGCATGATCCCATCGAGATCACATAACGCGGCTCCGGCATCTGGTCATAAACCTTGCGAAGCGCGGGCGCCATCTTGTTGGTCAGCGTGCCGGCAACGATCATCACGTCGGACTGGCGCGGTGACGCGCGGGGCGCGAAGCCGAGACGCTCCGTATCGTAGCGCGGCATCGAAGACTGGATCATCTCGACGGCACAGCAAGCCAGACCGAACGTCATGAACATCAGCGAGCCGGTGCGCGACCAGTTGATGAGATCGTCAACGGTCGTCAGCAGAAAGCCCTTGTCGGCGAGTTGATCTGAAACTTGCTTAAAGGCGTCATCGGACTCGCGGGATTCGCGGTGCAGGTTCGCTGCGACGAGGACGTCTTCGCGCGTCTCGCGCGCGGTGCCGACGGTGCCGGGTTCGGTCATTCCCATTCGAGAGCTCCCCTCTTCCACTCATAGGTGAAGCCAATGGTCAGCACGCCGAGGAAAACCATCATCGACCAGAAGCCGAACATGCCCACGTCGCCAAGCGAGACCGCCCAGGGAAAGAGGAAGGCCACTTCGAGGTCGAAGATGATGAAGAGAATGGCGACCAGATAATATTTCACATCGAACTTCATGCGCGCATCATCGAAAGCGTCGAAGCCGCATTCGTAGGCGGAGAGTTTTTCGCTGTCGGGTTTGGACGGTGCGATCACGAACGGCGCTATCAACAGCGCCAGACCGATCACGAGAGACAGGCCCAGAAACACAAGGATGGGCAGATACTCGCGCAGCAGGTCTTCCATGTTCGTCCCCAGTTCATCGCTTCAGCCGCATCCCCCGTACATAAGGGGTCCGAGTCCGCCGACTCGGTTGATGCTTAAAGGCCTGTCGAATCCGCGCGCAGTATAGCCGCCGCATATGCAGAATCAAATGCCGCGAGCATGCTCTTCAAAGCAAAAAATCCTTACGCCAATTGACGTTGCTGCAAATCGTTCGCAATGCAGCAATACCCTTTTGCGCAGCAACGCGACGAGTTTTCAGCGGCGTATTCAAGCGGGGAAATGGCGAGAGTGACGGGACTCGAACCCGCGACCTCCGGCGTGACAGGCCGGCGCTCTAACCAACTGAGCTACACCCCCGACGTGAGCGGCAGAGCCACTCTGAGAGTGGGCGGTACGTACGGCAAGCCCCCTGCCCTGTCAAGTTTCGTAGACGATAAAACTGGTAGACGGTGACGGACTCGAACCGCCGACATCCTCGGTGTAAACGAGGCGCTCTACCAACTGAGCTAACCGTCCTCCGCCCTGATCCCGGGGGCCTCTTCCTGCGCCACTCCTAACGGATGGTCCGTATCATTGCAATATAGCGCCAAAGGTCCGATGTCGCTGCGGGTAAAGGCGCTATAAGCTCAGCGGAAACCCCACGGGAGCCATCTTGACCCGGACACTCGCTCCGTTTTTCTCGCTTCTTCTCGCGACATCCATCCTGCTCATCGGCAACGGGCTTCTCGGCACGCTGATTCCGTTGCGTGCCGGTATTGAGCATTTTTCGACCGCGACGATCGGCGGAATCGGAAGCGTGTATTTTGCGGGCTTTCTGGCGGGTTGCGTGTTTGGGCCGCATATCGTGCGCCGCGCCGGACATATCAGGAGTTTCGCAGCCCTGGCCGGCCTCGCTTCGGTTTTGCCGCTGATGCATGTGCTGGTCCTCGAGCCCCTGGCCTGGGCCGGCTTCCGAGCGATTCACGGCTTTTGCTTTGCCGGCCTCTATATGGTCATCGAAAGCTGGCTCAATGAGCGTGCGACCAACGAGACGCGGGGGCGGCTCTTTTCGGTCTATCTGGTCGTCAACCTCTCTTCTCTTACGCTCGGGCAGTTGGTGCTCAACGCAGCCGATCCGGCGACCTTCACGCTTTTTGCAGTGGTATCGATTCTCACGTCGCTGGCGCTGGTGCCGATTTCGCTGACGACGTCGGTGCAACCGGCCCCCATCGCATCGACGCAGATATTCATCGCCAAGCTCTACAAGCTTTCGCCGGTCGGGCTGGTGGGCAGCTTCATCGTCGGCGTGACCAATGCGCCCTTCTGGACGCTTGGGCCGATATTCGCAAAAGACAGCGGGCTCGATGTTTTCGGCGTCTCTATCTTCATGACGGCGGCGATCCTCGGCGGCGCCATCGCGCAATGGCCTATCGGCAAGCTTTCCGACAAGACAGACCGGCGGCGCATCATTTTCGCGCTCTGCATCGGCTCGGCGGCAGGCGAATTCGCGTTGATCGCAGCCCGGGCCGCAGGCGCGGAGTCCTTTTTGCTGCTGGCGGGGTTTCTCTTCGGCGTCTTCTCTCTGACGATCTATTCGGTTTGCGTCGCTCATACCAACGATCACGCGTCGCGGGAAAGCTTCGTCAGCGTGTCCGGGGGGTTGCTGCTGGCTTATGCTGTAGGCGCGATCATCGGGCCGTCCGCCGCTTCTCTCGGCACCTCGACCTATGGAATGCCGTTCATCTTTATGTTCGGCGCGGCGGTGCATCTCTCCTTCGCGGTCTTCACCGGCTACCGCATCGCTTCGACACCGGCGCTCGATGCCCGGCAGCGCACCGACTTCGTCGCCGTGCCCTTTCCGCCCACCGATCCGACACCGCCGGAACTCGATCCGCGTGGGGCGACGGCTGATAACGGCTCAACGAGCGCCGCGCCACAAAGCGTTTCTTGAAAATGCCGCGCCGTCAAAATTAAAGGCGTCGGTAAAATGAAAGAAGCCGGCCGCCCCTTCAGGGATCGGCCGGCCTCGATACAGATTATCGGGCTAAGGGAGCGTCAGCTGTTGACCGCGTCCTTCAGACCTTTGCCGGCCTTGAATTTCGGCTGCTTCGATGCCGGAATCTTGATGGTTTCGCCGGTGCGCGGATTGCGGCCTTCGGTCGCCGCGCGGTTGGACACGGTGAACGTGCCGAAACCCACCAGTCGCACCTCGTCGCCCTTTTTCAGCGAGTCTGTAATCGTGTCGAACACATAGTCGACGGCCTTGGTTGCGTCGGCCCTCGAAAGACCGGTTCGGTCCGCCACTTCTGCAATGAGATCGTTCTTGTTCACTTGGGGCCCCTTTGGCTGCGATCGCGGGAATATTCCCCGGAACCGTAGCTGACTCTACCTGCCGCACAAGAACAGGGTCAAAGCAAAAACTGCGGAAATCTGCGATTATTTGAGCATTACCACAAGAAAACGGGGGCCTTTCGGCCCCCGCTCCATTCCATTTTGGCACTCCACCGGCTTAGTGAGCCACCTGAGTCTCCGCCGCCGTGCCCCGCTGCCGCTCCGCCGCCTGCTGGGCGACATAGGCGGCCTCGTCCCATTCGATGGGATCGGGCATGCGGACGAGAGCGTTTCTCAGCACCTCATCCACGGTCGAGACCGGCACGATTTCCATGCCGTTTTTGACGTTGTCCGGGATGTCGGCCAAGTCCTTGGCATTGTCCTGCGGGATCAAGACCTTCTTGATGCCGCCACGGAGCGCCGCCAGAAGCTTCTCCTTCAATCCGCCGATGGGGAGCACGCGGCCACGGAGTGTGATTTCGCCCGTCATCGCGATGTCCTTGCGGACCGGAATACCCGTCATCAACGAGACGATCGCCGTGGCCATGCCGACGCCAGCCGAAGGACCGTCCTTCGGGGTCGCGCCTTCCGGCACATGGACGTGAACGTCCTTGCGCTCGAAGACCGGCGGCTCGATGCCGAAGTGGGTCGCGCGCGAACGAACATAGGAATTCGCAGCCGAGATCGACTCCTTCATCACGTCCTTCAGGTTGCCCGTGACCGTCATGCGGCCCTTGCCGGGCATCATGACGCCTTCGATCGTCAGCAACTCGCCGCCGACTTCGGTCCAGGCAAGACCCGTAACGACGCCAACCTGATCCTCGCCCTCGGCCTCGCCATAGCGATACTTCGGAACACCGGCATAGGTCTCGATGTTTTCCATCGTGACCGTGACCGACTTCTTGTCGGAGGTCAGGATTTCCTTCACCGCCTTGCGGGCGAGATTATTCAGCTCGCGCTCAAGGCTGCGGACGCCGGCTTCGCGCGTGTAGACGCGAATGAGCTGCCGCAGGGCCGCATCGTCAATCGACCACTCGGCGCTGCGCAGACCATGGCCTTCGAGCGCCTTCGAGATCAGGTGACGGCGAGCAATCTCGACCTTCTCGTCTTCGGTGTAACCGGCGAGGCGAATAATCTCCATCCGGTCCATCAGCGGACCAGGAATGTTGAGCGTATTCGCCGTCGTCACGAACATCACATCCGAGAGGTCATAGTCGACCTCGAGATAGTGATCCGCGAAGGCGTTGTTCTGCTCGGGGTCAAGAACCTCGAGCAAGGCCGAAGACGGATCGCCACGGAAGTCCGCGCCCATCTTGTCGATTTCGTCGAGCAGGAAGAGCGGGTTCGTGTGCTTCACCTTCTTCATCGACTGGATGACCTTGCCGGGCATCGAGCCGATATAGGTCCGACGGTGACCGCGGATTTCGGCCTCGTCACGAACGCCGCCGAGCGACATGCGCACGAAGTCGCGCCCCGTCGCCTTGGCAATCGACTTGCCGAGCGAGGTCTTGCCGACGCCGGGCGGACCGACGAGGCAGAGGATCGGGCCCTTGAGCTTGTTCGCGCGGCTCTGAACCGCGAGATACTCGACGATACGTTCCTTGACCTTGTCGAGACCGAAATGATCGGCGTCGAGGATCTCCTGAGCGGCAAGCAAATCCTTCCTGACGCGGCTCTTCTTGTTCCACGGAACAGAGAGCAGCCAATCGAGGTAGTTGCGCACGACGGTGGCTTCCGCCGACATCGGGCTCATCTGCTTCAGCTTCTTCAGTTCGGCAAGCGCCTTCTCGCGCGCATCCTTCGACAGCTTCGTCTTCTGGATACGATCGTCCAATTCGCGCAAGTCGTCCTTGCCGTCTTCGCCGTCGCCAAGTTCCTTCTGAATGGCCTTCATCTGCTCATTCAAATAGTACTCGCGCTGCGTCTTCTCCATCTGGCGCTTGACGCGCGTGCGGATGCGCTTCTCGACCTGGAGAACGCTGATCTCGCCTTCCATCAGCGAATAGACGCGCTCCAGCCGGTCGGCAATGGACGGCAGCTCAAGAAGCTCCTGCTTCTCGGCGATCTTGATGTTGATGTGGCTCGCAATCGTATCCGCCAGCTTTGCCGGGTCGTCGATCTGCGTGACCGAGCCCAGAACTTCCGGCGGCACTTTCTTGTTGAGCTTCACATAGCCTTCGAACTGCGTGACGACCGAACGCGCCAGCGCTTCAAGCTGGTCGTCTTCGACCTCGGCTTCCGCAATCGCTTCGACGCGGGCTTCGAAGAACTGATCGTTATCGACATAGCCTTCGACGCGAGCGCGCTTCACGCCTTCGACCAGCACCTTCACGGTGCCGTCCGGCAGCTTCAGAAGCTGAAGCACCGTGCCGATGGTGCCGACGTCATAGATGTCGCCGATCGACGGATTGTCGTCGGCAGCGTTCTTCTGCGCGACGAGCAAGATCTGCTTGTCGTCCTGCATCACGTTTTCGAGCGCGCGCACGGACTTTTCGCGTCCCACGAAGAGGGGCACGATCATATGAGGGAAAACGACAATGTCGCGCAGCGGCAGCACAGGCAGGACCAACGGGCCCTCGGCTGCCTTTCCCGGTGTCTGTTCGTCTTGATCGCTCATTCTCGGTACCTTTTCTCTAGACGCCCTTAGCGACACTTCTCATCCTAGCATTCGATCCTGAACGAATACTGACGACGAAACCATTTGGTCCAGATTAGCGGGATTCGCGGGCGAAAAGCCTGCTATCGCCACACACATCGAGA
>DASYEM010000021.1:0-76547 GCA_036499025.1 Parvibaculum sp. | reverse complement strand
CTTACACTTCCGGACGAGAGATCATTACTCTTAGGCACGCTCGCTCTTCCAATCTTTGGGGTCGCCAGTCTATGCAGTTTTTTGTATAGCGACACATACGCGTCCCAAAGAGGCGAGATGCCAAGTGCCTCTGCAAACACTAGAGGCAGAACGTAGCCATTCGGAACCAGCGGAATCGGATATCTACCTCCCCAAAGCACATACTTGGTAAGTTCTCCGAGCGTCATCCGATCTGAATCATCTATGGGGAGCTGTGCCTTTTCTGCGAGCCTCTGAAGATCGTGAGACTTAGGCAAAAACTCTTGAGCCTTTTTCGCTGCAGGAGATGGCACTGCAGAATCGTCACCTTCTTCGACGATCACCCCCTTCAACATTGTCTCGATGGCATAGCCTCCAAGCATTAGTGCAATCGGCGTTTCCACAATCAGCGGCACCTCTCCGTCTTGCACCTTCATCAACTTCTCGGCGGCTTTATGAAGTCCCACTGATTGGACCAGCCAAAACATTCCCGATTTGCCGATCAGATTAAAATTCTGGACATCTCTGGGGGCATCATCCTCGTCCCAGGAAATACCCCAACCTGTTTCGTGCGGAACCTTAGTCAACAACCCCTCGCTCAGTCGGCTGCGTCGAGTTGAAATATCGAATCTGAGGCATTTCCCAACGCTTTTCGATGAAGCGCCTGGCGGCCCTTTCCTTCGCCGGGGTGATCAGAATGCTCTCCAATAAGCTCGCGATATTTCTCCGGTAGCACTCTGAGCGGCTCGGGCTCGGGCACATCACTTTTTCTTTTTGGCATAAGCTTAAGTCTAGATCGAGTTGGGGCATCGAGAAGTTGCCTCCTAATCTCGCGACCGAGCACTTCTGCCACCAACGAAGGTACCGCATTTCCAAGCATCCTCTGCATCTCAGTGCGACCGCAGTTGATTTTGAGGCCATCAGGGAATGTTTGAAGTCTGCACAGCTCGGCGAAGCTGAGCCGGCGGTTGTTCCAATGGAACGGGCCGATGGCCGCTCCCGGCTGAGCCTGTATCGTCCAAGACGGGAGTCGCTTGGATAGCTTCAGCAGGAAACTCCAATAGCGGGTGCGCCAGCCAAAAAGCGGATACCCACCATTCCGGTTGGTATGCCAAAGATAATTCTGTCCTTCGGGGATAGTCGGTAGTAGGTCGCCCCATTTACCACCGACTGTGAGCGCCTCGTCTGCCGGCTCGGATAAATCCCCGATAGCGTCCCAAGCTGTGCGGAATGGCTCAATTGAACTTTCGAATAAATCGCCTCCCGATTTTTCCGAAGCGCCAAATTTAGCGGAAGGGAAGTCGAAAACCCGCCCGTCGCGGGCTCCAACGAGAAACACCCGTTCGCGGATTTGCGGCGCGCCATACGCAGCGCAATTTATCGCTTCCCAGCGCACCACATATTTGCTGCCACTATTCCGATTGATTTCCTCGATGCCGGAGAGAAGGGATTGAAGCCCCTCATCCTTCTCCTTGAAGGCCAAACCAGCCACATTCTCGAGTACAAACACCTTCGGCTGGGTATCTCGAAGGACGCGTAGATAGGCGGCCAACGTGCCCGCTCTAGGATCATCTAACCGCAGTGAATCGCCACGAACCCAATAGGATGATTTTGAGAAGGGCTGACACGGCGGCCCCCCAAACAGAATGTCAGCTTCGCCTATGCGTAAGTTGGCCTTTTCCAAAATGGTGGCGGAGGAGACATTGTGAATGTCGTCCTCTATGACCTCCCATTTACGATTAAGGCGCATGGTCTGACAGGCATACTTGTCAAACTCGAGAGCAACACGGGTTTCAAAACCCGCCGCCTCAAACCCAAAATCCATACCTCCAATACCAGAATACAGACTTATCGCTTTGAGCATTGGATGTGGTATCCCATCGGGTGGTTCGTTTGGTCAGTTGTTAGCACGCTATCGCAGAGAAAGTTGTATCGTCAATACAATCCCCAGACATGATAGCTATCAAGCTCAGAGAGGCTATAGAACGCCATCAGGTCAAGACCGGTATCCGGCTCACCTATGAAGACATTGCCGAGCGCACCGGACTCTCACTTGCGACGTTACAATCTCTAGCGAGTCGCGCGAACTACAATGCGACGCTCAAAACCGTTGAAAAGCTCTGCCAAGCGCTGGATTGTGAGCCGGGCGACCTCCTCGAGATTCGAAAGTCACCGCCCGATGGCAATAAGGTTCAAAAAAGCTGAGGCGAGCGCGCTTCTGGAAAGCCTCGCTCAAAAGCCAATCGAATCCCCCGTCTCCATACAATGGGCTGAGAAAATTCAGCGCCTCTCCGAACTTTGCGCAAAAGGTATCTCTAAAACTCACATAGCTTTCTTAGGCACAGAGCTTCTTGCCAAATCCCTAAACAAAGATGTCGATCTGATGGCGATCAAACCGAAGTGGGCGCCAAAGAATCCACGAGCATTTTCGGCAAGGTCGCTTGCGCATTCTGTCTTAGTTCCAGCCTCAGCAAAATTGGGTTTCCATCTGGGCGTGACCGGTCGAGAGCCGTTGAACAACCAACCATACTTTCGAATGACTGCTCTAGATGATGGGACACCCATCCATCCGGGTGCTCGAGAAGCATTTGACTATATGCTGGGGCTTGTTCGAGAACTCCAGACACTTGACCATACATCCGCTAAAGCTGCCCTTTCGGCATACATCGCGGTTCGAAAGAACTACATCCCAACCCATTCGCTTGCGACCGTAGGCCAGATAAATCCCAACGCCCTTATCTCGATCATCCAAACATTTGTTGGGGAAAAATCTGACGGCGGAAAACGCGCGCAGGCCGTAGCTGCAGGACTGATGGATGTGTTCGCCGGCCCGGATAGAATATTGAGCGGTCGCATAAACGACCCAAGCCGAAAAGCCCCCGGCGACGTGCGTGTCCTTGATCCAGAAGAAGGACAACCGGTGGAAAAGGCAATCGAGGTTAGAGACAAACCCGTCCAAGAATCAGACATCCAGTTATTTTGCTTGGAGTGTGCCGAGGCGGGTGTTCATGAGGCTGCGGTGCTGATGGTCAATCGCCAGCAAGAGATCGATGAAGAGAAAGTTATCGCTGAAGCGGAGACTCTCGGGGTAGGATTAACGCTATTTAAGAGTTGGGATGAATTCATACACCAAGTGTTATTTTGGAGTGACATCGCGAAGTTGGATGCTGCCACACAGGCCGTAGACTATATCTATGATCGTCTGGTCAACATCGAAGCCCCGGCAGAGGCTATCGAGAGGTGGAACGACTTAATTTCCACCTAGTCCGCACCCCACATATCTCAGAAAGCAAAGCCATTGCCACCACGCGCACTCACTCAATTCGAAGCTCCGATCGCCCGCGCCGTTGTGCAATGCGGAGATCAAACTGGTTGGGAATTCGCGGCGTATTTGGATTGCCCTACCGGCCCTCTAATTGAGATGAGGTCCTTAATGCGTTCTGACGGAGCAGACCCAAGCGAGGACGTTAAACAGAAGGCCTTATGCGGAGCAATAACCGTTCATCACAATCATCTATCGCAGGAATCTCTAAGTTTCCCAGACTGGTATGGACTAGCGACTCTCTTCTATGAGTCATTTGCCCATTGCAGAGATGAAACCAGTTACTGGGGCAGAGTTTTGGACAAACGAAAAATCACCGAAATCCGCCAGAACAATCACCAAGCTCTCGAGATGAATGCGACAAACTTACTTTTCTCGATACTGACAAATAACAACACCCCCAACCCCTCTGACATAGCGACATTTTTTCGTAAGGAAGTTTTCAACCGAGCAATGCGCATCCAGGCTATCGTTGAGTATGAGTACAAGTGGGGCACACCTAGTCACACCAATCCAGTTACCTGCGATAACACCTCAGTGGCTGGACTCGGCACCCGCCTAAATAACTTCATTGATCAGGCCGCCACCGAACTGGCCCGCGTTATCTAAAACAACTGATCCGCGAAACCGTCTACCTCTGGCATCTCAATGACCTATACGAAAATCCGCGAACTCGGTCGAGGAAGCTTCGGGATCGTTGATCTTGTCAAAGATCGACGTGGAAAAAAGTGGGCTAGAAAGACCTTCGCGCCGCCTCAAATTCCGGGCATCGATCCCGCTGACTTGCGATTGAGATTTGAGCGAGAGGTACGCTACCAACAACAAATTGATCACCCCAATGTGGTGAAGATTCACGACTTCGATCTGTCTGCAAATCCTCCATGGTTCGTGATGGAATTGGCCAATTGCACTCTAGCAAACGAGTTAACAGCAGATCGAACGCTCGGTGGCGATCCCAGAATGCCGTTATTTGATATACTGGCGGGCCTGCAGGCACTTCACGAGAAAGGTTATAAACATCGCGACCTATCACCGGGAAACGTCTTAAAGTTTGACGATGGCTCCGGTCGCACCCGTTATGCAATTTCGGATTTCGGCCTGATGTCTCCGCAGAGCGGCCAAACATCCACGCTAACGGTTACAAACATGGCTGGAGGTACGCCTCTTTATAGCGCACCGGAGTGCGCAATGAATTTCAAGCGTGCGACAATTCAGTCCGATATTTACTCCGTTGGCGCGATACTGCATGACATCTTTGGGGGCGGCGCTTCGCGAGTTCCTCATTCTGAGCTAAGCGCCCGTGGTCCAATTGGACCAATCATACAAAAATGTACGAAGAAGAATCTTCGCCGTAGATATCGGAACGTCGAAACCCTTCGAGAAGACCTATATGAAGCGCTTACAAACAATCTGATCACCTTCTCCTCGGCGGAAGAGAAGGAAATAGTTCGCCTCCTTCAGGGCAACGAGGCGCTCACGGAAGAGCAATGGGACCTTGTCTTCCAGCAAATTGATGAAAACGCTGATCGCAGGCAAACAAACCATGCGATATTCAGGGCGACATCAATTGATCATCTTGAACATTTGGCGGTTGAAGCTCCTGATTTGTTTGCGGCACTTGGCGAAGAATTTGCGGCCTATATGTCCGAATCTGGGTTCGATTTTGATTATTGTGACGTTATCGCAGGCAAAGCCCAGGTGTTCTATGATCACGGGGAGCTAGACCTTCAAGCGCGAATTACTCTGGCTACGCTTAAGCTTGGGACAAGTCACAACCGTTGGCTTGTCGAGCGAAAATTCCTAAAAATGGCGGGGCCGGATATTTCTTCACCGTTGGCGAGACGTATCGAAGTTGAAATCGAAGTCCAAGGCATCGATTTTGAAGCGCAAGTTTCTCATGTTGAACGGTCTTTAGACGTATCACGTGTCTCTCTTCATCCCGCTCTTCGTGAACTCTTAGAAACCAGCTGAAATGAAGTTTGATTTTGCCACGTTCTCGCATCAGGGGCCCAAAGGTCCGAACCAAGATGCAGTGATGGTGCCAGTCGAAATTGGAACTACCTGGTGGACGGCGATCGCCGACGGAATCGGTGGGCAGCCTGGTGGGGATGTAGCTTCGACATCTGCCATCCAAGCGATCAAAGAAGCCATCCAGCGTAATGCTCAGGAGAACATGAAAGAAGTTTTTCGGTATGCGGTGTCTATCTTGCAAGCGGCGGCGGAAAAAAATCCCTCCTTGGCTTCGATGGGAACGACACTGACGGTGCTGAAGATATCCGACAATAAAGGGGAGGTTGGACACGTTGGGGACACTAGAATTTATCACCTGAGAGATGATGGACTTCTAGATCGAACGGAGGACCAAACAGAAGTACGTAGATTGTTGAAGGAAGGTGTTCTTAACCGGGTTACCGCTCGACGATATCCGAGACGGCATGTTTTGCTGTCTGCGTTGTCTCCAACGGGGACATTTGATCTCCAAACGACGACCTTCGAAATTGCTCTCGGGGATCGCATCATTCTCATCACGGATGGCGTGTATGAGAAAATTCTTCGCCGGGAAGTCCGTGACATTTCTAGGAAATGCAAATCAGCAGTCGAAGTAGCTATTGCTTTAGAAGAAACGATAATGGAAAGAGTCCCGTCCGATGATTTTTCAGCCGTGGTAATTGAAGCTCGCTAGTGGCAGTCCGGCAAGCACACCTCCTACTCAGCAGCTGTTCCACGCCGATGTGACACACGGTGAGCAACCGTCACCGGAAGTCATTGAAAAATAAGGGCTGAGAGTTAGTGGCGGAGAGGGTGGGATTCGAACCCACGGTACCCTCTCGGGCACGCCGGTTTTCAAGACCAGTGCCTTAAACCACTCGGCCACCTCTCCGTTGGGCTAATGGCTACATGCTTCCGGCTTTCCACTCAAGCGACCGGTTGCAAAAACTGGCGAGCCGGGGGGAGGCTTAACCCGGCGCCTCATGCTATAATCCTGCCGGTGCCCTCGGAGGAAGAGACCCCCTGCCATGCCCGTTGATTTCGGCGCGGCCTTCAACGCGCTGCCCGATGCCTATCTTCTGTTGAGCGCGGACGGAGAATTCACGGTGCTGGGCGCCAGCGATTTCCAGTTACAGGTGACGCGCGGCCGCCGCGAGGACGTTATTGGAAGGCGGCTTTTCGATCTTCTGCCCTCCGACCCGGATGGCCCACTCGCCGAAGGCATCCAGAACCTGCGAGCTTCGCTCGAGAAGGTATTGGCGACCAAAGAGCGAGATGTACTTCCGGTTCAGCCTTACTTCATCCGCGACCCGGACCGTCACGGCATTGTCGAGGAGCGTCATGGCATCCTGATCAACGTCCCCGCCATCGGTCCCGACGGCGAAGTCAGCTATATCATTCACAAGGTTCAGGACAGAACGGAAGTCATTCGGCAGCAACGCGAGAACGACACGCGTCTGCGTCTGGCTACACGCACGGCGGATCTCGGTTCATGGGAATATGAGCCATCGACCGATCTCTTCGACCGAAGCGCCTTTATTGACGAGTTGTTCGGTTTTGCTTCAGGCGAAGCCGGCCCCCATGCCGCGCCCTTTTTTGCACGCGTTCATCCAGACGATCTGGAGACGGCCCGCGCGAACCTGCAAAGCGTCGCGGAAAATCCAGACCTTAACGGCGCACGGTTTGATCTCCGTATCGTTTTGCCCGATGGCCGTATTCGCTGGGTCATCGCTCGCGGCGAGGTCATGCAAGATCGCGTGGGGCAACCGACGCGCCTCATTGGCGTCGCAGTCGATTCAACTGCCGACCGTGAGCGCGAACGCGCATTGGAAGTCGCGCTCGCCGAGCGCGAGGTCTGGCTGCGGCAGAAGGATCTTCTATTCCGCGAGGTCAACCATCGCGTCAAAAACAGCCTGCAGCTTGTTATGAGCATTTTGAATTTACAAGCCAACGACACGCAGAACGACGCGGCCCGCTCACATCTTCTGTCGGCGGGCTCGCGCATCGCCGCGATCATGGGCGTTCATGAACGACTTTATCAAAGCGAGAACGTTACGACGATCGAGATGGATAAATATCTCCGCCGCCTTTGCTCGGACATTACGGCATCGACAAATGGCGGCGCGGGCGATTGCTGGATCGACATGGAAGCCGACCCGGTGGAACTCCCCATCGAACTCGCGGTCCCTATCGCGCTTATCGTCAATGAGCTTGTGACCAATGCCGTGAAGCACGCCTATCCCGAAGGCGGCGGTCCGGTGCGGCTTGAGCTGCGTGAAGAAACCGACGGCTCTATTCGGTTGCTTGTCGCAGACAAAGGCATCGGCTTCGGTCAGGAGGCAGGCCGCAAGGGTCTAGGTTCACGGCTCATTCCCGGCCTCGCGCGACAGCTGCGCGGCCAACTCGATTTCAAGAATCTTGAACCTGGCTATCAAGTCGTCCTGAAAATTCCGCCAGCGCGCTCGCCTTACTAATCGGCCACCTGCGGCACTTCGACAGTATGTTTTTCAGGCTCGACCGTGCGTATGCGCCCGCTCACTTCATCGCCCGCGTTGGGTGTCAATGGAACGAAGAAGAAGAGCGACAACAGGCTGATGCCCGCGATGAAGAAATAAACGGGGCTGAAATCGCTTGCCACGAGTTGCTCTCTGCCACTCAGGGTGAGCGTGACATGCAGGACCAGCGCGCCAATGCCGACTCCAAAGCTCAGCGACAACTGTTGAGCAACGCTTGAAAGAGTTGTAGCCCGGCTCATTCGTGGGTTGGGAATTTCCGCATAAGCAATGGTGTTAAGGCTGGTGAATTGCAGCGAGCGAAAAAATCCGCCGACCAGCAATGTCAGGATGATGAAGAGATGCGGCGTTGACGGTGTGAAGAAACCATAGGACGCCATGAAGGCCGAACAGACCAAGGTATTGGCGAGCAAAACCTTGCGATAGCCAAAACGCCGGATGATCGGGCCGGCGGTGAACTTCATCGTGATGGCGCCCGCCGCACCCGCAAAGGTAATCATGCCCGACGCGAAAGGCGTGAGGCCAAAGCCGAGTTGCAACATCAGCGGCGTCAGGAATGGCAAAGCTCCCAGCCCCATACGGAAAATGAACCCACCCGTCACGCTTGCGCGGTAGGTCGGTATCTTGAGCAATGAGAGATCGATAATGGGCGCCGCGTTGACGCGCGTATGCCGGTAATAGAAATACAACAGCACCACACCCACGCCGAGAAGCGAGTAGACGAAGGCGTTTGGCAAAATTCCACGCCCGACATTTTCGAAGCCGAACATCGTCGCGGCGACACCCAGGCCGACGATAACGAAGCCGTAGGTGTCGAATTTTTCGTCGTAATCTTCCTTGATGTTCTCGATATATTTTAGCGCCAGCGTTATGCCGAGAATGCCGATCGGTATGTTAATCAAGAAAATCCAGCGCCAGCTTCCGTAGGTCGAGATGAAACCGCCAAGTGGCGGTCCCATCATCGGACCGAGGAGCGATGGCACAGTGAGCCACGCCATCGCGTTGACAAGATCGTGTTTGGGAATAGTGCGAAGTACGACAAGCCTGCCGACCGGCACCCTCATCGCGCCGCCCATGCCCTGAAGAATGCGCGCCAACACGAATTCAGGCAGGTTGTTGACCGTGGAGCAGGCGATGGAGCCGAGCGTGAAGACGACAATGGCCGAACAGAAAACCTTGCGCGCGCCGAAGCGGTCAGCCATCCAGCCAGACAGCGGAATGAAAATGCCGAGTGCCAGCAGATAAGAGGTAATGGCAAGGTTGAGGCGGAGCGGGTTTTCACCGAAAGAGCGCGCAATCGCGGGCAGGGAAGTCGATACGACGGTCGAGTCCAGGTTCTCCATGAAAAGCGCGCAGGCGATAATCAGGGGAACGAGAAATTGCCGGGAACGCGCCGCATCCGCCATATCCTGGGCATCCTGACTGATAGCCTGCCGAACGGGGGGTTGCAGGCCTCGGCACCGCGAAAACCGGCATGAGACGAGAGGGGATTCGTCAGCCTGACGCGAGGTGCGGGGGGCTTTCTAGCCGTCCAGCCGATAGGCGGCAAGCCGATAGTTAGCCTCACCGAAGTATTAGGACATAAATCCCTTTTGCCAGCGGAGCGGATGCTTGCCAGAATGGCACAAAAGAGGGTGCAAAGCCCTGGGGGATAGTAACAGGGGGGTAGTCGTGTTGCCGGTAGATCTTACATCGACCTGGATTCCGTTGAGCCTGCTTGCAGTGCTCTGCACTTATATGTTCGTTCTGTTTCAGAGGGAGCGGCGCGCCTCGCTTGCTTTCGAAAGCATGGAGCCTGCCGCGCCCGCCGTGACGCATGTCAGCGGTCACGATATCGGCCATGCGGAAAGTCATGAGGCGCCGGTGGCTGCGCCCGCGCCAGCCGAGGCTCGTGTAGCGCCGACAAGCTCAGCCCATGTGGTCCCGGCTCAAGCCGTCGCGCCGGAAAAAGCGAAGACGAGCCTGATGTGGCGCACCGCGCATATCTGGCTGCCTTTCGTCGCCGGCTTTGCCGGGCAAGGCTATCTCGATGTCATCAAGCCGATGATCGTAAAAGCCGCAGGCTGATCGCGATTACAGCAGCGAGAGATCGGGCAGGGCGCCGCCATGCGCCAGGCCGAGAATACCCTCAATGATCTGCTCGGGCTCATCCACGTGACCGTGTGCGAGCAGCATCCGTGCCTTGGCGACCATTTCATCGGCTGACAGGGGCGCCTCGGGATCGCCCTTGGCATTCGTGCGCATGGCGACAAGCTGCGTCCCATCGGTGAGCGTTATCTGAACCCGGCCGCCCCAGGTACGCGGATAGGCGGAGCGATAAGGCTCCTCCGCCTGCACGCTGACCCGAAGAGCGAGCGCGGCGCAGCGCGCTCGCGCTGCCGCGCCGAAAGCTTCGAAATCGACTTTCGGGTAAAGCAGTGCCGCCGCCACCGAGTGCTGGAGCGAGAACTTCGCCTCATAGTCGCTGGTCGCAACGGGCCGGTCGCAAACGTCGAGCGCCGCCTGATAAGTGCCGATTTCTATAGAGCGGATCGCGTCTTCGCCACGCGATCCCAATGCGACCCGCAGCTCTTCAGCGGCATCGATTGTCGGATGGGTATGGCGGCAGGACGGCCATGGCTTGATCGAGGTGCGGGCAAGTTGCCAGGGCGCATCCGGCGAGGCGAGCACCATCTCGGGCGCTGCATCCGGGCAAGCGGCCTGGAAGAAACCTTTTTCGCCTTCGAGTATGCGCGACGGCCCGGTGAAACCGAAAGCCGCAAGTTCCGCCGCCTTCAGCCCAGCTTGAGCGGCGTGGCCTGCATGCAGATGTTTGGTCATCGCGCCTGTTTCGAGAAACTGCCACAAGCCGGACGATTGCGTGCCGGCATTGCCGAGTGCATGGACGGTTTCCCGATCCGACAGGTTGAGCAGGGCGGCAGCGGCCATAGCTGAGCCGTATGGCCCGCAGGTCGCCGTATTATGCCAAATGCGATAATGGACTGCGCCCACCGCCATGCCGACGCGGGTCGTCGCTTCGAAGCCTTGTAAAACAGCATTCAAAAGTTGACGACCCGAAACCCGGCGTTGTTCGCCAAGTGCCCACGCGGCTGGAATGACGACGCAGCCGGGATGCACGACGGATTCGCGGTGCAGATCGTCTGTTTCCAGAATGTGGCAAAGGCCACCCATCAGAAAAGCCAATCGCTCGGGGTCCGGCGCAGCGTTCGACCCCTCCTTCGAGCGCCACCATTTGAGCAGAACTTCGCCGGGGGCCGAGTTGCGTCCAGCCAGGATGTTGGCGACGGCGTCGAGCGTGAAAAGCGCGGCGGCCTCAAGATCGCTTTGGGCAACGGATTTGCCCCGGATCAGCTCCACCAACCCCTCGGTCAGGGAGGCAGGGGCTGGAAGACCGGCTTTCATGTGAGCCTGTTTTGCGTCTGGCGCGTTCATGGCGTTCTCCGGCGGCGGTGGCCAATCGTTAACGCGGTCCGGTCGTAAAGGAAAGGGCTAGCAGCGCGGCGCATTGCTTGCCGCCCAACTATCCGCTGACTATAAGTTTTTCCAACGTGTTCGCGTGCAATTGAGTCGCTGGCAGGCAGGCAGGCGATGGCTCCGTCAGGAGCGCCGAAGGTCCATTTCGGCGGGTAGCCGCGCGAAACGAGGGGTATCCGAATGAGCCGTAGGAAAAGCCTGTCTGGATGGTCGCAATGGCCACTATCCGGCGCGCTCGTCTTGATGATGGCGCCTGTGCTTCTCGCGGGCTGCAGCACCAGCAGCAAACCACCCATCCCAACCGGAGAGGGCGGGGCCTATAAAGTCGGCAAACCCTATCAGGTGGCCGGCGTCTGGTATTACCCCAAGGAAGACGAGCATTACGATGCGACCGGCATCGGCTCCTGGTATGGGCCGCAGTTCCACGGCAAGCGCACGGCCAATGGCGAAGTCTTCGATCAGGAACAGCTCACCGCAGCGCATCCGACGCTGCCCATGCCGGTCCTCGTGCGTGTGACCAATCTTGAGAATGGTCGCTCTGTCGTCGTCCGCGTCAATGACCGCGGGCCTTTCGTCAACGGACGCGAAATCGATTTGTCGCGCAAAGCCGCCGAGCTCCTTGGTTATGATCGCAAAGGCACCGCGCGCGTGCGTGTGCAATTTGTCGGACGCGCACCGCTGCCCGGCATTCCGGGCTCCGGTACGGATGCAACACAGCTCGCCAATCAGGAGACGTTCACGGTTCCAAAACCGGTGATGGATGAGAGCGAGAAACAGGTCGTCAACGTGCCGAAAACCAGCGCGGTGGTTGCCTCGACGCTTGCCGCCCCGGTCGGCGTAAAGACGGCGCCTGTGTCGCAGGCGGCTGCGCTGCCCGCACCAGCTAGCAGCGGTCCCACAACCATGAAGCCCGTCATCGACAATCCGCAAGCGGTGGCCGCCTCGCAGCCGCCGGTGCCCGATGGCACAGTGGAGCAAATGCCCGTTCCCGTGAAGACGAGCATCTTTATTCAAGCCGGTTCGTTCAAAAACTTCTCCAACGCCGAGATGGTTCATCAGAAATTACTGTCGCAAGGCGTACAGAATGTTCAGGTCTCGCCTACCATCGTCGACGGCACGCAGTATTATCGTGTGCGGGTCGGTCCGATGCCGGATGTATCGTCAGCAGATGCGTCGCTAAAAACGATCACGCAGCAAGGCCATGCTGGCGCCCGAATTATCGTCGAGTAGTTTCCAGTACAGACATGACTAAAAGCCAGAGCGAAAAGAAAGCAGCCGATATGATGAGATCAATGCCGAGCGTCACCGTCTTCAGATCCCTCGCCTTCGCAGTCTTTGTGATTGCAGGTTTGGCGGCACGGCCAGCTTTCGCCTTCGATACGTCGGCGCAATATGCGGTCCTGATGGATGCGTCGACCGGCGCCGTGCTTTGGGAAAAAGATGGCGATGTCAAGATGCATCCAGCGAGCATGAGCAAGCTCATGACGCTGTCGATGCTTTTTGAGTCCCTGAAGGCAGGCACAACAAAGCTCACCGACGAATTTCCGATCAGCGAACACGCATGGCGCGCAGGCGGTACGACCTCCGGTTCGTCGACCATGTTTGCGCAGGTCGGTTCGCGCATTCCCGTCGAAATTCTTATTCAGGGAATCATCGTTCAATCTGGCAACGACGCCTGCATCGCGGTTGCCGAAGCGTTGAAAGGTTCGGAGCCTGAATTCGCCTCGGCGATGACGGAACGCGGCAAGGAGTTGGGCCTTACCAATTCAACATTCGCCAACGCAACCGGTTGGCCGGATCCGAACCAGATGATGACGGCGCATGATCTCGCGCGCCTTGCTCAGCACATCATTCATGATTTTCCAGAGTACTATCACTATTTCAGCGAAAAGCAGTTCACCTGGAACGGCATTACGCAGCACAACCGCAACCCGGCGCTTTTTCTCGACTCGACCGTCGACGGTCTGAAGACCGGCCACACCGAGGCATCGGGTTATGGTCTCGTCGTCTCGGCCAAGCGCGGTGACGAGCGCCTGATCCTCGTTCTCAATGGTATGCCGACGGAAAAGGCACGCGCGGAAGAAAGCGTGCGCGTTCTCGATTGGGGCTTCCGCTCCTTCAAGAAGTACAAGCTCTTCGCCGCGGGTGCCGTTGTCGATAATGCGCCGGTATGGCAGGGCACCTATTCGCAAGTGCCACTGGTTTCGACCAGCGACATCTCGCTGATCATGACGCCGGATCAACGCAAGGGCATGCAGGTTGCTGTGAACTACACCTCGCCTATCGCAGCGCCAATTTCGGCGGGCCAGCGCATCGGCACGCTCCGCGTCACCGCACCTGACAAGCCGGTGCAGGAGATCCCGCTCGTCGCCGGTGCGAATGTCGAACAGCTCGGCGTTTTCGGCCGTGCGATGAACGCCATTCATCACATGCTCCTCGGCAGCTGAGGTGACATGACTCAGCCCCGGTTCATCACGCTCGAGGGTGGCGAGGGTGCGGGCAAATCGACCCAGGCGAAAAGACTTGCCGCCGGTCTGATCGAGCGTGGCCATCGTGTCACGCTGACGAGAGAGCCGGGCGGTGCGCCGGGGGCCGAAGTGATCCGCGACCTTCTCGTCACCGGAGAGACAGGCCGCTGGGCGCCGCTTGCCGAAACACTGTTACATTTCGCGGCCCGCGAAGAACATCTCGCCCATACGATCCGGCCCGCATTGGCGCGCGGCGACTGGGTAATTTGCGATCGCTTCGTCGATTCAACCTTTGCTTACCAAGGCGCCGCGCAAGGTTTGCAGCGAGAGGCGATTGCGGCACTGAGTAAAATCGTCGTCGGCGGTGACATGCCGGGTCTCACCCTCATCCTCGATCTGCCTGTGGATACAGGCCTCTCACGGGCCCACAAGCGGGGCGGCGAAGATCGCTATGAGCGAATGGGAGTGGCCTTCCACGAAACGCTCAGGCAGGCATTTTTAGACATAGCCGAAGCGCAGCCGGAGCGCTGTACGATCATCGACGCGGCGAAGGGTGAGGATGATGTCGCGCGGCAAATATGGCACAGTGTGACATCGCGTTTACCAGTCTAGTCATTGATCTATCACACAAATTCCCGTTTGACCCAAGACCGGCCTATCGCCTATAGAGGCGGGGCGGACGCGGCCCATTTCACGGGTACGCTGTGAAATTTGGGCGGTGGGCATGAAACAGCGACAAAAGAACAAACGTGATTTGCTGCCGATCCTCGGCGCTACAGTCTGTTTCTCAGCCGCTATTTTGATTTCCTACGCCACGCCTGCGCATGCCAATACGCTCGGTACGCTGAGCATTCCTTCCGCCAGCGCCCCCGCGGATCAGGGCGATGTGAGCGCGGCGATCCTCGGCTCATCCTCCGGCCATCTCAATGTCGTCGCCAACCGTACCGTGAAGCTTCAGGCCGGCGACACGCTTGAGCGTGTGCTGACGCGCGAAGGGATTGCCGCCGATCAGCGCGATGGCGCAATGAAAGCGCTGGCCGATCTCTACGACACCTCTAAGCTCAAGGCCGGCGACGAAGTCGAATTCTCCATGCGAGCCGGAATTGAAGGCACGCCGGGCGCGCAACTCGTCGCAGTCCATCTGCGCACCGAACACAATCAGGTCCTGACGGTCGTCGCAGGCGCTGATGGCGCATTTCACCGTCTTGGCCGCAACATCGGCAAGGCGGCTGCACGGAGCGAAAGCGTCTCCATCGGCGTCACAACGCGCCATGGCACGGTGAAGCGCGGTCTGATGTCGGATCTCGTGGCCGCGAATATCCCGCAAAGCGTCGCCGATGACGTCGTCGCAGCTTTCACCTATGACAGCGACATTCCTTCGAAGCCCTCAAGCGGTTCGCAGTTCACGGTCGTCTACGAGACCGCTAAATCGAAAGCAGGCGCGGCTCACGTTATGCGTTATGCCGAACTCTCGGTCTTCGGCCAGCAGCATCGCGTCTATCGCTACGAGACCAATGACGGCACCGTCGCTTTCATGGAGGAAGATGGCCGCGGTGTCGCGCCGTTCCGCCTTGGTGCGCCGGTGCATGACGCCAAGATGACCTCGCCCTGGGGCTGGCGCGTCCATCCCGTGTTGAAGGTCCGCAAATTTCACAAAGGCATCGACTTCGCCGCGCCCAAGGGCACGCCGATTTACGCCGCCGAAGACGGCGTGATCGAGACGATCGGCTGGCGCGGCAACTATGGGCGGTTTCTGAAGATCGTCCACAATGAGCGTGTGGCAACGACCTATGGCCACATGTCCGGCTTCGCCAAGGGGTTGCATGAAGGCTCGAAGGTGAAAAAAGGCCAGGTTGTGGCCTATATCGGACGCTCTGGCATGTCGACCGGCAACCACCTCTATTACGAGGTTCTGATCGACAACAAGCAGGTCGATCCTTCGCGGTCCGACATCATGCTGCAGGTCAATCTCGACGGCAGCTCGCTTGTCCGCTTCCGCACCTATGTCGCACAGATGAGCCAGGCGACGAACGAGCCCCAATAGCTTCCTCTGTACCCATGACGGGCGCGCCTCCGTCATGTAAAAGAGAAGCATGAGCGACACTCCTGAAAGCGACCGTCTCGGCGATTTTCCGCATCCGCGCGAAGTCTCGATGCTCGTCGGCCAGGATGACGCCGAACACGCCATCTTCGACGCTTTCATGAGCGGCCGCATGCATCACGCGTGGCTGCTGACAGGCCCGAAAGGCATCGGCAAGGCAACGCTCGCCTATCGCGCCGCGCGCTTCGTTCTGCGTCATGGAATGCCGGAAATTGCACAGGCTGCGAAGGCGACGGACCTCTCAGTCGCCGAGAGCGACCCCATCTTTCGGCAGGTCGCCGCCCAGAGCCATCCGAACATGCTCGTCATCAACCGGCCCTATGACGACAAGGCAAAGCGCCTGAAGACCGTCATTCCGGTGGAAGAAGTGCGGCGCACGGCGAACTTCTTCGGCATGAGCGCCGGGGCAGGGGGTTGGCGTATCTCGATCATCGACGCCGCCGACGACATGAACGTCAACGCCGAAAATGCTTTGCTCAAAATCCTTGAAGAGCCACCGTCTCGCGGTTTGTTTTTTGTCGTCAGTCATCAGCCCGGCAGGCTGTTGCCGACCATTCGTTCGCGCTGCCGAACGCTGAAGCTGAAGCCGTTGGCGCCCAAAGGCATCGCACAGGTGCTTGCCGCCAATGAGATCAAGGCGAGCGAGGAAGAACGCATCGCCATCGGGCGGCTTGCTGAAGGCAGCGCAGGGCGCGCACTGTCGATTGCGGCAGGTGGTGGCCTCGATCTCTATAGCGAGATCGCCACGCTGCTAGTGGCGCTCCCGAGGCTCAACGTCAAAGCCGTCCACACGCTGGCCGACAAGATCGGACGGCGCGGTGCCGACGAGGCTTACGCAACGGCCCTTGAGCTTCTCAGCGACTGGCTCCAGCGCCTGGTGCGGACCGGCGCGGGCATCCCTGCGTTGCCCGATCTGGTGCCGGGCGAGGGGGCCGCGATGGCACGTCTGGCTCAGCCCGGCGGCCTTGATCGCTGGGTCGAGGTATGGGAAAAGATCAGCCAATCGGTCGCCCGCGCAGAAGCGCTCAATACGGATCGCAAGCTCGTGGTCCTCAACATTTTTTCGATGTTGGAAAGCGTCGCCGGCGAACGCGTTGGCGTTTGAGCGGGATGCCTGACAGACGCCCATCTCGACAGGTTTGCGAACGCATGACGCCGCCCAAGGCTTTTTACATCACGACCGCCATTTCGTATCCGAATGGTCCGCCTCATATCGGCCACGCCTATGAGCTGATCACGACCGACGTTATCGCCCGTTTCAAACGGCTTGACGGCTATGACGTGCATTTCCTCACGGGTGTCGACGATCACGGCCAGAAGATGGTGCAGACCGCGAAAGCGAGAGGCATCACCGCGCAGGAACTGGCCGACGAAATGGCGCCGAAGTTCAAGGCGATGACTGAACGCCTGAACGCTTCGAACGACGACTTCATCCGCACCATCGAAAAGCGGCATGAGCGCGCTTGCGAGCGCCTCTGGGAGGAAATTGCGCGCAATGAAGGCGACAAGGGCCCGGACATTTATCTCGGCGCTTATTCGGGATGGTATTCGGTTCGCGACGAAGCCTTCTATGGCGAAGACGAACTGACAACAGGTGAGAAGGGCGAAAAGCTCGCGCCGACCGGCACGCCCGTCGAGTGGATGGAAGACGAGACTTATTTCTTCCGCCTGTCCGCCTATCAAGACAAGTTGCTGAAGCTCTATGAAGACAATCCCGATTTCATTCAGCCTGCCTCCAGGCGCAATGAAGTGACGGCTTTCATCAAACGAGGCCTCACCGATCTGTCGATCTCGCGCTCGCGCACCAAGCTTGATTGGGGCGTCGAGGTGCCGGGCGATCCGCGCCACGTCATGTATGTCTGGTTCGATGCGCTGACCAACTACCTGACCGGCGTCGGCTATCCCGACATGAACAGCAAAGAGTTCAAACGCTACTGGCCCGCCGATGCGCATATCATCGGCAAGGATATCGTGCGCTTCCACGCGATCATCTGGCCGGCGATGCTGATGGCTGCCGGCATTCCGCTGCCCAAGCGCGTTTTCGGCCACGGATTTCTCTATAATCGCGGCGAGAAAATGTCGAAGTCGGTCGGCAACGTCATCGATCCATTCACGATCACCGATACCTATGGCGTCGATCCGATCCGCTATTTCTTCTGCCGCGAAGTGCCTTATGGCGCAGACGGCACCTATAGCCACGAAACGGTGGTGAACCGCGTCAATGCCGATCTGGCCAACGACATCGGCAATCTCGCGCAGCGCTCGCTATCGATGATCGCAAAGAATTGCGATGCTCAGGTACCGATGCGCAGCGCCTTCACCGACGAGGACGAAACGCTTCTGAAAGCGGCGGCGGGCCTGCTCGAAACAGTGCGCGCGCAGATGGAGCGGTTCGAGATTCATAATTATCTCGGTTCGGTTTTTGAGGTCGTCAGCGACGCCAATCGTTATTTCGCATCGCAAGAGCCATGGGCATTGAAGAAGACCGACCCTGAGCGCATGGCGACCGTTCTTTACGTGACAATTGAAGTCGTGCGCTACGCCGCGATCCTGTTGCAGCCGGTCGTGCCGGCTTCGGCGGCGAAGTTGCTTGATATGCTCGGCGTGCGCGCCGAAGAACGCAATTTCGAACATCTCGATGGCGCACCGCTGAAGCCCGAGACACCGCTGCCCGCGCCGCAAGGCGTGTTTCCGCGTCTCGTCGATACGGAGGCAGCCGGCCAGTGAGCGTGCCCGTTCTTGTCGACAGCCATTGCCATCTCGACTTCCCGGATTTTGCCGCTGAAGTCGATGAAGTCGTTGCGCGCGCGCACGAAGCCGGTGTCGGCCTGATGGTCACGATCTCGACCAAGGTCAGTGAATTCGACAAGGTTCGCGCCATTGCCGAACGCTTTCCAAACGTCTACTGCTCGGTCGGCATCCATCCGCATGAAGCCGCGACCGAACCGGAAACGGATACTGCGACGCTGGTGAAGCTCGCCGCGCATCCCAAGGTCGTCGGAATCGGCGAAACCGGGCTCGATTATTATTACGAACACAGTCCGCGCGGACCGCAAATGCGTTGCTTCCGCGCCCATATTGCTGCTGCGCGCGAAACTGGTTTGCCGCTGATCGTGCATACACGCGATGCGGATGAAGATACGGCGGCGGTTTTGTCGGAAGAAATGGGGAAGGGCGTCTTCCCCGGTCTTTTGCATTGCTTCACATCGAGCCCGGCGCTCGCGGCTCATGCGCTTGGCCTCGGTTTCTATATTTCTCTTTCCGGCATTCTGACATTCAAGAGCGCGGCGGAACTGCAGGAAACCGCACGGAGCGTGCCGCTCGACAGGCTGCTGGTTGAAACGGACTCGCCTTATCTGGCCCCCATACCGAAACGCGGTAAGCGCAACGAACCATCTTTCGTCGTCCACACGGCCGCGAAACTCGCCGAAATAAAAGGCGTCGGAGCCGACGATCTCGCATGTCAAACGAGTGAGAATTTTCTCCGGCTTTTCAGGCGTGTGCCGCGCGAGGCCGTGTTTCGTCCATGAAATTGCGTGCGACCATATTGGGCTCGGGTTCTTCCGGCGGCGTCCCGCGCATCGGCGGTCATTGGGGCGCTTGCGATCCGAAAGAGCCGCGCAACCGCCGCCGCCGCTGTTCATTGCTTGTCGAACAATGGGATCAGGATCCGGCGAAGAAGACGACGGTACTGGTCGACACATCGCCTGACATGCGCGACCAGCTGATCGATGCGAACGTCTCTTGGATTGACGGCGTTCTCTACACGCATGACCATGCGGACCAAAGCCACGGCATCGACGATCTACGCATGGTTGCGCTCAATGGGCGGCGGCGTGTCGATGTCTGGATGGATGCGCCGACCGCGAAAACTCTGACGTCGCGTTTCGACTATTGTTTCGTGCAGGCTCCAGGCTCAGGCTACCCGGCAATCCTTCAGGAGCATCGGATCGAGAAATTCGGTGAACCGATCCGCGTTGATGGAGCCGGCGGCATAATCGAAGCCATTCCTTTCGATCAGGACCACGGCGGCATTCGCTCGCTCGGTTTCCGTTTCGGACCGCTCGCTTATTCAAGTGATCTTGTCGATCTGCCTGAGGATAGTTTCACGCTGATCGATGGCGTCGAATGCTGGATTGTCGATGCGCTGAGATATACACCGCACCCGACACATTCCCATGTCGAGCGCTCGCTCGAATGGATCGCACGGGTAAATCCTCGACTGGGCGTTCTCACCAATCTCCATGTCGATCTCGACTACCGGAAACTCCGCTCGGAGTTGCCCGAAAATGTCGAACCCGCTTTCGACGGCATGGTCATCGACTTTGAGAGTTAGCCCACGAAAAACGGCCCGGCCGATGAGGCCGAGCCGTAAATCAAATTTGCGGGGCGTTATTCCGCCGGCATCTCTTTGACGATGGCGCCCGTATTGGCATTCACGGTCAGATGAACTTTCTTGCCATCGGCATTGGTCGCGTTGAAGCGAGTTTCGCCGCTTGTCGTGGCTCCGGCACTGTCATTCGGCGTGATCGACGTATAGCCCTTCGTCGTCAACTGATGCTGCAAGTCCGTGGAAGCCGCACCACCATCTTTGCCCGTCGTACCAGTGGTGCCTTCACCAACGGTGCTGGAGCCAGCGGCGTTAGCGCCGGCCGCCGGGACTTCGGGAATGGCCGTCGCGTTGGGACCAGTCGCCGGCGCATTCGACGTGCCGTTCGGCATTGTCTTCGTAGTTCCGGTGACGCCGGAAGTGCCCGTCATGTCGCCCATCTCGGCGGCCATCACCGGCATAGAAAGCAATACGGTCGCCGCGCTGGCGAGAAGAATTTGTTTCATTTTCATTTGAATTCCTCCTTGAACATTTGCTGTGTATGAAACGGACGAGCATGGAGTTCAGTTCCCGGTTATGAGAATTTTGATCCTTGTTCGGAGAATAATTTCCGCGTGCGCAAGCAAGAAAATAGCGGTGGGGAAAACAGAGAAGGGCGCAACCGCTTCGCTGCGCCCTTCGCCATTTTTGAGCAAGCCAAAACGTTAGTTTGAAGTGGAGCCTGCGGCGCCATTCACGTTGGCCGAACCGCCCGCACCGAGAGACGTTGAGCCAGCTTTGTCGACGGCATCCTTGCCGGTGCTTTTAAGCGTTCCGACGGTCCCGTCGGCGGTGCTGCGCGCGCTATTTGCCGCGTCTTCGCCATTGCGACGAATGGTGCCGGTGGTCTCACCCGCATCCGGCATCGAAGCGCCGCCGCTGCTGCCGACCGTTGCTCCGCCGGTCGCGCCCGACGAAGAAGCCGAGCCGCTCGCGCTGCCCGAGGCTCCGGCGTTGCTGCTGCCCATCGGCGTGCTGAGGCTGCCATTCGACGTCGCATTGCCGCCAAGCGTGCCACCTGTGGAGCCAACGCCGACATTGCCGCCTCCGGTCCCGCCGACCGTGCCTCCAATCACGCCTGCGCTGGCCGGTGCAATTCCGAGGGCAATGCCGGCCGCGCCGACGAGAAGCAAACGTTTGAAGTTGGTCATATCGCAAATTCCTGTTCTATGAATCCCGCATATCCCCATAAGCTCTGGCGGGCGGTGACCTTCAGCAATCCGCCGACCTTGCGTGAATAGAACGAGGGCCGCTCAAAATGGTTCAATTTGCGGTTGGCTCTGCGATGTCTCGCCAGTGCTAAAATGGATTTTGGCGTAGATACAACAGCTTGAATGGGGATCCGCGAGAACATCTCTTCTGGAATTGATTATCAAAATAATATCCATAATATATATTATCGGATCAATCCTTGTGACTGAAGTGCTCATTCCACTGGACATTGCGAGATGTACCGGCCGATGCCGGTTATCTGGGCGCATATGGTGGACGTACAATAGAGCCCAGCAATTTCCGTACTTATTTGGCTGTTTTCTCTCTGACCAATAAATTGAAATTTTGCGTGTTTGATATTCGAGTGACGCGCCACAATTTATTCTGTCGTCATCAGCAGCGTTGGCGGCAGGCTCGCATTGGGGTTCAATCCAACGACTGTGCGCCTCCCCCGCTGGGGAAATTGCTCGAAAGTTTCAAGGAATTTCCGCCCCGTCAGAAATCCGCGAGCTTCTCCATCGATAAGATCGCCGAACCCTTGATGCCGAAAAACTGAATGCGCATCGCGTCTTTCAAGCGTCGGACGTCGTGCAGGAGCGCAAGCCGGCGCGGACGCGGTCGATGAGATCTGTCTCGCTCCGCGTCGAATAGATAGCGTGGATAGAATAGGAGAACTCCGGCGCCTGTGTGACAAGGCGGAGCCGACCGTCGGCGAGATGGTTTTTGACCGCACCCAATCGAAAATAGCCGTTGCCGCCTACAGCGAGCATATACGTCAGGGCCAGCGGCCCAAGCGAGATGGAGACGGCGGGATTCGCCAATGCGGGGAAAGCGGCCTGGAGGTTGGCGTTGAAGGCCGGGCCCCAATCGACATGAATGTAATCGTCGGGGGCCTGCTGTTCCGTCTTCGACGTCGTCACCATGACGAGTTTCTCCTCGGTCAGGAGTTCGACCGCGAGATCGGATTGGGGCGGCGGGCTATAAAGCACCGCCAGATCGAGTGAACCGTTCTGCACTCTATCGAGCAGATGGGCCGGCGTATTGACTTCGGCCCGGAGCGCGATCTCGGGACACTCCCGGCGCATCCATACCAGCCAATCGGCGAGCAGCGGGCTCCAGAGGCTCAGCTCGCCGCCGATGCTGACGACATTGGCGCGGCCCGGCGGCAAGGCAACACGCTGGCGGGCCCGCTCCCAGACTTGCACAAGCGTCGCCGCGTCATGCATGAAGCGCTCTCCGGCGGGCGTCAGGCGGGCACCCGCCTTGTTGCGTACGAAAAGCCGCCGCCCGAGTTGGTCTTCAAGCGCCCGGATGCGCGCGCTGATCGCCGTCTGCGTCAGATTCAGCCGTTCGGCGGCGGCGACGAAGCTGCCCGTATTCACCACCTCCAGGAATGTACGAGCGAGGTTGATATCCATCTTTTTGTATTAATATATTTCATCTTAAATGGCAAGATCATTCGTTTGTCTGCACTTATCGCAAGTGCGAAATTGGAATGGGGCTCGCTGATGACACGAGCGCTGTTCAGTTCAACCTTTGGACTGCGGCTGAGTGCGCCCCTCGATCAGCAACTAATCTGAAGGGTCGCGTCCGTCGTGAGCGTATTCGAATTTCCAGCCACCGCCCTGACCGCGGAGCAGTGGCAGCAGGTCAATGCGCTCGCGCAATCGTTGCGGCCCGGCCAGGCGCTTTGGCTGAGCGGCTATTTCGCCGGCCTCGATCGTGGGGTTCGCGGCGTCATCGCGGATGCCGATTACATCCCTGCCCCGCAAGGCGCGACCGCGGCGGGCACACCGGATGCGGGCGGCGCGGTGCAAGGCCTCACCATTCTCTATGGCAGCGAAACCGGCAACAGCGCGACCCTGGCGCGGATACTCGCCGACCGGGTGCGCGAATGCGGGCTTCAACCCGTCGTTTCCGACATGGCCGACTACAAGACCCGCAAGCTGAAAGACGAGCAGACGCTGATCGTCATCACCAGCACGCATGGCGAGGGCGACGCGCCACAATCGGCAATGGCCTTCTTTGAATTTCTCGCGAGCCGCAAGGCGCCGAAACTGGCGGGCATGAAATATGCCGTGCTGGCGCTGGGCGATTCGACCTATGAGCGCTATTGCGAGGCCGGCAAGCAGATCGACAAGCGCCTGGCCGAACTTGGCGCGACGCAGATCGAAGCGCGCGTCGATTGCGATGTCGATTACGACGAGCCAGCCGCCGCGTGGATCGCGGCTATGGTCGAAAAGATCACACCCGCCGCGTCTTCCGGCGCAAGCGTGGTTGGCAGCGCGCGTGTATCAATAGAGACCAGCGCCGCCCCCGCCGCTGCCGTCTTCGACAAGCGCCGCCCTTTCTCCGCCACTGTTATCGACAATTTTGTTTTGACGGGGCGCGGCTCGAGCAAGGAAACGCGCCATATCGAATTGTCGCTCGAAGAGAGCGGCCTGACCTTCGAGCCCGGCGACGCACTCGGCGTCATTCCGCACAATGATCCCGCCCTCGTCGAGGCGCTTCTCGGCGCGCTCTCGCTCAACGCCGATGCGCCGATCACGCTGAAAGATCGCGCCACCACGCTGGGCGCGGCGCTGGCTACCGATTTCGAAATCACGCTGGCGACGCCCCGCCTTATCGACCATTGGGCAAAGCTTAGCGGCTCGGCTGAACTCGAGCGGCTGAAGGGCGAAGGCGAAGCGGAGGCACGCACCGCGTTCCTGCGCGGTCACCATGTCGTCGATGTCGTCCGCCGCTTTCCGGTCTGCGGTCTCGACGCGCAGAACGTCATCGCCGGTCTCAGGCCGCTGCAACCGCGCCTTTATTCCATCGCCTCGTCGCAAGCGGTGGCGGCCGACGAAGTGCATCTCACCATCAGCACGGTGCGCTACGATCTCAACGGCGAACCGCGCAGCGGCGTCGCATCGGGCTATTTCGCCGACCGTGCCGAACCCGACACCACCGTGCCGGTCTATGTTCAGGCCAATCCGCATTTCCGAATGGCCGACGACGACACGCCCATCATCATGATCGGCGCGGGCACCGGCGTCGCCCCCTACCGCGCCTTTTTGCAGGAGCGCGAGACGCGCGGCGCGAGCGGCAAGTCCTGGCTCTTTTTCGGCGAGCGCAATTTCCGTTCCGACTTCCTCTATCAGACCGAATGGCAGGGCTTCCTGAAGGATGGCGTGCTCAGCCGCATGAACGTCGCCTTCTCCCGCGACAGCGCGTCGAAAACCTATGTCCAACACAAGCTGCGCGAGCAAGCGCGTGACGTCTATGCCTGGCTCGAAGAGGGTGCGCATATCTATGTCTGTGGCGACGCGGCCAATCTCGCGCCGGACGTTCACGCGACATTGAGCGCCCTCATCCAGCAGGAAAGCGGGCGCGGACGCGCTGCCGCCGATGAATATCTGGGCACGCTGCAACGCGAACATCGCTATCAACTCGACGTCTATTGAGGGCCGGCATGACCACGCTTCTTGAAAAATCGGATCGTAGCCGCGACGTTTCGCAGCCGTTGGAAAAGCTCAACCCCGACGAGACGCTGAAAGCGAACAGCAACCAGCTTCGCGGCACCATCGCCGAAGGGCTAGTGGCGGAGCTGACCGCCGCCGTGCCCGGCGACGATATCAAGCTGATGAAGTTTCACGGCATCTATCAGCAGGACAATCGCGACATCCGCGACGAGCGACGCCGCCAGCGGCTGGAGCCCGCCTTCGATTTCATGGTGCGGGTGCGCCTGCCCGGAGGCGTGTTGACGTCAGCGCAATGGCTGAAGCTCGACGAGCTTGGCCGCGCCTATGGCGGCGAGACGCTCAGGCTGACGACGCGCCAGACCTTTCAGTTTCATGGTGTATTGAAGCGGAACCTGCGCCCGCTCATGCAGGGTATGCGCGATGTCGGCCTCGACTCTCGCGCGGCTTGCGGCGACGATTCTCGCGGCGTCATGTGCTCTGTCCATCCCCAGCTTTCCGCGCTCCACGCCCAGGTCTATGCGATGGCCAAGGCCGCCAGCGACCACGCCATTCCCAAGACCGGTGCCTATCGCGAAATCTGGTACGAGGAAGAGCCCGAGCCGCGCAACCAGGCCACACCCGAAGAGCCGCTTTACGGTCGCAGCTACATGCCGCGCAAATTCAAGATCGGCTTCGTGCTGCCGCCGTTCAACGACATCGACATTTACGCGCAGGATCTCGGTTTCATCGCCATCGCGCCCAGGGGAAAGCTCGAAGGTTTCAATGTCGTCATCGGCGGCGGCATGGGGCGGACCGATCAGGCGCCCGAAACCTATCCGCGTCTGGCGAGTCTCATCGGCTTCGTGGCGGTGGACAAGGTCACGGCAGTGATCGACGCGACGATGATGGTGCAGCGCGATTTCGGTGACCGCGCCGACCGCATGCATGCGCGCTTCAAATATACGATCGATGACAAGGGCCTCGACGCGATCAAGGCGGGCATCGAGGCGCGGCAGGGCTTTACCTTCGAGGAGCCCCGCGAGGCGATTTTCACCTCCAATGGCGACCAGTATGGCTGGCAGCGCGGTGAGGACGAGCTCGAGCACTACACGCTCTTTATCGAAAACGGTCGCGTCATCAACCATGAGGGCCGTCCTTTGATGGACGCACTGCGCGCCATTGCGAAAATCCATCACGGCACGTTCCGCGTCACGCCGAACCAGAATCTCATCATCGCCGATGTCGCGCCCAAGGCCCGCCCGGCCATTGAGAAGCTTCTGGACGCGCACGGGCTTGGAAGCTCGAACGCGCTGAGCGGGCTGCGGCTCAATTCGATGGCGTGCGTGTCGATGCCGACCTGCGGCCTCGCCATGGCTGAAAGCGAACGCTATTTGCCGAACCTGCTGACGAAGATGGAGGCCATCCTGTCGGCGCAGGGGCTCATCGATGAACCGATAACCATCCGCATGACCGGCTGCCCCAATGGCTGCTCGCGTCCCTATATCGCGGAAGTCGCGCTGACGGGCCGCGCGCCGGGGAAATACAATCTCTATTTCGGCGGTGGCTTTCACGGCCAGCGCCTCAACAAGATGTATCTCGAAAATGTCGGCGAGGATGTGATCCTCGACGCCTTTGAAAAACTCGCCGTGCATTTCGCCCGCGAGCGCCAACCGGACGAACGCTTCGGCGATTTCGCCATCCGCGCCGGATATGTCGCCGAGGTCAAGGAAGGCCGCCACTTCAACGACTGAACCCCTCCCCCATCCCGGCATCCATAGAGGAGAAAAAGAATGTCACTACTACTCGGTCAGATCGCCCCGGACTTTGAACAGAACAGCACGCAAGGTCCGATCAGCTTCCACAAATGGCTCGGCAATTCCTGGGGCGTCTTCTTCAGCCACCCCAAGGATTTCACACCGGTCTGCACGACGGAACTCGGTGAAGTCGCCCGCCTGAAGCCCGAATGGGACAAGCGCGGCGTCAAGACCATCGGCCTCTCGGTCGATCCGGTCGATGCACATCAGGGCTGGGAAAAGGACATCGAGGAAACACAGGGCCAGAAGCTCAATTTCCCGATGATCGCCGACGACGACAAGAAGGTCTCGACCCTTTACGAGATGATCCATCCGGATTCCGATCCGACCTACACGGTGCGCGCGGTCTATGTGATCGATCCCAACAAGAAGATTCGCTTGATCCTGACCTATCCGCCCAGCGCCGGCCGCAACTTCGCGGAAATCCTTCGTACCATCGACAGCCTCCAGCTCACCGATGGTGAAAAGGTTTCGACGCCCGTGAACTGGACGCCCGGCCAGCCGGTCATCATCTCGCCGAGCCTCTCGACCGAACAGGCCAAGGAACGCTTCCCGCAGGGCTGGAAGGAATTGAAGCCCTATCTGCGTATGGTTCAGCTTCGCTGAGCTTTTACAAAGGCACCTCACATGCCGGAGCGCAAAGCGCCAGAGACCGTGGCGGCGTCGAACGGGATCGCTAGCGATCCCGCCTTCGGCGCCGTCGCCCCACCGCTCTACCTGTCCAGCACCTTCGCTTTTCAGGGCTATGAGCGCGCGGGTCCCTACGATTATTCCCGCACCGTCAATCCCAGCCGCGACATGCTGGCCGACACGCTGGCAAAGCTCGAGGGCGGCGCGGGGGCCGTCGTCACGTCCTCGGGCATGGCGGCCATCGATCTCGTTCTCTCGCTGCTCCGGCCCGACGATCTCGTCGTCGCGCCGCATGATTGCTATTCGGGCACCTATCGTCTCCTCGCCGCCCGGGGGGAGCGGCGACAATTCGACGTCGTTTTCGTCGATCAGGGAGACGAGGAGGCACTGGCGCGGGCGCTCGAGGGTGTGCCCGCGCTTGTGCTGATCGAGACGCCCAGCAATCCGCTGATGCGCGTCGTCGACATCGCCGCCATCGCGGCGCGCGCCAAGGCCGTCGGCGCCAAGATCGCGGTCGATAACACTTTCCTCTCACCGGCTCTGCAAAATCCCATCGCCCTCGGCGCGGATTTCGTCATTCACTCGACGACCAAATATCTGAACGGCCATTCCGACGTCATCGGCGGGGCCGTCATCGCCGCCGACAAGGCGGACGCGGAAACGCTCGCCGCTTGGGCCAATGTGACCGGCATCATCGGATCCCCCTTCGACGCCTATATGACGCTACGCGGCGTGCGCACGCTCTTTCCGCGCATCGAGGCGCAGCAGCGCAACGCCATGTCGCTCGCCCTTTTTCTGCAACAGCATCCGCGTGTCCGCGCCGTCCATTATCCCGGTCTTGAAACCCATCCGGGCCATGCCATCGCGAAAACCCAACAAAAGGGCTTCGGCGCCATGCTGAGCTTCGAACTTGACGGCGGCGCCGCGGAGGTTCGCCGCCTTGTCGAAGCCGTCCGCATCTTCACGCTCGCGGAATCTCTCGGCGGCGTCGAAAGCCTCATCGCGCACCCTGCGACAATGACGCATATCGGAATGGGCGCAGAAGCGCGACGGCTGGCGGGTATCGGCGATACACTGTTGCGGCTCTCCATCGGCCTCGAAGCGGAGGCTGATCTTCGCGCCGATCTGGAGCAGGCGTTTTCATGCCTTGATTGAGGGCGTGATCTCGCTGAGATAATTCAATTCACTTCACGATGCCCAGAAAGAAATAAAATGTCAGTGATCCAAGCCCCCCTTCCCTACGACAAAGCTGCTCTCGAACCGCATATGTCCGCGCGCACCTTCGAGTTTCACTATGGCAAGCATCACAAGGCCTATGTCGACAACACCAATGCCGCTATCAAAGGCACGCCGCTTGAGCAGGCCAGTCTTGAGGAGATCATCAAGGCAGCGAAGGAGAGCGGCGACAAGAAGCTTTTCAACAATGCCGCGCAGGCCTGGAACCATGATTTTTTCTGGCAGTCGATGACGCCGAAAAGCGGCGCCCCGACCGGCAAGCTCGCGGAATGGCTGATGCGCGATTTCGGCGGTGTCGATCAATTCAAGGAAAAATTCAAAGCCGAAGCCGTCGGTCATTTCGCGTCCGGCTGGGCCTGGCTGGTGCTGGACAACGGCAAGCTTGCGGTCACGTCCTTCCATGACGCCGACACGCCCATCGTTCACGGCGTCGTGCCGCTGCTCACCGCCGACGTCTGGGAGCATGCCTATTATCTCGACTACCAGAATGCGCGGGCAAGCTTCCTCGATGCGTTCTTGAACAACCTCGCCAATTGGGGCGGCGCGAACGAGAAACTGGAGCGCGCGACGGCGTGATGCGCCGTTCGTAGCAGAGGAGATCATGCCATGACGCAGGCCCGCGACGACGAACCCAAGGTGGAGGTCAGCTCGCCGGCCTGCGCGATGCATGAAGCCGATGACGCCTATATGGGCTATGCCGGCAAGGACGAACTGATTAGCAGTCTCAATGAATTGCTGGAAGCCGAACGCGCGGGTGCGCGCGTGACACTCGAAAGCGCCCGCGCGGCCGACAGCATCGAGATTGCCGAATTGATGCGCACGATCCAGAAGGACGAGGCGCGCTGGTGCGCCATGCTGCTCGGCCACGTCAAATCATTGGGTGGCGCGCCGTCTCTGGAAACCGGCGCCTTCTACGGCAAGGCGATGGCGATCGGCAATATCGCAGAGCGCATCGCCTTTCTCAATCGCGGCCAGGGATGGGTGGTGCGGAAGCTGCGGGAACTTCTGCCTCGTACGCGCGATGATGGACTACACAAGGACTTGGCCGAGATGCTGGCCTCGCATGAGGTCAACATTGCCCTTGCCAATGAGGTTACCGGCGCGGTACTGCCAAAGCATCCCTAGAAAGGAAGCTGCTTATGAGCCGCATTCGATTGAAGCGAGCCTATGAGGCCCCATCGACGGATGACGGCTTTCGCATTCTCGTCGATCGTCTCTGGCCGCGCGGCCTGAAGCGCGATACCGCGAAGATCGATCTCTGGCTGAAGGAAATCGCGCCAAGCGCCGACCTACGCAACTGGTTCGGCCACGATCCCGAGCTTTGGACGGAATTCAGGAAGCGCTATCGCGCGGAGTTCAATAAAAATGCCGACGCTACCGCACTACTCCGCGGCGCCATGCAGGGCCACAAGCTCGTGACGCTGCTCTTTGCCGCCAAGGACGAAGACCATAACAACGCCGTCGCCCTGAAAAGCTTTCTCGAGAAATAAAAACGTGACGTCCCGCCATGCCGGTGCCGACGTTGCAGCCGGTTTCATCCCAACATCAAACGCAGCGCGCGATAAGCATCGGCAAGAGCGTCGCGGCTGAACGCAAGATTCCGGCCGCTTGGATTCGGCAGCACCCACACGGCAGCGCCGCCGAAAGTGCTATCCTGCGCTCCCCAGAGAGTTTTTCGTTGTTTCGATATCGTTTGGTAAGCAGACTTTCCCAGAAACGCGATATAGCGCGGCCGGTACTTCACAATCTTTCGCTCCAGTTTTGCGGAATCTGAAATGATCTCATGGCTTGAGAGTTCGCAGGCACGGGCAGTGGCGCGCTCGGCCACCGTCGTCAGGCCACACCGAAAACGCAGGATCATCCGATCATTTTCGGGGCTGATCTGCTCCGGGGTAAAACCCGCCAAATGAATAGTGTTCCAGAAGCGATTGTTTCTGCCCACAAAATGGTGGCCGGTCACAGCTGCCTGCACACCGGGATTTATTCCGCAGAATACCACCTCCAGATTTTTAGCCAGGATATCGGGAAGAGAGCCGCTCATGGCTCAGATTACACCGGCATCATCGATTCCATGAAACGCTCCGCGCAACGTTATCGGCCTGGCGGCGCGGAGCTCTGGCGGGTTCAGACCGCTGCCGTGACCTGGACTTCGACTTTCCATTCCGGCTTCACCAGCGGCGACTGAATGCAGGCGCGAGCGGGCGGATTGGCGGAGTCGATCCAGCCGTCCCAGACATCATTGAACGGCGCGTAGTCGGCCATGTCGGCAAGAAAGATTTGCGCAAAGAGCAGCTTCGACTTGCTGCTGCCGGCGGCGGCCAGCAATTCGTCGATCTGCTTCAGGACCTGTTCGGACTGGGCTTTGATGGAGCCGCCATCGACCGCGACTTGACCGGCCAGAATGACCCGATCGCCATGGACGACACCTTCGCTCATACGCTTGCCGGGGCTCAGCCGCTTGATCGCCATTTTCGTCTTCCTTGTACAGGCCCGAGGCAGCCATGCCGGTGGGCGCGGAGGACGATCTGATAGCAGCCTCACGGGAACGCCTCAACCCCGCAAACGGCGTGAGGCGCCCTGCGCCGCCCTTCATCTCAACTCCATGCTTTCACAAAAGAAAAAGGCGGCTCCTAAAAACCGCCTTTCACGACGACGACAAAGCCGTCATGTCTCTTTAGCTTATCCGTTCGACCGGATCAGAAAGCGATTAGATCGCTTCCTTCAGATCCTTCGCGACGCGGAAGGCGACTTTCTTCGACGCCTTGATCTTGATCGCTTCGCCTGTGGCCGGGTTGCGGCCCATGCGGGCGGCGCGCTTGCGAACCGCGAGAATGCCAAGGCCGGTGATGCGGACCTTGTTGCCCTTCTTCAGGTTCTTGACCGTCAGAGCGACGAAGTCATCGAACAAGGCGGCAGTGGCCTTCTTCGACATTTCGTGCTGCTCAGCCAGCTCCGCAATGATCTTCGAGAGCGGGATGGTGGGCTGAGTGGGAGCCTTTGCTTTCGCGGCGGGCTTTGCAGCGGTTTTGGCGGCAGGTTTTGTGGCCATGATTCGTGATTCGTCCTTGGTGGAAGCTGACGCTATCTTTCACAAGTTTGAGGTAAACACCAAGAGTTTGCTGCGCCCCAAGGCTTTTTTCGCTCGCACAATGCCGCTTTATGCACAGATTTCGGAGCGAAAGCGCGAAAAAGCCCGTCAACATTGGACATATGCGACATGGCTGCCTAATTTGAGCGACCTCGAAATTGAACATGTGCGGCACGAATGAGCCTCAAAGCAGCGATTCTCCCCGTCACTCCCTTTCAGCAAAACTGCACTTTGCTCTGGGATGACGAGACGATGCGCGGTGCCGTAAGCGATCCTGGCGGCGATCTCGACCGCATCATGCAGACGGTTGAAGAGCTCGGCATCAAGCTCGAAAAGGTATTGTTGACACATGGCCATCTCGATCATGCGGCGGCGGCGGGCGAACTTTCACGCCGTCTGACAATTCCGATTGAAGGTCCCCATCGCGATGATCTCTTCCTGATTTCAGAATTGCCCACGCAGAGCGAGAAGTATGGTTTCCCGGCCTTTGGCGGCTTTGAGCCTGATCGCTGGCTGGAAGACGGCGACACGGTTGAGGTGAGCGGCCTCACCTTCGATGTCCGCCACTGCCCTGGCCACACGCCGGGCCACATCATCTTCTTCAATGCCGAGGCGAAGCTCGCGATTGTCGGCGACGTCATTTTCAATGGCTCAATCGGCCGGACTGATTTTCCGCGCGGCGATTACAATGCATTGATCTCATCGATCCGCGAACGGCTCTGGCCGCTCGGCGACGATGTGACCTTTGTTCCGGGACACGGACCGCTCTCGACCTTCGGTGCGGAACGGCGCGGCAATCCTTATGTGGCCGATGAATTATTCGCCTGATTGCTGCGGCACAGCATTGCGCGCATTTTGAACAATAGACAAAGCCGCCTCAATCGGTTTCTTTAGCTCATACAAATTTGTAAGTCGGCACGAGACCGGCATGAGCGGGAGTGCGACCTACATGGCTGAGAAACGCGTATCGAAACTACAGGTTGGAGCTTTCAGCCTTCCCTCCATTCCGATTTCGGCACTCGGCCTTCCACTCGTTGTCTATCTGCCGGCTTTCTATTCGCAGGATGTTGGCTTGAGCCTCACGCTGGTCGGCATGATTTTCATGCTCGTGCGGCTCGGCGATGTGCTTGTCGATCCGCTGGTCGGCGTCTTCACCGACAAGTTTCCGGCGCGCTGGGGCCGCAGGCGGCATTGGCTGGTGATTTCCGTGCCGCTGCTGATGGCGTCCTGCTATCTGCTTTTCATGCCTGCCCACGGCGTCGGCGCCGTCTATCTGACCGTCGTTCTCTTCCTTGTCTATTGCGGTTATTCGCTGAGCTCCATCACGCATATGTCCTGGGGCGCGGAGCTTTCTTCCGACTACAATGAGCGCTCGACCATTCAGGGTGCGCGCGAATTCGCGTTGATCTTCGGCATGTTCACCGTGCTGACGCTACCCGCCATCATCGAGAATGCGGCAGGCGGGCACGGCGACGGCTTCCTGAAAATGTCGGCAATGGGCTGGTTCATCATCATCCTTCTGCCGATCACCATCGGCCTTGCCGTGTGGGCGGTGGGCGAACGCAAGCATGTGCAGCCGACGCATCATGTTCCCTTCGCCGAAGCCTGGAGCATCATTATCCGCAACAAGGTTTTGCAGCGGATGCTGATCGCGGATCTTCTGGTCGCCATCGCGCCGAGCATCACCGGTGCGCTCTATATCTTCTTCACGGCTCAGGTCTTCGGGCTTGCTCATTCGGCGAGCCTGCTGCTGCTTATCTATTTCGTCGCGGGCTTTGTAGGCGTGCCCTTCTGGATCAAGGTCGCGCACAAGTTCGGCAAGCATCGCGCGCTCTCCATCGCCATGGTCTATGGCGCCATCGTTCTGCCGCTTGTGTTGCTGTTTCCGCGCGGTGAATTCTGGTGGCTATTCCTCGGTTTCACACTTTACGGCCTCGCCTACGGCGCGGGCTCGTTCCTGCTGCGCTCGGTGATGGCCGACGTGACGGATTACGACAATCTTGAAACCGGACAGCAGCGCACGGGGCTTTATTTCTCGCTGCTGAGCCTCACTGGCAAAGTCGGCAGCGCGCTGGCGGTCGGCATCACCTACCCGATCCTCGATCTCATCGGCTTCAAGCCATCGGGCGGCAACACACCCGAAGCGCTGAACCAGCTGGCCGCGCTTTACGTGGTGCTGCCATCGCTCTTCATGCTCGCGGCGGCCTGGGTCATGTGGAAATTCCCTCTCGACCGAGAAGCGCAGGAAGATATTCGCCGCCAGCTTGCCGAACGCGATGCCGCGCATGGCGAACACACCGCGACGGAAGCGGCGGCGGCCGTCGTATCGGGCGGCGCGGCAGGCGGTCTGGCTGACAACCCGGCGGAATGACACGCGACTGAGGAGGCTCCGCTGAACGCCGACATCCCGGACAATCTGACGCGTATCGACGCGTTGCTGAAGATCATGGCGAAGCTGCGCTCGCCGGATGGCGGCTGCCCGTGGGACCTCGAGCAAAACTTCGCGACCATCGCGCCCTATACGATCGAAGAAGCCTATGAGGTCGCGGACGCGATCGAGAGCGGCGATATGGATGACCTGCGCGACGAGCTGGGCGATCTATTATTGCAGGTCGTCTTTCACGCGCAGATGGCGCAGGAGGCGGGCTCCTTTCAATTTGAAGACGTGGTCCGCGCGATCTGCGAAAAAATGATCCGCCGTCATCCGCATGTCTTCGGCAATGAAGAGGCGCGCGCGGCGGGAACCGTCGCCGGACGCTGGGACGAGATCAAGGCCGAGGAAAAGGCTGCGAAGGGCAAGCCCGCAAAGGCGAGCCTGCTCGACGATGTGCCGCTCGCCATGCCCGCATTGTCGCGCGCACTCAAGCTTCAGAACCGCGCCGCGCAAGTCGGCTTCGACTGGCCGAGCACGGCGGAGGTTCTCGACAAGCTCAATGAAGAGATGCTGGAGCTTTCGCATGAAGTCGCCAAGGGTGGCGACCATGACCGGCTGGAAGACGAGTTGGGCGATATGCTTTTCGTCTATGCAAACCTCGCGCGACATCTAAAGGTCGATCCTGAGGCCGCGCTCCGCCGCGCCAACGCAAAGTTCCGCCGCCGCTTCGGACGCATCGAGGAAATGCTCGCCGCTCAGGGCCGCGAGCCGTTGCAGTCAAATCTCGAGGAGATGGATGCGATGTGGAATGAAGCCAAGCGCGAGGAGCGCGAATAGGCTTAGACGGTGGCGCGGATCGCAGCGGCGAAACGTTGCCAGCTCTCTTCATCGCGCGCGGCCAAATGAGGCGCGCCGAGGGTCGCCGGCAGATAATCGATATTCTCGTCCAGACTGCGCAATACGCCGCCTGCTTCGCGCAGGATGAGGGACCCCGGTGCGTGATCCCACGGCATCATGCGGTTATAGGTGACGAGATCATGCTGCCCGCGCGCAAGGCCGGTATAGTCCCACGCCGAGCAAAGATAAGACGACTTGCGCGGCACCGTGTCAGCGAAAAGTTCGACGCGGTCGCGCCACTCCTCGGCCATGAAACGCACATTGAAAGCGCCGGTGATCTTCTCCACATCGGCGGATGAGCGGCCTGCGGACAGCCGCTTGCTCTTGCCGCCCGAATGCCAGAAAGCGCCGGACCCCTCTTCCGCCACGGCGAGATCGCCGGAAACGGGGAGATAGATCCAGCTGCGGCGCACCCTGCCCTTGTCGACGAAGGCGATCATGACGCCGAAGGTCTCGCGGCCCGCGACGAAATTGCCAGTGCCATCGATGGGATCGACGGTCCAGAACGGCGTGTCGCTCTGCGCGAGAAGCAGATTGTTCGGCTCGGCGGCGGCGGCTTCCTCCCCCAATACCATCGAGCCCGGTACGAGCGCCTGAAGGCGTGGGCTGAGCCACAGTTCCGCTTCGCGGTCGGCAATGGTGACGTAATCGCCCTTGGATTTTTCCTCGATGTCACCGTCTTTGAGCATGCGGAAACGCGGCAGGATTTCGCGCGCCGCGACCTCATGCATCAGCGCGGCGACATCCTCCATCGGATCGGACATTATTCGGCAGCCTTGGGCGCTGTGGCGGCAATGCGCGCGTATAGCGCGGGGAAACGCTTTTCCAACCGCCCGATCTCGGCTTCCGGCAAACTGACTTCAAGTGCCGTCGAACCGTCTTCGTTTGCATCGCGCTTGCGGACCTGCCCGTGTTCGTAGAACCAGGCCAGCGCCTCGCCCTCGTCGGCGCGCAGGGTCACGCGCACCGGAATGCCTTTGTCGATGATGAGACTGTCGATAAGCGCGAGCAGGTCCTCGACGCCTTCGCCCGTCAGCGCGGAGAGAGCCACCGTCATCGTATCGCGTAAAGCGGCGTTGACCACCGCCTCGTGATGCGCCTCATCAAGCCTGTCGATCTTGTTCAGCACCTCGACCAGCGGACGCGGCACGCCTTCGACTTTCTCGCCCATCAAACCGAGAGACGCGAGAACCGCTTCGACATCCGACTTCTGGATTTCACTTTCCTCATGTGCCGCGTCGCGGACGTGAAGAACGACTTCAGCTTCCAGCACTTCTTCGAGCGTGGCGCGGAAGGCGGCGACAAGATGGGTCGGCAGGTCGGAGATGAAACCCACTGTGTCCGATAAAATGATTTTCCGCCCGCTCGGCAGCGAGACGGCGCGCATCGTCGGATCGAGCGTGGCGAAAAGCAGGTTCTCCGCAAAGACGCCTGCCTCTGTCAGCCGATTGAACAACGTCGATTTGCCGGCGTTGGTGTAGCCCACCAGCGCGACGATGGGATAAGGCACTTCGCGCCGCGTCTTGCGATGCAGCTCGCGCGTGCGCTTCACGGTGTCGAGCTGGGTTTCGATCCGCGCGATCCGCTCCTGAATGACGCGCCTGTCGGCTTCGATCTGCGTTTCGCCCGGGCCGCCGAGAAAACCGAAACCGCCGCGCTGGCGCTCAAGATGGGTCCAGCTGCGGACAAGGCGGCTCTTCTGATAATTGAGATGCGCCAGCTCGACCTGCAGCGAGCCTTCCTTCGTATTGGCGCGCTCTCCGAAGATTTCGAGGATGAGCCCGGTGCGGTCGAGGATCTTGAGGTTCCAGGCCTTTTCGAGATTGCGTTGCTGGACGGGCGAGAGATGTCCATCGACAATCACAAGCTCGACCTGCAACTCCGCAAGAAGCCCCTTCAGCTCATCGACCTTGCCTTCGCCAATCAATGTCGCCGGGCGCACGCCCGCGAGCGGCGCGACGGCCGTTCCGACGATGGAAAGATGAATGGCTGCGGCAAGCCCGACGGCCTCTTCGAGACGCGCCTCCTGAGAGCGAAACGGCTTGCCCTGACGGCGTGCGTCATGCTCGGCAGACTTCAGCCAGGGAACAAGCACGAAAGCTCGCGTCGCGTCGCGCGCAGGTCCGACTACGGTCTCATTGCTCAAAAGGTGGTCTCACGACTCAAAGGAAGCGTTTCAGGCCTCTTCCCCACCGGGCTCGAAAAGCTGGACGGGCGAAGCGGGCATGATCGTCGATATGGCGTGCTTATAGACCAATTGCGAGTGGCCATCTCGGCGCAACAATACACAAAAATTGTCGAACCAGGTCACGACGCCCTGAAGCTTCACGCCATTCACCAAAAAGATGGTGAGGTTGACCTTGTGCTTGCGCACGTGGTTCAGGAATGTGTCCTGCAAGTTGTGGGTCTTTTCACTCATGGGTAAACCCCATTTGTCGCATTGGGTTGGGCCAGCTCGCCGCACCGGCCAGCCTCATGATGTTGTCTCTGCCCCAGCGGAGCGAAAGGTGCGGCTCCTCTACAATCTGGTCTTTTTATGTATTGCTGCAAGTGCGAAATCGTCGCGATACGTCGTTATGGTCATTTTTTTCTTTGGGCGAACAGCTTCGAGGCGTGAAACCTCAGCTTAACTGCCCGCTTGCCGCATAGGCCTGCCGCAAGCGCATGGTGACAGAACCCGGCGCACCATTTCCGATCGATGTTTCGTCGATACGAACTACCGGAATAATGATGGCCGATGAGGCGCTGATGAACGCTTCGCGGGCGGTCCGGGCTTCCTCCACGGTGAAGGGCCGTTCCACGATCTCGATGCCTTCCCGTTTTGCGGCCTCGAGCAACACACGGCGGGTGACGCCCGGTAAAATATCGGAACTCAGCGCCCGCGTGACGACGCGGCCATCCTTGTCGACGATCCAGGCATTGGTCGAAGACCCTTCCGTGACGAACCCGTCCTTATCGACAAGCCACGCCTCATAGGCACCCACTTCGCGCGCCGCTTGTTTGGCCAGGATATTGGCAAGCAGAGAGACCGACTTGATGTCGCGCCGCGCCCAGCGCTGGTCCGGCATGGTGATGACGGCGACGCCCTTCTCGACCGAGGCTGCGACGCGCGTTTCATTCAGGCGCTTCGCCGTGACGACGATGGCAGGCCGCGTGCCGGCAGGCGGAAACGGGTGGTCGCGGGGCGCGACGCCGCGCGTGACCTGAAAATAGACCATGCCGTTCTGAATGCGGTTTCGCCGCACGACTTCGCGCAACACATGCCGGAGCGCGGGCAGCGCCATGGGCATCGCGATCCGCAACTCCTTCAGCGAGCGCTGAAGCCGCTCCAGATGCATATCCTCGTCCATGAGTTGTCCGCCGCGCACGCCGCAGACTTCATAGACGCCATCGGAAAACTGATAGCCGCGATCTTCGATATGGACGCTCGCCTCCGCATGGCGGAGATAGCTGCCATTCACATAAGCGATGCGGGACAAGCTGGCTCCTTACGCGATGACATCCGCCCGGCTCGTCGTCGCCACGCCAAGCGACTTGAGCTTGCGGTGAAGCGCCGAACGCTCCATGCCGATGAAGGCGGCCGTGCGCGAAATATTGCCGCCGAAGCGGCTGATCTGCGCCATCAGATATTCGCGCTCGAAGGTCTCGCGCGCTTCCCGAAGCGGCAACGCCATGATGTGTTCGCCACCCGCGCCGTTGACCGTGATCTGCGCCGACGAACCGACTTCGGCAGGCAGCATATCGGCTGTGACGATGCCGGCGGGGTCGCCCGATGTCAGGATCAACAGCCGTTCCACATTGTTGCGGAGCTGGCGGATATTGCCCGGCCAGTCATGCGCCTGAAGCGCCGCCATCGCATCTTCGGAAATGATCCGCGCCGGCAAGCCCGTCGCCTTGGAAATCTGGCCCATGAAATGTTCGACCAGCAGCGGAATGTCCTCGCGCCGCGTCGAAAGCGGCGGCACCTGAATGGGCACGACGTTCAGGCGGTGGAACAGATCCTCACGGAAGCGGCCCTTGCTGATTTCGTCGGTGAGATCGCGGCTCGACGATGAGACGACGCGGACATCGACTTTGACTTTGGGTCCACCGCCGACACGCTCGAATGTCTGCTCTACGAGCACGCGAAGGATCTTGCTCTGTGTCTCGAGCGGCATCTCGGCCACTTCATCGAGAAAGAGCGTGCCACCATGCGCTTGCTCGAAGACGCCGACCTTGCGCGGCCCCGTCGTCGTCGCTTCGGTGCCGAAAAGCTCCGTCTCCATGCGCTCGGGCGCCATGGTCGCGGCATTGATGGCGACGAAGGAATAACCCGCGCGGCGCGAACGTGAATGCAGAAGGCGCGCGACGACTTCCTTGCCTGAGCCCGATGGCCCGGTGATCAGAACGCGGCTGCCCGTCGGCGCCACCTTGTCGATGGTCTGGCGCACATGCGCGACGACCGGCGAAATGCCGACCAATACCATGTCGTCGCCGATACGCGTGCGAAGCTCGGTATTTTCGCGGCGCAGGCGATAGGCTTCCATCGCGCGGCGCACGATGAGAATGAGGCGGTCGGCCTTGAACGGCTTCTCGATGAAGTCGTAAGCACCCTTCTTAATCGCGGAGACGGCCGTTTCGACGTTGCCGTGGCCGCTGATGATGACGACCGGCAGATCGGGATGACGCTCGTGAATGACGTCGAGCAGTTCCAGCCCGTCCAGACGGCTGCCCTGAAGCCAGATGTCGAGCACGACGAGGCCAGGACGCCGCGCTTCAATGGCCGTCAATGCGCCGTCGCTATCGCCGGCGACCCGCGTGTCATAGCCCTCGTCGTTCAGAATACCCGCAACGAGCTCCCGAATATCCGCTTCGTCATCAACGATCAGAATCTCAGATGCCATGCATTGCCTCGTTTGCGTCGTTCGTCTGTGTCGTCTCAACCGTATCCAGATGCACGCGCGGGAAAGTCAGGCGCACAAGTGCCCCGCTCTCCCAGTCGTCGGACACCGGCGCGTCTTCCAGCGACAAGGCGCCGCCGTGGTCTTCCATCACCTTGTTGACGATGGCGAGCCCGAGGCCTGTGCCCTTGGCGCGCGTCGTCATGTAAGGTTCCGTCAATCTTGTCCGGTTTACCTGCGGCAAGCCGCAGCCCGTATCCGTCACCTCGATGGCGACGAATTCCGGCTCTTCGTCCAGCGCGACGAGGATGCGGCCAAGTTCGCCTTCCTTGGCGCCCGGCTGGCCATGCTCCGCCGCATCGTGGCCGCGAATGGCCTCAGCCGCGTTTTTCAGAATATTGGTCAGCGCCTGACTGACGAGCCGCCCATCGCATTGAAGCCAGACAGGCGTCAGCGGCAAGTCGAGAATATATTCGATCTCGGGATGCGCGACACGCTGAAGGAAAGCGGCCTGACGTACGACCTCGTTGATCTCTATCGGTTTCATCACGGCGGACGGCATCCGGGCGAAAGACGAGAATTCGTCCACCATGCGGCCGATGTCATTCACCTGACGGATGATCGTGTCTGTGCATTGCTGAAAGACCTCGGGGTCCGTCAGAATTTCCTTGCTGTATTTGCGCCGGAGACGCTCCGCCGAAAGCTGGATCGGCGTCAGCGGGTTCTTGATTTCATGCGCGATACGGCGCGCAACATCGGCCCAGGCGGACGTGCGCTGCGCGCTCACGAGTTCTGTGATGTCGTCGAAGGTCAGCACGAAACCGCCAAGACCGGAATCCGTCACTTCGCTGGTCACGCGGATGCTGAGGGTGCGTTCGCGCCCTTCCCGCTGGATCACGATCTGGCTCTGCGCGCGGCGGTCCGGGTGACCCTGCGCTTCGCGGACAACGTCGGCCATTTCGGGAATGGCGACGGAAACGTCATGGCCCATCAGCGCGGCTTCGCCCTTGCCGAAAAAGCGCAGCGCCGCCCTGTTGCCGTGATTGATGATGCCTTCATTGTCGAGACCCAGCACGCCCGCGCTGACGCCGGACAGCACCGCTTCGGTGAACTGGCGCCGCTGGTCGAGCTGGTGGTTCGCCTCGATGAGTTCGTTGCGCTGGCTTTCGAGCTGGCTCGTCATGCGATTGAAAGCGCTGCTTAGCACGTCGAGCTCATCGCCGGTTTCGCCCGGCTCTACGCGCGCGCCCAGATCGCCACCCGAGACGCGCTCCGCCGCTTCGACAAGCTTGCCGATGGGATCGACGATCCGGTTCGACGCCCACAGGCCGAGCCAGACAGCGGCAAGCAAAGTGACAAGAGCCACCGCGATGTAGATGAGCGCGAATGTCACTTGAAAGGTGATCCGCCTTTGCTCAAGGCTTTGATATTCGTTCACCGCCTCACGCGTTTGCGCGAGGTGGTCAAGGACACGGGCGTCGACCGGTCTGGCGACGTAGAGATAGGTGTCGTCAATCGACGGCAGTTTGACCAAGGCCCTGATCTGATCGACGGAATCCACCGTGAAGAGAACTGCCTCGCCTTTGTTGGCGGCGGCGAATTGTTCGGGCGACGGGAGCCCGATGGCGGGCATGCCCGCCACGCTCGCCCGCGCCAGGACGCGCCCTTGCGAGTTGATCAGATAGGCGGCGGGCAGAGAGCGAAGCGCGGCTTGCGTGCCGACAAGCTCCTGAAACCGCTCAGGGTTGGATGAGAGATAAGGCGCCGCCCGGTCGAGGTCGGTCGCCATAGCCAGCGCGTCGCCCCGCAGCACATGATGATGCTCGCTGAGATAGGCTTCGGCCACAGTCTGGGCATTCGAGATAATGATCTGGGTGCGCTGGCTGAACCAGGCGTCGAGCCCCCGGTTGAGCGTCACGGCGGCGAAGACCGCGACGATGATGGCGGGCATGACCGCGACAATAGAGAACATGGCGACGAGGCGCGCGTGGAGCTTCGCCCCCGCCGCGCCACTGACCCGCGCCATGATGATCCGCACCACACGCCAGCAAATCAGCGCGAAGAGGATCAGGACGATAGTGAGATTGGCGAGCAGCAACGTAATGACGAGACCACGACCGGGTTTCAGTGGCGTGAGCCCGGTCAGGGTCATGTAGGTGAAGGAGCCGAGCAGGATCGCAACGATCACCAGTCCGACGGCAAGCGTACCCGAGAAGCCCCGCCGAGACATAAGCTCCCAGAGCCGGCTATCCCAGCTTGTCCTGCCCACCCGTTCCACTGTCGTCATATCCCGTCCTGGACCCGGTCTTCATTCCGGCGGCGGGCACGAAGCGAGACGGTCAGCAGTGACCCATCCCTCTTCATCCAGTGCCAAAAGCGCCACACGCCATCAACGGCGGGTCACATAGTGGCCCGGCGGGCACGGACAGATCAACAACAATGTTGCATGTTTACCACGCCTTATGGGGCGTATTTGGCCGAACCGGCACAATAATGACGCTCCCTGGCCCGGAAAGCACGGCGCGCCGAGGATTACCTCAATCCCCGGACCACCTGCATCTCAAGATCGCGCAGCTTCTTCCTCAGCGTGTTGCGATTGATGCCCAGGAGATGCGCTGCCTTGATCTGATTACCGCGCGTGGCGGCGAGGGTCATGCCGAAGAGCGGTTTTTCCACTTCGCGCAGGATGCGGTCATAGAGGCCCGGCGGCGGGAGAGCGTCCCCGGCATTGGCGAACAACCGGTTGAGCGCGCGCTCGACCGATGAAGTCAGCGGCTCGTCTGCCGGAGCTTGCTCGGAAGAACGCCCGAAATCGGGTTCGGCGAGTTCGTTTTCGAGAACCGATGCGCCGATGGTTTCTTCCGTGTAGAGCGCGGCGAGGCGGCGAACGAGGTTTTCAAGCTCGCGGACATTACCCGGCCAGCGATAGCGCTTGATGAACTCCATGCCTTCAGCGTCGATGGTCTTGGGCGGCAGGCCCTCGGCCTCGGCTTGAGACAGAAAGTGCCGAACGAGGTCCGGGATGTCCTCGGTGCGTTCGCGCAAGGGCGGCAGGCGGATCGGCACGACGTTCAGGCGGAAAAACAAATCTTCGCGGAAGAGGCCGAGATTGATGAGTTGGCGGAGGTCGCGGTTAGTCGCGGCGACGATGCGCACATCGGTCTTGATCGCGGTGCGACCGCCGACGGTTGTGTATTCACCTTGCTGCAACACGCGCAGGAGGCGCGTTTGCGCTTCCATCGGCATGTCGCCGATTTCATCGAGAAAGAGCGTACCGCTTTCGGCCTGTTCGAAGCGGCCCGTCGCGCGCTGGCTGGCGCCGGTGAAAGCGCCTTTCTCATGGCCGAAGAGCTCGCTCTCGATCAACTCGCGCGGGATCGCAGCCATGTTGATGGCGACGAAGGGACCATTGCGGCGTTTGCCGTAATCATGCAGCGCACGGGCGACGAGTTCCTTGCCGGTGCCGCTTTCGCCGGAAATCATCACGGTCAGATCGGTCTGCATCAGGCGCGCGAGAACGCGATAGATGTCCTGCATGGCGGGCGAACGGCCGATGAGCGGGATCTTGTCGTCTTCGGGAACATTGGAGCGCGGTACGGCACTTTCACGCGGCGCGGTGAGCGCGCGGTCGATGACGCGGATCAACTCGTTGAGATCGAAGGGCTTGGGGAGATATTCGTAGGCGCCACGTTCCGCCGCCGTGATCGCCGTCTTCAGCGTGTTCTGCGCGCTCATAACGATGATCGGCAAATCGGGCCGGGCGCGCTTGATGCGCGGAATGAGGTCGAAGGCGTTTTCGTCGGGCATCACGACGTCTGTGATAATGAGATCGCCCTCGCCCTGACTGACCCAACGCCACAGCGTTGCCGCGTTGCTTGTCGCGCGGACATCGTAGCCCACGCGGCCCAGCGCCTGATTGAGCACGGTGCGTATCGCCGCGTCGTCGTCCGCCAGGAGGATGGTGCCGCTCGCCATGAAACTCTAGCCCCTATTACAATTTCGCAGAGATGGAGGTGTCGCCCGTATGCATGGGTAGAAGAACGCGAAAGACGGTGCGCCGAGGCTGGCTTTCGCATTCGACGATGCCGCCATGATCGCCGATGATTTTCGCAACGAGGGCAAGGCCGAGGCCGGTGCCGGAAGATTTCGTCGTGACGAAAGGATCGAAGAGATGCGGTAGCAGGTCGGCGGGCACGCCAGAACCATCATCGATGACGCAGATTTCCAGCGGCAAGCTGACGCGATCGCGGCTGCCCGGCATGGAGAGACGGACGCCGGGGCGATAGGCCGTCGTCAGAATGATTTCGCCTTCCGGCTGGCCGATGGCTTCCGCCGCATTCTTGACGAGGTTCAGCAACACCTGAATGAGCTGGTCCTTGTCGCCGAGAACGGGCGGCAGGGACGGATCATATTCCTCATGGAACTTGATGCCGCGCGCAAAGCCTGTTTCCGCGAGCTGCTTCACATGGCCGAGCACGATATGAATATTGACCGGCTCTCGCGGCACAGGGCGTTCGTCGGAGAAAACTTCCATGCGGTCGACGAGTTTGCAAATGCGGTCCGTCTCATCGCAAATCAGCCGCGTCAAAGTGCGGTCGTCTGTATTGGCATTCAATTCGAGAAGCTGCGCCGCGCCGCGAATGCCCGACAGCGGGTTCTTGATTTCATGGGCGAGGATCGCCGCCATGCCGGTGACGGAACGCGCGGCGCTTCGATGCGTCAATTGCCGGTCCATCTTGTGCGCCATGGTGCGCACCTGAAGAATGAGCAGCACCCTGCCCGGATATTCGCTGACGGGCGTTACCTGAATATCGACGGCGCGGTCGCCGGTTTTCGGCGTACCGATTTCGACGCCGTATTCATTGACCGAAACGCCGTGCTCGATCACTTGCTCGATAAGGGAGAGGACCGGACTGCCGAAAGCGACGACCTCGCGCAACGGATGGCCGAGCAGCACGGCAGCGCTGGCGGCAAAAAACTGTTCGGCGCTGTCATTGACATATTCAATGCGCAGATCGCGATCGACCATGATGACCGGATGCGGCATGGCATTGAGGATCGCGGAGGCTTCAGGCAGAACCGGCGTCGGCTCCTGAACGGCGGTGCGCACCATCATGCGGCCTCGCTGGCGGCGACGGAAGAGGATTGCGCGGCGCGTTCGTAGAAATGCGCGATCGCAGCGAGAACGGCCAACGGCTCGCGCATGCGGACGATTTCGCTCTTCACGGCCATCGCGTCATCGGGAAAAACGCGCGAAGCTTCTTCGAGATACCAGACGAGATGCTTGCGCGCCATGCGAAGTCCCAGCTCCTGCCCGTAATGGGCGAGCATGTCACGGTAATGCGCGGCGACGATGCGGCCCTGCTCCGCCCATGACGGCGGCGCGAGATGTTCTCCGGTCTTCAGATAATGCGCGACCTGAGCGAGGAACCACGGACGGCCTTGCGCGCCGCGTCCGATCATCACGCCGTCGGCGCCGGACTCTCCGAGAATCTTCTTCGCGTCTTCGCAGCTCATGACGTCGCCATTGGCGATGACTGGAATGGAGACGGCCTCTTTCACGCGGGCGATGAAACCCCAATCGGCGCGGCCCTTGTAGAACTGGCAGCGCGTGCGGCCGTGGACTGTCACCATCTTGATCCCCGCTGCTTCAGCGCGGGCGGCAAGCTCTGGCGCGTTGCGCGTCTGGTCGTCCCAGCCGGTGCGCATCTTCAAGGTCACGGGCACGGAGACCGCGCCGACCGTTGCTTCGACGAGCGTCAGGGCATGATCGAGATTGCGCATCAGCGCCGAGCCGGACAGGCCGGAGGTGACGGTCTTTGCCGGGCAGCCCATGTTGATGTCGATGATCTGCGCGCCCGCCGCTTCGGCCATCTTCGCGCCTTCGGCCATCCAGTGCGGTTCGCGGCCCGCAATCTGGATCACCAGAGGATCGACCAGACCCGCACCGGCGGCACGGCGCACCACATCCGGCCGCTCCCGCACAAGCTCGCTGCTGGCGACCATTTCGGAGACGACCAGCCCTGCGCCGAGATTGTGAGCGCAGCGCCGGAACGGCAAATCCGTGATGCCGGCCATCGGTGCAAGCAAAACTGGAGACGCCAGGGTGTGACGACCGATGGATATGGTCAAAATATAGGCACCAAATAAGACTGCACAAATTTTCAACAAACTACCGCAGCTGCGAAGACTGCGCAAGCACTTCGGCGAGTTGATTTCCGACTTGCACCGGCTCGGGACTAGTGCGAGAGACGCTGTATGACTGTCGCGGCGCTCATTGTGGCCGCCGGCCGGGGCACTCGTGCCGGGCCGGGAGGGCCCAAACAATACCGGCTTCTGGCGGGCGAACCGGTACTGCGCCGGACACTCGCCGCCTTTACTGCGCACCCCGGCGTCGATCTGGTTTTGGCCGTTATTCACCCGGAAGACCGAGAGGCTTACGATACCGCCGCCGCCGGGCTGCCGAAACTCGTGCCTGCCTGCATGGGCGGCGAGACGCGGCAAGCCTCCGTCCGGCTGGGACTTGAGGCGCTGAGCAAACTCACGCCATCACGCGTGCTGATACATGACGGCGCGCGGCCTTTGGTCAGCGCGTCGATTATTGCCCGCAGCATTGCGGCGCTGGACATGCATTCAGGTGCGCTGGCCGCCCTGCCCGTCACGGACACGGTGCGGCGAGCCAGCGGCGGCTTTGCGGGCGAGACCATTCCGCGCGATGAGCTCTGGCGCGCGCAAACACCGCAGGCTTTTCATTTCGACGCTATTTTCGACGCACATCGCAAGGCGCAAGGCGCGGATCTCACAGACGATGTGGCGGTGGCGGCAGCCGCCGGGATCGCCGTCGCGATGATCGAAGGAGACGAAGCCAATATGAAGATCACCAGCGCCGATGATCTCGTGCGTGCCGAACGGATGATCGCAAGCGCCGGCGAGACGCGGACGGGCTCGGGCTACGACGTGCATCGCTTCGGACCCGGCGACCATGTAATGCTCTGCGGCGTACCTGTGCCGCACACCCACGGACTTGTCGGGCATTCGGACGCCGATGCCGGATTGCACGCGTTGACCGACGCGATCCTCGGCGCGATCGGGCAAGGCGATATCGGCCAGCATTTTCCGCCAAGCGATACGCAGTGGAAAGGCGTGTCGTCGGATCGTTTCCTCGCTCATGCGGTGAAACTCGCGGAGGCGGCGGGCGCACGCGTCGTGCATGTCGATGTAACGTTTATCTGCGAACGGCCGAAAATCGGCCCGGTGCGCGATGCGATGCGCGCGCGAGTGGCGGAGATTTTGGGGCTGAGCGTGGATCGCGTCAGCATCAAGGCGACGACGACCGAAGGCCTGGGCTTCACAGGTCGCAGCGAAGGGCTGGCCGCGCAGGCGCTGGCGACGTTGAGCTTCCGCTGATGGCATTGCTCAAGCCCCTGCCCGCCTCCTTGCGTATCGGCGATCCCGTCGCCTTTATCGCGACCTGGTTCGGCGCGGGGCTGATGTCGAAAGCGCCGGGCACATGGGGCTCGCTGGCCGCGATACCACCCGCATGGCTCATCTATTATTTCGGCGGCGCGGAGGCGCTGCTTGTCGCGGGTTGCGCCGCTTTTGCCATCGGCATCTGGGCGGCCGGCGCTTATGCCAAGGCGGCGGGCAATCCCGATCCCTCCCAGGTCGTGATCGACGAGGTGGCGGCGCTGTGGCTGATCCTCGCCATGGTCGCGCCTACGGCGCTGGGTTGGGTCGCGGCCTTCATCTGCTTTCGCGTCTTCGACGTCCTTAAACCTTGGCCGGTGAGCCTTGCTGACCGGAAGATCAAAGGTGGCTTTGGCATCATGCTCGACGACATTGTCGCCGCGATTTATGCGATGCTGGTGTTGCTGGTTCTGCGTCAATTCGTAGAGGGTATCTGATGTCGCTCTTCCCACGTCCGCTGGTGCAACGCGCCGAACTCCTGCTCGCCGATTGCCGCGATGCGAAACTGAAAATCGCGACGGCGGAATCCTGCACGGGCGGATTGATCGCGGCGCTGCTGACGGAAATTCCGGGCTCTTCCGACGTGGTGGAACGCGGCTTCGTTACCTATTCCAATGAAGCCAAGCGCGACAGCCTCGGCGTTCCAGGCGACCTGATCGCAGATTTCGGCGCGGTGAGCGAGCCCGTGGCGCGCGCCATGGCGGAAGGCGCACTCAATAATTCCCGTGCGCAAATATCCGTGTCGGTGACAGGCGTTGCTGGCCCGGGCGGCGGCACGGCGTTAAAGCCGGTGGGCCTCGTGCATTTCGGCGCGGCGCGGCGCGGACGCAACATCATCCATGAGATGCAACGCTTCGGCGATATAGGGCGGGAAGAAATCCGCCTCAAAAGCGTCGAGTTCGCGCTCGAGCTTCTGAAGCGGATGATCTGATTATTTCGCGGGCGCTGGCCGGGCGCGCTGGTTGTAGAGGATCTTCTTGCGGCGCTCGAGCTCTTCAGGTGGCAGCTTCGCCGGATCGTCGTACATCTCCGCGCCGACCGCCATGCCGCGCTCAACCGCAGGCCGTGCGCGCATCTCATCGAACCAGCGCTTGAAATATTTGAACTCAGCCATGTCCTGACCCTGCGCCTTCCAACCCACGGTCCAGGGGTAACAGATCATGTCGGCGATGGTGTATTCGTCGCCCGCGATGTAGGGCCGGTCATAGAGCCGGTTGTTGAGAACGCCATAAAGACGGTTCGCCTCGTCGCCGAAGCGCCTGACTGCATAGGACTGATCGCCCTGCGTATCGCCAAGCCGGAGGAAGTGACCGCATTCACCGAGCTTCGGCCCCTGATTGGCCATCTGCCAGATAACCCACTCGGTCACTTCATATTTGAGACGCGGCGTCTGCGGCCAGAATTTCCCGACCTTCTCGGCGATATACATCATGATCGCGCCGGACTCGAAAATGGCGATGGGCTTGCCGCCGCCCATCGGTTCATGATCGACGATAGCCGGCATGCGATGGTTCGGATTGAGCTTCAGGAATTCATCCGTAAACTGATCGCCACGTCCGATGTTGAGCGGCACGACGCGATAAGGCAGCCCCGTCTCCTCCAGAAGAATGGTGACTTTCTTGCCATTGGGCGTCGGCCAGTAATACAGATCGATCATGGAAAACCCTCCTTGATTGCGGTTGGGCAGCCTAACCCAATTCAGGTGCGAGGTCATAACCTCACAAGTAATTGAGAAATACCGCCAGCCCGGCAAAATTCGCAATTGTCACCAAGCAAGCCAGAGGCCGGGACATGAATGCACCGTCAGCACTTGCGGGTAGACTTCATCCGCTCGATCTCACCTCCCGCCTCGAGCCAGCGGCGAAACGCTATCGCTGACGCTCAATTTCTGCGCGCCGATTGCGCGCGGCGAGTTCTTCATCGACGTTCGCGAAGTCCACACCAATCGCTCGATACAGCAGGCACCGTGACCATGACAACCTATTTCCATGCGACAAGCGACGACCTTGCCAGCCAAGGAAAGAAGCCCGTGCTGGTGTCGCGGATGCGAAAATCCTCGACAAAAACTATGCCGACCAGCAGGCAGACATCTGGTCGAGCGAAGGCAAGATGCTCGCGACCTGCTATCAGGCTTGCCACTTCAAGGAATGAAAATCAGGCAAGCGCCGATGTATCGAGCGCCGCGCCGGTGACACGCTTGAAGGCGTCGAGATAGCGCGCGCTGGTTTCCTCGACGACTTCCGAGGGCAGAGGCGGCGGCGGAGCTTCGCCGTTCCAGCGGCCGGCTTTCTTCAAGCCGTCGAGATAATCGCGCAAGGGTTGCTTGTCGAAGCTCGGCTGGCCACGGCCCGGCGCATATTGGCCTGCGGGCCAGAAACGCGAACTGTCCGGCGTCATCACTTCATCGATCAGGATGATCTTGCCGTCGGCGGTGCGTCCGAATTCAAACTTGGTGTCGGCGATGATGATGCCGCGCTTCTCGGCAGCCGCGCAGCCACGCGCATAGATCGCCCGCGTCAGGCGCTCGAGTTCCTCTGCCGCCTCCCCGCCGACAACTTCACGCATCCGGGCAATGGTGATGTTTTCATCATGGCCGGTTTCGGCCTTGCTGGCCGGACTGAAAATCGCAGGCGCGAGCTTGTCGCTTTCACGTAAGCCTTTCGGCAGAGCCTCGCCTGCCAGCGTGCCGCTCGCCGCATATTCCTTCCAGGCCGAACCTGAGAGATAGCCGCGAATGACGCATTCGATGGGAAACACTGTCGTGCGCTTGCAGAGCATGGCGCGGCCCGCGATGGTCTTGCGATGAGGGCTGAGAGCCGGAACAGCCGCGGCAATCTCATCGGCGTCGGCGGAAATCAGATGATGCGCGACCTCGCCTTCGAGCTGACGAAACCACCAGGCGCTGATCTGGGTCAGTACCGCGCCCTTGAACGGAATCGCCTCGTTCATCACGACGTCGAAGGCGCTGATGCGGTCGGTGGCGACCAGCATCAGGCGGTCGCTATCGACCTCGTAAATGTCGCGTACTTTGCCGCGCCCGATACGCTTGAGAGGAAGCTCGCTTGCCGTCATCGGTCCCGTAGGGGTCGTCATTCCAAATCCTCGATCAGATAGCCGGTTTCGATCCGATGGAAACCAGAACGAAATCCACTCTGTCGGACACCGAAAGCTTCGGCACTTCGACAAGTTCGTAACCCAGTTTCGGGTATATATCCGCCGCGAAGCGGTAGGTGGCGACGGCTTCGGCAAAGTCCTGCTTGCGCTCGTCGTCCTGGGTATAGATTTCGGCCCAGGGCGGCATGATAAATACTCTTTTGTTGTAGCGAAACAAATCCGCGGCTTTGCGGATATAGGCGGGCGTTTCCGCCCCGATCAAGTGCCCATAGCCGACGAGTTCCGGGATGCCCCGGTCGAAGAAGACCGGGGCTTCGCGTTCCAGCACCTGATTATATGTGTAGATGGAACGCGACAGCATCAGGTCGCGGTATTTCACCGCGTCGGCGGTGTGGAGCGCATCGCCGCCGATGGCAGTCTGCTCCTGAATGATCTGGCGGCCAACCTCGGCCACGCAGGCATAGCCTCGCGCAGCCAGCGCCTCGACGACGCTGGTTTTGCCGGAACCGGGACCGCCGGTGAAGATATGAAAATTGTCGCGTTCGATGCGCATGGCGAAGCTCTCCTGTGATGTGCATGAAAACAGGGACGGCTTGGGGGATGTGTCAGGTTACGCGCAACCGGCGATAAGCCGGGAAGTGGTACGCCCTAGGGGAGTCGAACCCCTCTTTCCAGAATGAAAATCTGGCGTCCTAACCGATAGACGAAGGGCGCACATGGGTCTGAGCCTTGGAGGCATCGGACCCCGAGCGCTGGGCCCGGAGGCCACTGACCGGGCGCTTATAAGGGGATGAAACGTGTCTGACAAGGCCCGTTTGGGGCCGCTCGGTAAAGGTTTTTACGGGACGGCGTCCCGTGTCGCGACAGCATCCTCGATGGTGAGCTGGACGCCCCGGCGCCCCTGCCAATCGTCGGCCTTCAGGCGGCCCGCGACATGGACAGGGCCGGTGCCCCGGTCGAGCAGCGCACGGCCCAGCGGCGTCTCTGCGGCGCGGAAAGCGATGCCCTTGAGGCGTGCACCATCTTCGCCCGTCAACGCGACGCGGACATGGCCTTTGCCAACGATGTCGGCGTGAGCCACCCGCATGGAAGGCACAGCGAAACGTGGCTCGGGATTGCCGGAACCGTAGGGACCTGCTTGTTCCAGCATTTCGTATAGCTCGCGGCTGGCGCCCCGCGCGGCGAGCGCACCGTCGAGACGGAGCGCGCGGGATTCTGTGGCCGCCGCGATTTCGACGCCGATGCGGGCTTCAAGAAATTCGACGAGGTTTTCGAGCTTGTCTTCCCGGATGGTGAGACCCGCCGCCATGGCGTGACCGCCGCCATTGACGAGGTGGCCTGCTTCGAGCGCCGCCGTGACGGCGCGGCCGAGATCGACGCCTTGAATGGAACGGCCCGAGCCCTTGCCTTCGCCCTTGCCGTCGAAGGCAATGACGATGGCCGGGCGCTCATAGCGTTCCTTGAGCCGCGCGGCGACGATGCCGATGACGCCGGGATGCCAGCCCTTCGCATGAGCGACGATGATGGCGGGCGGCGTGTTGCGGCGTGTGGCGGCAAGCGCCAGATCGACTTGCTGCAAGGCTTCTTCGAGCACCTGCCCCTCGATGGCCTGACGCTCTTTATTCAATACATCGAGTTCAAGCGCGATGGCACCCGCCTCCCCCGCGTCGCCGGTTGTGAGCAGCCGCGCTCCAAGATCGGAACGACCGACGCGACCGCCTGCATTGACGCGAGGCCCAAGCAGAAAGCCGAGATGATAAGCGCCAGGCGTGCCTTCGAGCCGCGCCACATCGCCAAGCGCCGCCAGGCCGACATTGCGGCGTTTGGCGAGAACGCGAAGGCCCTGCGAAACGAAAGCGCGGTTGAGGCCGATGAGCGGCACTACATCACAGACCGTGCCGAGCGCGACGAGGTCGAGCAGCGCGAGAAGATCGGGCGCATCGCGGCCCGTGTACCAGCCGCCATCGCGTAGCAGACGATTGATCGCGACAATGAACAGGAAGACGACGCCGACGGCAGCAAGCGTACCCTGCCCGCTTACGTCGTCGAGACGGTTCGGATTGACCAGCGCGTAAGCCGGCGGCAAAGCGGGTTCGGCCTGATGATGGTCGATGACGACGATTTCGAGCCCGGCATCCTGCGCAACGCCTAAAACCTTGTGCGCCATGGTTCCGCAATCGACGGTGACGATGAGCTTGATGCCTTCATCGCGCAGCGTCATCAGCGCGGGCGCGTTGGGGCCATAACCCTCGCGGATGCGGTCGGGAATGTAGATGCGCAAGTCTGCGCCAACGGCGCGAAAGAAGCGTTGCAACACGGCGCTCGATGTCGCGCCGTCCACATCGTAGTCGCCGAAGACCGCGACCTTCTCGTTGCCCATGATCGCATCGGCAATGCGCCGCGCGGCCTTGTCCATATCAATCAGCGACGAGGGATCGGGCAACAGCGTCTTGAGACTTGGCGCGAGATAGGCGGCGACGTCTTCCGGCGCGATGCCGCGCCCGGCGAGAACGCGTCCGACGATCTCGGGCAAGCCCTCGCGCTGCGCGATCGCCAGCGCCATACGATCGTCGGCGAGGCGGCTCACCCAAGCCCGGCCGGTCAGCGACCGTTCGACGCCCAGGAAATGCCGTGATGCCTCGCCCAACTGGTCCGCCTTATTCCTTGAACTTGTTCATCTTGGGATGGAACGCCTTGATCCAGCGCACCGTGCCGGTCTTTGAACGCATGACGACCGAATGCGTGGTGAAGCCGCCACGCACATAGCGGATGCCTTCGAGCATGTTGCCGTCGGTGACGCCCGTGGCGGCGAAGATCACGTCGCCCGAAGCCATCTCTTCCATCGTGAACTTCTTGTTGAAGTCCTTCACGCCCATCTTGGCCGCGCGCGCCTTCTGCTCGTCGCTCGAGGTGACGAGACGGCCCTGCATCTGGCCGCCGATGCAGCGCAACGCCGCCGCCGCCAGCACGCCTTCAGGCGCGCCGCCGATGCCCATGTAGATATCGACGCCGGTGGTCGGGTCAGTCGTGTTGATGACGCCCGCAATGTCGCCGTCGGTGATGAGCGTCACGCGCGCGCCGGTCTCGCGCACCGCGCGGATGAGTTCGGCGTGGCGCGGCCGGTCGAGAATGCAGACGGTGATCTGCGAAACCTCGACGCCCTTGGCTTTCGCCAATGCGTTGATGTTATCGACGGGCTTCGCGTCGAGATCGACGAGGCCTTCGGGATAACCGCCGCCAATGGCGATCTTGTCCATATAGGTGTCCGGCGCATGCAGAAGGCTGCCGCCTTCGGCCATCGCAAGCACGGCGAGCGAGTTCGCCATCGCCTTGGCGCAGAGTGTCGTGCCTTCGAGCGGATCGAGAGCGATATCGACTTTAGGGCCGTCGCCGGTGCCGACCTTTTCGCCGATGAAGAGCATCGGCGCTTCGTCACGTTCGCCTTCGCCGATCACGATCGTGCCGTCGATGTCGAGGCGGTTGAGTTCCGTGCGCATCGCATCGACGGCGGCCTGGTCAGCCGCCTTCTCGTCGCCGCGTCCCGCGAGCAAGGACGAAAGTATCGCCGCGCGCTCGGTGACACGTGTCACCTCCAGCGTCAGCATCCTGCTCAAACCCTTCTTCTCAGCCATCGATCTTTCCTTCGCCGGACGTATTTAACCCAATTGACGTGTTCAGCCTGATTAACGTGAGCCGCCGTCTTCGATGCGGATCACGAGCGGTTTGCCCGCCACTTCTTCATGTTGCGACAAATGTTTGAGCGCGCTGCGCATCGAACCTTCTTCCGTCGCATGCGTCACGAAGACGACGGGCATGCGGCCCGTATCGCCTTCCTTGCGCTCGCCGCGCTGCACGATGCGCTCAATGGAGACAGACGCCTGCGCCAACGCGCGCGTGATGTCGGCCATGCTGCCCGCGCGATCGATGGCGCTGAAGCGCAGATAATAGGCGCTCCTGCTGGCATCGACGGTGGTCTTTGCGGGTGCTTTCAGGTGGCTCGTCGGCACGATGAAGGGTGGCATGACGAGGCCGCGCGCGATATCGACGAGGTCGGATAAGACGGCGGACGCCGTCGGCCCCTCGCCCGCCCCGCGACCTTCGAGAACCAATAGCCCGACCCGGTCGCCGCGCACGGCCACCGCATTGAAGACGCCAGAGACAGCGGCAAGCGGCGAACCGTCGGGCACAAGCGCCGGATGCACGCGCTGTTCAATGCCATCAGCTCCGCGCGTCGCGATGCCGAGCAGTTTGATTTTGTAGCCAAATTCCCTGGCGAACTTGATGTCCGTCGCGGTGATCTTTTCGATGCCCTCGATATGCACATTGTCGAAGGCAACTTCCTGACCGAAGGCGAGGCTGGCAAGGATGGCGAGCTTGTGTGCGGCATCGATGCCGCCGACGTCGAAAGACGGATCGGCTTCGGCATAGCCGAGCGCCTGCGCCTCTTTCAGCACATCCGCAAAATCGCGGCCAGTCTCCTCCATCTCGGTGAGAATGTAATTGCAGGTGCCGTTGAGAATGCCGACGACGCTGGTGATCTCGTTGGCCGCAAGACCTTCGCGCAAGGCTTTCACAATCGGAATGCCGCCTGCGACGGCGGCTTCGTAGTTCAATGCCACGCCGCGCTGTTCAGCGACGCGCGCCAGCGCGATGCCGTGACGCGCGATCAGCGCCTTATTGGCGGTGACGACGTGCTTCCCATTCGATAAAGCCGTCTCGACCAGTTCGCGTGCGATGCCATCCGCGCCGCCGATCAATTCGACGACGACGTCAATGTCGTTGGCGGTGGCGAGTGCACGCGCATCGGCTTCAAAGCGGATGCCGGAAAGATCGACGCCGCGATCTTTCTTCGCATCGCGCGCGCTGACGGCCGCGATTTCGATGGAGCGGCCGGAAGCGGCAGCGAGAAAGTCACGGCGCTCGGCCAAAATCTTGACGACGCCGACGCCGACAGTACCGAGGCCGGCGACACCGATCCGAAGTGGTTTGCTCACGGCCGGCCCGCTCTCGAATTGGGATGGGGAACGACGTTGCCTTTGATGCCGGTGCGTTCTTCATATTCGGCAAGGATCTGGTCGGCGTTCTGCATCATGCGCTTGACGCCGCGCGCCGCCTGCCGGATGCGCTGCTCGTTTTCGACGAGACCGATGCGGACGTGGCCGTCGCCATATTCACCAAAGCCGATGCCAGGCGCGACGGCGACGTCGGCCTGTTCAAGCAGCAGCGTAGAAAAACCCATCGAACCGATGTGGCGGAACTTCTCCGGGATAGGCGACCAGGCGAACATCGATGCTGGCGGGCTCGGAATGTCCCAGCCCGACCGCGCCATGCTGTCGACCAGCACGTCGCGGCGATGCTTGTAGGTCTGGCGAATTTCCTCGACGCAATCTTGCGGGCCGTTGAGCGCCGCCGTGGCCGCAACCTGAATGGGCGTGAAGGCGCCGTAATCAAGATAGGACTTCACACGGCCGAGCGCGTTGACGAGACGCTCATTTCCGACAGCGAAACCCATGCGCCAGCCGGGCATCGCATAGGTTTTGGAGAGCGAGGTGAACTCGACGCTGCGCTCGCGCGCGCCGGGCACCTGCAAGATCGAGGGCGGCGGATTGCCGTCAAAATAAATCTCGGAATAAGCGAGATCGGAAATAATGTAGAGGTCATGCTTGGCCGCGAAAGCGACGATCTCGCGGTAGAAATCGAGATCGGCTACCTGCGCCGTCGGATTGGACGGATAGCTCACGACGAGCGCGACGGGCTTCGGGACGCTATGGCGGACGCCGCGCTCCAGCATGTCGAAAAAACCGGACTGGCTCTCGAAGGGTACGCTGCGGATGACCGCGCCCGAAATGATGAAGCCGAAGGCGTGGATCGGATAGCTCGGGTTCGGACAGAGGATCACGTCGCCCGGCGCGGTGATGGCCTGCGCGAGATTGGCGAGGCCCTCTTTGGAGCCCAGCGTCGCGATGACTTCCGTTTCGGGATTGAGCTTCACACCGAAGCGGCGCTCGTAATAGGCGGCCTGCGCCTTGCGCAGACCGGGAATGCCGCGCGAAGAGGAATAGCGATGGGTTTTCGGATCGCGTACCGCTTCGATCATCTTTTCGACGATATGCGGCGGCGTCGGCATATCCGGGTTGCCCATGCCGAAATCGATGATGTCCTTGCCTTCGGCGCGCGCCTTCGCCTTGAGCTTGTTCACGCTCTCAAAGACGTAAGGGGGCAGACGCTTTATGCGATGGAATTCTTCGCTCATGGTCAAATCCTGAAGCGGGGCGCGAAACCCCTGATAACGCCGCCCTTATAACTCCAAACCAGGAACCGGGCCACGCCAAAAGGGCTGAAAACGGGGCTGCGCCGTGACCAAAGGGCCAAGGGACTGCCTCGCCCCAATAGCGGAGCGGCTCAAGGCAAGATTATGACGGATTCGCCCATAGCGGGACCTTATTGCACGGGTAGCTCACGTCAGGCTCGAAGAAGCGTCTTCGAGCCTACATAGCCTTCCCGCCGCCGATCACCGGCTTGACCTCGACCGGGGTCGTTGGCGCGGCGCTGACCGGCTGTTCGGCATTCGGATCGGGCTTTGCCTCGGTATCTTCGCTGGCAGCCGCCGGTGCGTCTTGCGACATATCGGCGGAGGCCGTCTGGATGCGACGGGCGGCGGCAAGCGTGGCGTGTCCGCCGAAACCGGGCATAGGCAGAAGTTCGCTCTTCTTGCCGTTTGCCTTCGAAGTCTCGGGCTGCGCTTCCGGTTCCGCAGCCTCTGCCGGAGCATCCTTCAGCGCCGGAACGGGCTTTGGCGCTGCCACCTGCGGCGCGGGCGCCGGCGGCTCGGTGCCGCCGCGCAGCACTTCATCGGTATGCTTGGCGCTGGCGCGATCGGCGGCCAGACCTTCGGCGATGCTTTTCTGGTCTTCGACGCTGGTCGAAGACGGCTTCTGGCCCGGCGTGTCGGCAAGATTGGGGAAACCTTCCGTGCCTTCGGGCGTCGCCGCGGGCGTGCCTTCACCATAAACCGCGCCGGGCTTTGCCCAGTCGGGCATCATCGAGCAAGCGGCAAGACCGCCCATCAGCAAGGCTGCGGCGGCGACCCTCACAAGAGGCTGCCCCAACGGATTGCTCCGGTTCCGCATAACGTCCGATCCCTGCCTGGACATGTGGTCTCCGCTCCCTAAATTTCGTTCTGGCCCCAGCCGGCGCAATTTATCGCATTTTCATGGGCGGCTGCGCCAGAGCGTATAGTATAGAAACCGAACACAAAACCGATAGTCGCGCGCGAAATCGGCGCCAGCGGCAGACCGGACCAGGGAAACGACGTGCCGCCACGCAAGAAGAGTTCGCCGTCTCAAGGCCAGCCGGCCCAAGCGCAACCTGTTCTGCCAGAAGCGAAAGCTTCGGCCTATCCCATTCCCGACATGGGTGCGATGGCGCTCAATCTCATTCAGGCGGCTGCGCTCGGCCAGAAAGCCTTCCGGCAAATGGTCGGCGGCGAAGAATCCGGGTCGCTCAGCTCGTCGATGAGCGATGTGCGGCGTATCGGCAAACCGATTCTCGATGTCGCCACGAGTTACGTGAAAAATCCGCTGAAACTCGTCGAGGCGCAAGCCCAGCTCTGGAACGGATATCTCGATCTCTGGCAATCGACGACGCGTCGCCTGATGGGTCAGGAAACCGAACCTGTCGTTCAGCCCGCGCGTGCGGATAAGCGCTTCAAGGATTCCGACTGGCAAAACAATGTCGCCTTCGACCTGATGAAGCAGTCATATCTGCTGATGAGCCAATGGCTCGGCCAACAGGTGCGCGACACTGAGGGCGTCGATGAGCATACGCGCAAGAAAGCCGAATTCTACGTCAAGCAATTCGCCGACGCTTTTTCTCCTTCGAACTTTCTGCTGACCAATCCGCAGGTGCTGCGCGCCACGCTGCAATCCAACGGTGAAAATCTCGTTCTCGGAATGCAGCATCTGCTCGAAGATGTGGAGCGCGGACACGGCAAGCTGAACATTCAGCAAACCGACATGAAGGCCTTTGAGCTCGGCCGCAACATCGCGCTGACGCCGGGCAAGGTCGTCTTCCAGAACGATCTGATCCAGCTGCTGCAATATGAACCGACGACCGGGAAGGTTCATAAGCGGCCGCTGCTGATCTTTCCGCCCTGGATCAACAAATATTATATTCTCGACCTCACGCCGGAAAAATCCTTCGTCCGGTGGGCTGTCGAGCAGGGCTATACCGTCTTCGTCGTGAGCTGGGTCAATCCCGACGCGCAACAGGCGATGATTTCTTTCGAGAGTTACATGATCGATGGCGCCTATCCGGCGCTCGATGCGATCGAAAAAGCCACAGGTGAAAAAGACGTCAACGCCATCGGCTATTGCATCGGCGGCACCCTGCTTGCCTCGACGCTGGCGCATATGGCGGCGAAGAACGACGGGCGTATCAAATCCGCGACCTTCTTTGCGACGCAAGTAGACTTCACTGAAGCGGGCGATCTGCAAGTCTTTGTCGACGAGGGACAGATCGCGGGGCTCGAACAGCAGATGGAAGCCAATGGCGGCTTGCTCGAAGGCTCTGCTATGGCATCGACCTTCAACATGCTGCGCTCGAACGAGTTGATCTGGTCTTACGTGGTCAATAATTACCTGCTTGGCCGCGAGCCCGTCCCCTTCGATCTTCTTTACTGGAATGCCGACGCCACGCGCATGCCCGCCAAGATGCATCTCTTCTATCTGCGCGAATGCTACCTGCGGAACAATCTCGCCGAAGGCCGCATGGAGCTCGGCGGTGAAACGCTCGACCTGTCGAAAATCAAGATACCGATCTACCTCCAGTCGAGTCGCGAAGACCACATCGCGCCTTATAACTCGGTCTACAAGGCGACGCGGCTTTTCGGCGGCGATGTGAAATTCATCGTCGCGGGCTCGGGCCACATCGCCGGCGTCATCAATCCGCCCTCGGCGCGGAAATACCAGTACTGGACGAATGACGCACGGCCCAGGCTTGCAAAAGAATGGCTCGAAGAGGCAACTGAAACGCCGGGCTCATGGTGGCACGACTGGGAAAGCTGGCTGAAGCCGCAATCAGGTCCGCTGGTCAACGCGCGCGCGCCGGGCGACGGAAAGCTCAAGGTGCTGGAAGATGCGCCGGGGTCCTATGTGCTGGTGAAGTCGGGCGAGTGAGGTTTTCGCAAACCTCTTTGCATCATCGCCACGCACGCTTGCCACGACCATCCGATCACGCAAAGCCCATGCTGAAAATTCCGTATGCGCATCCGGCGCTTTGACTTGTAGCTTCGGCTTGCTCGTCATTCCGGCTTCGGGAGTTTGTCCTGTCCCTCTCCATCACCTTGCTCGTGCTGCTTGCCGCGTTGTTTCATGCGGTCTGGAATGCGCTCATCAAGTCCAATGCCGACCGGCTGTCGATGATGGCTTACGTCGCGGGCGGCGGCAGCTTGCTGATGTTGCCGCTGCTGCCCTTCGCGCCGTTTCCGAGCTGGGAAATCTGGAAGATCATCCTGCTCTCGCTGGCGCTGCATACCGGCTACAAGGTCTTCCTCGTCAAGGCCTATATGCATGGCGATATGGGGCAGGTTTATCCGCTGGCCCGCGGCACCGCGCCGGCAATCGTCACGCTGGTCGGATTTCTGTTCCTCGGCGAACGGCTGCCGTTGGGCGCGACCGTCGGCATCGTCATGATTCTGGCGGGCATTGTCAGTCTTGCCTGGCGCTCCAGGAACGGCGCGCGCGGACCGACCGATCCTCGGGCGATTTTTTATGCTCTCGGCACATCGGTTTTCATTGCCAGCTACACGCTGAATGATGGGCTCGGCGGACGTCTGGCGGAAAGCGCCAGTGCCTATGTGATCTGGCTCTCTGCGTTGGACGGCGTCAGCATCACAGCGATTGCCTTGTGGCGGCGCGGACCCGCCTTGCTGCGCCCGCGTCGCGACATGTTGCTCGGCCTCGGCGGTGGCTTCATTTCGGTCGTCGCCTATTGGCTCGTCATCTGGGCGATGAGCGTCACCGCGCTAGGTCCTGTTGCGGCGCTGCGCGAAACAAGTGTTGTTTTCGGCGCGCTGATTTCAGGACTGATCCTGAAAGAAGGACTGGGCGCGCGCGCCATCATCGCCGCTTGTGTCGTGGCCGCGGGCGTGATCCTGCTAAAAATGTAGCGTTACAAATCGACGCCGATGCCTTCATCGATCCCGAGCATGATGTTCATGCATTGAACCGCCTGCGCCGACGCACCCTTGCCGAGATTGTCGAGCAGCGCGACGAGACGCACCTGCTTTGTCGCTTCATTGCCAAAGACAAATAGCTTCAGGTTGTTGGTGCCGTTAAGGCCTTCGGGATCCAGGCCCTTCAGGCCCGCACTCTCTTCCAGCGATGCGACGGAAACGAAACGCTCGCCTTCATAGGTCGCGGCGATGGTTTCATGCACAAGCTTCATCGAAGGCGCACCAGGCAGCGCCCAGAGCTGCAACGGCACTTCGACAATCATGCCTTGCGCATAGCGACCCACGGCGGGCGTGAACAGCGGGCGCTGCGCAAGCAGGCTGTATTGCTCGATCTCGGGCACATGCTTGTGCTCGAGGCTCAAACCATAGATGCGGTAATTGTCCCGCGTGGCGGCAGGCGAATTTTTGTCTTCGAACTCGGCGATCATCGACTTGCCGCCACCGGAATAGCCTGACACGGCGTTGATGGTGATCGGCCAGCTATCGGGAACGATACCCGCGCGCGCCAACGGACGGATGAGCGCAATCGCACCTGTCGGATAGCAGCCGGGGTTCGTCACCCTGCCCGCCTCGCGAATGATCTTGCGCTGTATCTTCGCCATTTCCGGGAAGCCATAGACCCAGCCGGGCGAAACGCGGTGCCCGGACGAGGCATCGATGACGCGGGTCAGCGGATTCTCGATGAGCTTCACCGCTTCCTTTGCCGCATCGTCGGGCAGGCAAAGAATGACGATGTCGGCGGCGTTGAGCGCATCCTTTCGCGCCTTCGCATCCTTGCGGGTCGCTTCGGTCAGGCGAATGAATTCGAGGTCGCGCCGCTGGTCGAGCCGCGCCCTGATCTGGAGACCAGTCGTCCCCGCTTCGCCGTCGATGAAAACCTTCGTGACCATGTCGCACTCCGCGGAGCAAAAAGACAAAGAAAAAGGGCGCCTCGATATTTCGAAGCGCCCCTGATCGTAACCGCAATAAGCGATCAGCGCTTCGAGAACTGGAAGCTGCGGCGGGCCTTCGCCTTGCCGTACTTCTTGCGTTCAACCACACGGCTGTCGCGCGTGAGGAAGCCGTCCTTCTTGAGGACGCCGCGCAGCTCGGGCTCGAAATAGGTGAGCGCGCGCGAGATGCCGTGACGGATCGCACCGGCCTGACCGGAGAGACCGCCGCCAAGCACCGTTGCGGTGATGTCGAACTGCTTCTCGCGAGCTGCCGCGACGAGCGGCTGGTTGAGGATCATGCGCAGCACGGGACGAGCGAAGTAACGCTCAAGGTCACGGCCGTTGATGATGATCTTGCCGGAGCCCGGCTTCAGCCAAACGCGCGCGACGGCGTTCTTGCGCTTGCCGGTGGCATAGGCGCGGCCGAATTTGTCGAGCTTGGGCTGGCGGGCTTCAGGAGCCTCTGCCGTCTGGATGGCGCCCTTCAGATCTTCGAGCGAATGGGTTTCCGGCGCCATTATGCGACCCTCACGTTCTTGCGGTTGATCGCGGCGAAGTCGACCTTCTGGGGCTGCTGAGCCTCATGCGGATGCTCGGCGCCACTGTAAATGTGCAGGTTGCCCATCTGCTTGCGGGCAAGCGGACCGCGCGCGATCATGCGCTTCACGGCAAGCTCGACAACGCGCTCGGGAAAACGGCCTTCGAGAATACGCTTGGGCGAGGTTTCCTTGATGCCGCCCGGATAGCCCGTGTGGCGGTAGTAGCGCTTGTCGTCGTATTTCTTGCCGGTGAACGCGACTTTGCCTGCGTTCACAACGATGACGTGGTCGCCGTCGTCGAGATGGGGCGTGAAGGTCGGCTTATGCTTGCCGCGCAGACGGTTCGCGATAAACGACGCGAGACGGCCAACGACGACGCCTTCGGCGTCGATCACGATCCACTTTTTCTCGATCTCGGAGGCCTTCGCGGAATAGGTGGTCATGCGAAAAGTCCCAATAAAGCTTTTGAGGTCTAGAGTTGCCGCGCTTTTAAGCGAGCCCCCGCATTCTGTCAACGATATAGCGGAAAAATGCCCGTAAAAGCGGTGCTTTATAGACGCGGTACTATAGTACCGCATATCAAGGTCTGCTTTGGGTCGAGCTACCCGCCGATGTGAGCCGGAGCGAGCTCAGAACCATGGCGATCAGGGCCAGAATGGTGGCTGTGGTCAAGGCCACGCGGGTTCCATTGGTCGCCATGAGGTTGAAAATCAGGGCGACAACGGCGGTGCCGATAGTCTGGCCGGTGAGCCGGGCCGTGCCCAGCATGCCGCTCGCCCCGCCTGCCCGCTCCGGTGGCGACGAGGAGAGCATGGTCCGGTTGTTAGGCGACTGGAACAGACCGAAACCGACGCCGCAGACAAGCATGCGCCAGACAATATCGAAAGAAGACGGATCGTCCGGCAGGAAGGCGAGCGCGCCGAGGCCCGTGGCGAAGATCATCATGCCGATGCCGCCAAGGAGGCCGGAGGGAAAACGGTCGGCGAGACGCCCTGCCATCGGCGCGACGAAGACCAATGCAATGGGCCATGGCGTCATCAGCAAGCCCGTCTCGACCTCGCTGCGATGAAGCGCGTTCTGCAAATAGAAAGGCAAGGTGACGAAGGCCAGCATCTGCGCGCCGAAGGAACAGACGGACGTGCAAATCGACAGGGCGAAGATCGGGATGCGCAACAGATCGACGGGAAGCAGCGGCGCGGGCCGCGAAAGCTGGCGGCGAACGAGGATCACGCCGCAGACGACGGCGATGGAAAATTCAAGCGCTACGCGCCCCATGTGATCGAATCCGTGTCCGAGGTGATCGATGCCCATGATGAAAGCGCCAAACATCGCCGCGTTGAGCGTAGCGCTGATCCAGTCAAAACGATGCGTACCTCTGGCGGTCAGCGGAAGGCTAACGGCGACCAGCCACGAGATGAGGCTGAGCGGCACGTTGATGGCAAAAATCCATTGCCATGTCGCCACAGAGAGAATGGCGGCGGCGACCGTCGGTCCCGCCGCCGCCGCAAGCGCCACAACGAAAGCAATAAGGCCGATGCCCCGGCCGAGCTGGGCGCGCGGATAGATGAAGCGTATCAGCGCTGAATTGACGCTCATGATGCAGGACGCGCCGATGCCTTGCAGCACGCGGGCGATGACCAGCATGGTCAGCGAATCCGACAAGGCGCAGGTCAATGAGGCGATACCAAAAAGCGCGAGCCCGACGCGATAGATGCGCGAATAGCCGATGATCTCGCCGAGCGAAGACAAAGGCAAAAGCGTGACGACGATGACGAGCTGATAGGCGTTGACCACCCAGATCGATTGCGCTGCGCTGGCGTTCAGTTCGCGCGCGATGGTCGGCAGCGCGATATTGGCGACCGCGCCGTCGAGCACGGCCATGGTCACACCCAGCGCGACAGTCAGCATCGCGCCATAGCGGCGCGGCACCGGCAATCCGTCTGGATGGATAACCGCGCTCCTCGCCATGTCAGCTCCGTGGTGGGATCGAGTATGTGGAGGTGACGTGCGCGACCGGCCCGTCGAGCCCTTCTTGCGTGATGATCACCTCTCCAACGGCCAGACGCCGCCCGAGTTTCAGAAGCTTTGCTTCGGCTACCACATCGGCGGGGCCGGGCTTGCGCAGAAAATTAATGTTGAGATTGGTCGTGACCGCGAGCGCCACCGGGCCGATGTGAGCCAGCACCACGGCGTACATGGCGTAATCGGCCAGAGCCATCATGGCGGGTCCTGAAATCGTGCCGCCGGGGCGGAGGTTCTTATCTGAATAACGGAGCCGGAGCGTCGCGCTCATGGGGCCGACCGCCTCGATAACGGTCAAACGGTCGCCATCCCGCATCTGGGGAAAGGCCACATCCATGAAGCTGTCGAGTTCAGCAACCGTCATGATGGGCTTCGGCGAGATCTGCTTTTCGGACATCGAATCTTCCGTTCCTTTGGTTCGGGAGCGTGCTTACAGGCGTCTTCCGCCTCACCCAAATCGAAAATCGCGGATGCCCCCTTGTTACCCTTGGCAGGCGCCCCTATCTAGCCGGAATGAACGTTCATTCCGAAGATCAATCGCCGAAAGACGAGAAACGCCGCCAAATTCTGGAGGCGGCTCTGGAGCTTCTCAGCGATTACGGGTTCCACGGCGCCTCCATGGCGAAGCTGGCGGAAAAAGCCAATGTGCCGGTCGGCACGATCTATCGCCACTTTAAAGGCAAGGAAGAGCTGATCCACGCGCTTTACATCGACATGAAGCGCGAACGCATCGCGGCGATGCTGGAGGGTCACGACCCGCAAGCCCCGCTCCGCGCCCGCTTCGATCTCTTCTGGAAGAATACCTATGCCTACTGCGTGTCCCATCCGCGCGAATTCAAATTCGCAGAGCAATATGCCTTCTCTCCCTATCTCAAGGATGTAAGCAAGGCGATCCAGATCGACATGACGCCCGAGCTCGGCAAGTTCTTCGGCGACGGCTACGCGGAAGGCATCTTCAAATCTCTGCCGCCGCAAATCCTCTCCGCCATCATCACCGGCCCGCTGAACGCGCTCGTCACGCGCGCCATCGCCGGTATCGCCAACCTCAACGCCACCGGCCAGCAAAGCGTCATGGATGCCTGCTGGGACGCCATCATCGTTTAACCCCTCAGGGAGCACGTCCATGCAATACCAACAGCTCGGCAACACCGGCACCTTCGTCTCGCGTCTCTGCCTCGGCACCATGACCTTTGGCGGCAAGGGCACACTCTTCGGCGTTATGGGCGGGCTCGACCAGAAAGAGTCCGACACGCTTGTAAATCAGTCGCTCGACGCGGGCATAAACTTCATCGACACGGCGAACGTCTATGCGGCAGGTGAATCCGAAACCCTTCTCGGCAAGGCGCTTGGCAACAAGCGGCAGGATGTCGTGCTCGCCACCAAAGCTTTCGGACGCATGGGCCCCGGCGCCAATCAGGTCGGGGTTTCGCGCCTCGCCCTGATGCAGCAGGTGGAAGCGAGCCTGAAACGTCTCGGAACGGATTACATCGATCTCTATCAGATCCACGGCTGGGACAGCGTGACGCCGATGGAAGAGTCGTTGCGCGCGCTCGACGATCTCGTGCGTCAGGGCAAGGTGCGTTACATCGGCGTTTCGAACTGGTCGGCCTGGCAGATCATGAAGGCGCTCGGCATTTCGGAGCGCCAGGGCCTCGAAAAGTTCGCGACTTTGCAGGCCTATTATTCGCTTTCGGGCCGCGACCTCGAACATGAAATCGTGCCGTTGCTCGAAGATCAGAAGGTCGGCCTGATGACATGGAGCCCGCTGGCGGGCGGCGTACTCTCCGGCAAATTCTCGCGCAATTCGCGCGCCAATGAAGGCCGTCGCACGCAATTCAACTTCCCGCCGGTCGATGTCGAGAAAGCCTATGACATCATCGACGTGCTGCAAGGCATCGCCAAGAAGCATGGCGTCACCGTGGCGCAGGTCGCGCTCGGCTGGCAGTTGCACAAGGCTTACGTCACCACCGTCATCATCGGCGCGAAGAACGAGACACAGTTGAAAGACAATCTCGGCGCTGTCGATGTCAAGCTGACGCCGGAAGACCTTGAGGCTATCGACGCCGTGAGCAAGCCGGGTGAGCTTTATCCAAACTGGATGCGCGGCATGCAGTCCGACCGCGCGCCGGGCACCTCCCGCGACTGGTCGACCGTGGCGAAATCGACATTCTGACGGCTGCTCTCCAGCTTCGGAATATTAAACGGGGATGGCGAAGTGTATAACTCGCCTCCCCGTTTCTTTTTGGCGAAACCATCATGACGCCCACCACCATCAAGACCGAACGGCTGATCCTGCGCCAATGGCGCGAGGACGATTTCGACGTCTTCGCGGCCATGGCGGCGGATCCGCAAGTGATGGAGTTTCTGCTGCCTCTTCCCGACCGCGCGGCAAGCGATGCGATTGCCGAACGGCTGAAAGCGCATATCACCGAACATGGTTTCGGCTTCTGGGCTCTGGAAGCGCCGGGCGTCGCGCCCTTCATCGGGTTCACCGGCCTCCTGCATGTCGGCTCCGAGGCCCCCTATGCTCCCGCCGTCGAGATCGGCTGGCGGCTGGCGCGCGCCCATTGGGGCAAGGGCTACGCTATGGAAGCCGCCAAGGCATCGCTGGAGCATGGTTTCGGGCCTCTCCGTCTCGATGAAATCGTTGCATTGACGGTGCCCGCGAATGTCCGCTCACAACAGGTCATGCGGCGGATCGGCATGGCGCGGAACGAGGCGGATGATTTCGACCACCCGCGCGTGCCGGAAGGCCATCCTTTGAAACGGCATGTGCTTTACCGCATCAAACGCGACGCCATTCGGCCCTGACTTGAGGCTCTTGTCCGGCTATGCTCGGGGAAACGCCAATAGAGCGAGATCAGGGAGCCCGAGATGAGCCAGCCCGCCGAGAAGCCTGTCGCCGCCGAAGCGCTGGTTCTGCGCGAGAACCGCAATGGCGTCGCGACCTTGACGCTCAACCGCCCTGCGCAGCGCAATTGTCTCTCGGAAGGGCTGATGAGCGCGCTGACCGATGAGCTGAATGCGGCGGGTGCCGACGCATCGGTGCGCGTCGTCGTCATTGCGGCGAACGGCCCCGTCTTCTCTTCCGGCCATGACCTCAAGGAACTGACGTCGCATCGCGGCGACGCGGATCGGGGCCGTGCCTATTTCCAGAAAATCATGCGCCAGTGCAGCGCCATGATGCAGACGATCGTGCGATTGCCGAAACCTGTCATCGCCCGCGTGCATGGCGTGGCGACGGCGGCGGGCTGCCAGCTTGTCGCAAGCTGCGATCTGGCCGTGGCTGTGGACGGCGCGAAATTTGCGACGCCAGGCGTCAATATCGGGCTTTTCTGTTCGACGCCAATGGTTGCGCTCTCGCGCAACGTCTCGCGCAAACATGCGATGGAAATGTTGCTGACCGGCGAGATGGTCGACGCCGCGCGCGCCGCTGAACTCGGCCTCATCAATCGCGTCGTGGCCGCCGCCGACCTTGATGCGGCGGTGGCGGAGCTTGCAGGCAAGATAGCTGGCAAGTCGGCGCTCACCGTCGCCATCGGCAAGGAAGCTTTTTATGAGCAGCTCGAAAAGCCGCTGAACGAGGCCTATGATTATGCGAGCGAAGTGATGGTCAAAAACATGCTCGCCCGCGACGCCGAGGAAGGCATCGGCGCCTTCATCGAAAAACGCGATCCGAAATGGGAGGACCGCTGAATGACGCTCGAACATCTGCGCTATAGCCCCGAACTCATCGCCGACATTCTGCACAGCACGAAAACCATCGCGCTGGTTGGCGCCAGCGCCAACACGGCGCGCGACAGCAACGAGGTGATGCAATATCTGCAAACCAAAGGCTATCGCGTCATCCCGGTCAATCCGGGCCTTGCTGGAAAGACACTTCTCGGCGAGATGACTTATGCGACGCTCGCCGACATTCCAGAAAAAATCGACATGGTCGATGTCTTCCGCAATTCGGAGGCGGCGGGACCGGTTTGCGACGAAGCCATCGCCATCGGCGCGAAATATATCTGGATGCAGCTCGGCGTGACCAATGAGGAAGGCGCCGCGCGCGCGGAGAAGGCGGGCCTCAAGGTCATCATGAACCGCTGCCCGAAGATCGAAATTCCGAGACTGGTCCGCTAGGATCGCCTCCAACCCAACGCAAGAGGACTTCGCCATGACCGATTATGGCTTCGACACGCTCGCGATCCACGCCGGCGCAAAGCCTGACCCGACGACGGGCGCGCGGGCAACGCCGATCTATCAGACGACATCTTTCGTCTTTGACGACGTCGATCACGCCGCCTCGCTTTTCGGGTTGCAAGCCTTCGGCAATATCTACACGCGCATCACCAATCCAACGACGGCCGTGCTCGAAGAACGTGTCGCGGCGCTTGAAGGCGGTGTAGCGGCGCTCGCCGTCGCATCCGGCCATTCGGCGCAACTTCTGACCTTCCATACACTGATGGAGCCCGGCGATCATTTCGTCGCGGCGACGCAGCTCTATGGAGGGTCGATCACCCAATTCGGACATTCCTTTACGAAGTTCGACTGGCATGTCGACTGGGCCGACGCAACCAATCCGGCAAGCATCAAGAAAGCCATCGGGCCGAAAACCAAAGCGGTCTTTATCGAGAGCTTCGCCAATCCGAGCGGGCTCGTCATCGACATCGCCGCCATCGCGGCGGTCGCGCATGAAGCGGGTGTGCCGCTGATCGTCGACAACACGCTGGCCTCCCCCTATCTGCTGCGCCCCATCGAGCATGGCGCGGACATCGTTCTGCATTCAGCGACGAAATTTCTTGGCGGCCACGGCAATTCCATGGGCGGCATCATCGTCGATGCGGGCAAATTCGACTGGTCGAAGGATGGGAAATATCCCACGCTGTCCGAGCCCAATGCCTCCTATCATGGCCTCGAAATCCACAAGACTTTCGGTGCGATCTCCTTCGCCATCGCTTGCCGCGTGCTGGGCTTGCGCGATCTCGGCCCTGCCATCTCTCCCTTCAATGCTTTCCTGATCCTGACCGGCATCGAAACCTTGCCGCTCCGCATGCAGCGTCATTCCGACAGCGCGCTGAAGGTCGCGAAATATCTCAAGACGCACCCGAAAGTCACCTGGGTTTCCTATTCGGGCCTCGACGACGATCCGTCGCACAAGCTGCAGCAGAAATATGCGCCGAAGGGTGCGGGCGCGCTGTTCACTTTCGGCGTGAAGGGTGGCTATGACGCGGGCGTCAAGCTGGTGAACTCGATCGAACTGCTGAGCCATCTTGCCAATATCGGCGATACGCGCAGTCTCATCATTCACCCCTCATCGACGACTCATCGCCAGCTCAGCGAAGAGCAACAGAAGGCGGCAAGCGCCGGACCGGATGTGGTGCGTCTGTCCATCGGGCTCGAAGACCCCGAAGACATCATCAAGGCGCTGGACAAAGCGTTGAACGCCTGACGTTCAGACGGCGGGCGGGTTGAGCTTTCGCGCGTGGTAAATAGCCAGCGTGAAGACGATCATCGCGCCCGCCTGATGCGCCGCGCCGAGCGGAATGGGAACGACCCAGAGCAGCGCCCAGATACCGAGAGCGACTTGAGCGAGGACGGCATGCAGAAGCGCCGTCGCGCTGCGTACCGCATCGCGGCTGCCCGAGCGCCGCACCGCCAGCCAATGCCAGATGGTCAGGATCGTCACCAGATAAGCGACCATGCGGTGATCGAACTGCGCGGTCAGCGTGTTTTCAAAGAAATTCCGCCACCACGGCGCGTCGGCGAAGAGACCGTCGGGAATGAAGGCGCCGCTGATCAGCGGCCAGGTATTGTAGATGTAGCCCGCCTTGAGGCCGGCGACGAAGCCGCCCAGCATCATTTGCAGGAAGACGAGCGCGACAAGCCAGAGCGAGGCTTTGCGCAAACGGTCACTGACGAAAAGCGCGGGCCGTTCGCGCCAGAGCGCCAGCGCCGTCCACATCATGTAAGCGTAGATGAGCGTCGCGAGGCCGAGATGCGCGGTGAGCCGGTACTGGCTGACATCTATGCGCTGGGTGAGGCCGCTTTTGACCATCCACCAGCCGAGCGCGCCCTGCGCACCACCGAGCAGGAACATGACGACGAGCTTGGGCGCCATCGTGCGCTCGATGCGGCGCGTGAAGAAGAACCAGAGAAAAGGCGCCGCGAAGGCAAAGCCGATGAAGCGGCCAAGGAAGCGGTGGCTCCACTCCCACCAGAAGATGTTCTTGAACTCCCCGAGCGTCATGCCCTTGTTGACGAACTCATACTGCGGGATTTGCTGATAGCGGGTGAAGGCGTCGGCCCAGGCAGCGTTGCTCATCGGCGGCAAGGCGCCCATGACCGGCTTCCATTCGGTGATCGAGAGGCCGCTTTCGGTAAGGCGCGTCAGCCCCCCGACAATGACCATCAGGAAAATGAGTGCCGAGACGCCGAAGAGCCAGAGCGCGATCTGCCGCCGGGCGGCGATGTTTGTGCCTTCATTCATGGGGAAGTGATAGCCCGAAGCGAGCCCGCCTCCCAGCCGGGATTGCCCGCGACAGACTGCCGCCCTTTGCGGGCTTGGCCCGAATGGCTTATCAGAGACGCCATCGCCCGCATCGGAGACACAAGAATGCGCCGCCTGCCCCTACGCGCCCGCAAGCTCATCGGCACGCTCATGCTGCTGACGTTCCTGCTTTTCTATTCGCTGCTGGTGATGACGGTTGCGGTGAGCGGGCACCTGCCGGCGAACGGCTTTGTGCAGTTCGCCTATTACCTGATCGCAGGCACGATCTGGGCGTTTCCGTTCCGCTACGTAATGATCTGGATGCTGCGGCCCGACGAATGATCCGGGCCGCCGTCAGCTCCTAGAAACCCGATCTCAGAAAAACGAGCCGGTCTGGTATTTGTTCAGCGCCGCGATGGCGATGAGGAAGATGACGATCGGGAGAACGGTGAGCATGACGATCAAACTCCGAAGTGCGATGTAAGCAGCTTGCCGCAAGCTGCCCTTTAGGAAAAGGGGTCAACGCATTGCGCTGACCCCAGATAGATGGTCGGAGCGGCCGGATTCGAACCGACGACCCCTTGTCCCCCAGACAAGTGCGCTACCGGGCTGCGCTACGCTCCGACGAAACCGGATTGAAAGAGCGCGGGCGCCCCCTCAGAGGCGCGGAATATAGACGGGGGCTCCGGCCCCGGCAACGCCTCAATCGCCGCATGTGCGAGCCTTTTTTCAAGGTCGCGGGCTGGTCAAATGGCAGAGAATCTGGATGGACGGCGCGCATCGGCGAATTGCGGTGCGAAGAGGCGTCAGCTCTCTTCCTCTTCGCCTTCCCAAAGGGTTTCGTCGATCTCTTCCTTCAAGGCGACAAGACCTTCAAGCAAAGTCTCAAGAGTTTGTCGCGCTGTCTGGTCGAGCGCGACGCCGGATGGCGCAGGTTCTTCCTGTTCGCCGCGCCGAACGGCTTCGCGCGCCAGTTCGGCAAGCGACGCGTCGATCGTTCCCTTGCCGGTTTCGGTAACGAACTTTACGCCTTGCTCACGGAAGACCTTCTGCACGCCCTTGATCGTGTAGCCGTCGTTATAGAGAAGCGTGCGCACGCCGCGCAGCAGATCGACGTCTTCGGGGCGATAATAGCGCCGCCCGCCGCCACGCTTCAGCGGACGGATCTGATTGAACTTGCTTTCCCAAAAGCGCAGCACGTGCTGCGGCACATCGAGCTCGGTCGCAACCTCGCTGATGGTTCTGAAAGCGTCGGGCGACTTTTGTATCGACAAACCAGGTCCTTGGCTCCGCTCTTCCATCCGAACTCTCAATGCGGATCTGGTCACGGGCTACTCCAGCGCTTATTCGGCCGCTGCGGCCTTGCCACTGAGAGCCGCGTTGATCCGTTCCTTGAGCACGTGGCTCGGCCGGAACACCAATACGCGGCGCGGCTTGATCGGAACTTCCTCGCCCGTCTTCGGGTTGCGGCCCATGCGACCGCCCTTCTGACGAACCGAAAACGATCCGAATGATGACAGTTTCACCGTGTCGCCCTTCGACAGGCTATCGGCGATCTCCAGCAGCACCGACTCGACAAGCTCTGCGGATTCGTTGCGCGACAGGCCGACTTCTTGATAAACGGCCTCGCTCAAGTGAGCCCGCGTTATTGTGTCCCCCATGGCCTTACCTCCAAGTTCACGCGAAGCCTATGGCGGGGCGAATAGCCCGTCAATATCAATAGGATGCGCGAATCTTCTAAAGTTCGATTATGTGCCGGATTCGGTCACTTTCCAGCGCTTCGCTTCACCAGCGCAGAAGCACCGATCCCCATGTAAATCCGCCGCCCATGGCTTCAAGCAGTACAAGATTGCCGCGCTTGATTCGACCGTCCTTCAATGCCGCATCGAGCGCCAGTGGGACCGACGCGGCTGACGTGTTGCCGTGATCGCCCACCGTGATGACGACTTTTTCGGGTGGCAGGCCGATACGCTTGGCCGTGCCGTCAAGGATGCGCTTGTTGGCCTGATGCGGCACGAACCAGTCGATATCGGCGGCGGTGAGCCCCGTCGCTGCCAGAGCCTCCTTGATCGTGTCGGCAATGTTGACGACGGCGTGGCGGAAGACCTCGCGGCCCTCCATGCGGACATGGCCGACCGTCTGGGTCGAGGATGGACCGCCATCGACATAGAGCTTCTCCTTGAAGCGTCCGTCGGAATGGAGATGGGCCGTCAGGATGCCGCGATCGGCATTGGTGCCCTCGCCCTCGCCTGCCGTCAGGATGACCGCGCCGGCGCCATCGCCGAAGAGGACGCAGGTCGTCCGGTCGGTCCAGTCGAGCAGCCGGGAAAAGGTCTCGGCGCCGATGACCAGAACGGTCTTGGCCTGGCCGCAACGGATGAAGGTGTCGGCAATGGTGAGCGCATAGACGAAGCCCGAGCACACGGCCTGAATGTCGAAGGCAGCGCCGTGATGGAGGCCGAGCTGGGCCTGCACCGTAACGGCGGTGGCCGGGAACGTGTTGTCCGGCGTCGTCGTCGCCATGATGATCGTGTCGATCTGCTGGGCATCGATGCCCGCATTCGCAATGGCGGCCTGGGCCGCCTTCAATGCCAGATCGGAGGTCAGCTCGCCATCGGCGGCGATATGGCGGGCATTGATACCCGTCCGTTCCACGATCCATTCGTCGGTCGTTTCGACGATTTTGGTCATGTCCTCATTGGTGACGCGTCGCTCCGGCAGATAGCTGCCACAGCCCGCAACGACACTCCGAATGATACTCACGATAACGCAGCCTCGGATGGTTCAGTGATGGAATTGGACGTCCGCGCGGACGCCGACGGTTTGAAGCCGTCGAGATGCGCCAGATCGGCGACGATCTTTTGCAGCAGATCGGCTGCAGCGACATCGACGGCGACATCGATCGCATAGGCAAAGCCTTCGGCGTCGGTGCCACCGTGGCTTTTCACGACGATGCCGTTGAGGCCGAGAAAAACCGCGCCATTGGATGCGCGCGGATCGAGCTTCTTGCTGAGCGCCTTGAAGGCGCCTTGCGCAAAGAGATAGCCGATGCGCGACATCAGCGAGCTGCGCAGCGCATTGCGCAGGAATTCGATGATGAGCCGGACCGTGCCTTCCGCGGTCTTCAGTGCGATATTGCCGGTATAGCCGTCGGTCACGACGACATCGACTGTACCCTTGCTGATGTCGTCGCCTTCGACGAAGCCATGGAAATTCATCGGCAAGCCCGAATCGCGCAGCATCTGCGCCGCGTCCTTCACCTGCTCGGTGCCTTTGACTTCTTCCTGACCGATATTGAGAAGACCGACCGTCGGGCGATCCAGACTGAAAATAACGCGGGCGAAAGCCTCGCCCATGACAGCGAACTGCACGAGCTGGAAGGCGTCGGGACCGATGGTCGCGCCGAGATCAAGCACGACACTCTCGCCGCGCGCCGTCGGCCAGAGCGCGGCCAGAGCCGGGCGCTCGACATGCGGCATGGTCTTCAGAATCACCTTGGCCATGGCCATCAGCGCGCCGGTGTTGCCAGCCGACAGCGCGGCTTGCGCGCGGCCCGTCTTCACCGCGTCGATGGCAAGCCACATGCTGCTGGTTTTCCGTCCGCGCCGGAGCGCCTGGCTCGGCTTGTCATCCATAGAAATTGAAACAGGCGTATGGATGATTTCGCTGACCGCGGCGACACGAGGAAACCTGTCCAGGACCGGACGCATGATCGCTTCGTCGCCGAATATCAAAAACCGCGCGTCGGGGTGGCGAATGGATGCGAGCTCAGCGCCCCCGATCGTGGTTTCGGGGCCGTGATCGCCACCCATGGCGTCCAGCGCAATCGTCAATCCGCGTGTCGTCACTCAAACCTCTTTCCCCCGCCGGGAGTATCATCAGGCGGTTCGCAGCCCCCCGGCAGCCCGCCCAGAAGATACTAGGTTAGGTGCTTGAAACAACAGCTTCGTTTTGACCTAAAGGCCCGTCAGCTCAATCTTTTTTCTTGAGTTTTTCGAGCGCCGCGAAGGGATTCGCAGGCTTTTCAGCGGCAGTTTCCGGCTCTTCCAACGGTGGCTCGAAATGCGCACCAGGCTTCTTCGGATAGGGATCAATCGCAACGGCAAGCTGCTCGGACATGGCCTCGCCTATGTCGATCATGTCGTTTTCAATCGGCTCCGGCGGGTCTTCGCTTTGCACGTCGACAATGATCTCGCGTTCCGCTGCGGCAGCGGCGTCATGCTGGATCATCGCGGCGGGAAGATAGTGCAGGTGGAAGCTTTCGGAGAGCTTTGCCTCAAGCGGTTCAAGCGTCGCGATGCAGGCCTGAACGACCTCGGCCTGGAAGCTGCCCTCAAGCGACAGACCATGCCGCCGCCAGGGCTTGACCGCGACCTTGCCCTTGAACGACCGCAACTCGAGAAGCTCGAATCGTTCGGCAAGCGCCGCGCGCTGCTGTTCATTCGCCTCGAAGGGAATCGTGGTGCCGTTCTGCGAGACGTCGGCAACGGCAAGCTCAATGCTGAATTCGGGCTTCATATCCGTGCTCATGCGCCCGGCCTTTCAACGACAAGCGGTTCGGGCAAAGCGGCGAAGCTAACGCTGCCTTTTAAAAGCCCCGCGATGGGCAAACCATCAAGTGCAGTCGATGCGCGCCGGACATAATCGGCAAGCGCCGTTACCTCGGCTGCGGACGGATCCATCTCGGCAAAGACGTTGCGCTTCAGCGCCTCTTCCAGCACAGACGGATCGGAAGCGTCGAGCCCTCCGTCATAGGCGGCGACGCGCCCATAAAAGGACGATGCCAGCGCCTTGATCTTTTTGCCGACGGACAGGTCGCCGACCCCGAGCTCGCGCAAGGTCTGATCCATGTCGTCGAACAGAACGTCGAAAATCCGCTGGCCGAAGGCCTTGGCCGGTCCGGTCTCGGGACCGCTTGCTGCCTTCAGCCGCCTGAGGACCAAAAAGGCATGCAGTACGACCATCTCGAAACGGCCTTCCAGCGTGTCCGGCACGCCGGCATGCAGATAAAGCGCAGGCGAACGCGCTTGCGAGACCAGGGTCCCATAGATAGCGTAGGCCTCTGACTCGCGCTCAGTCCGGCCGAAAATCGTTTTCCATATCATAGCGTTACTCCGTCAGGCCAAACCTGTACCACATGACGGGCGTCAAGAAGCCGATTGAATTTAGCGACCGACAAGGGTAGGTCAACGTCTGAACATCTGGGTCTCGGGAGGGTACTCCAATATGACTTCCAATCGCCTGCGGCGCCGTGCCGGGATTCTGGCCGCCGTGGCCTGTCTGTCTGCCTCGAGCCCGGCCCTTATAGGCTGTGCGCCGCTCGTTGAACCTGTGGTCGAAACGCGCGGCTATGTGCTCAACGAAAAAGACCTGAAGAAGGTCAAACCGAAGATCACAACCAAAGCCCAGGTCAAAGAGATCATGGGCTCCCCTTCGACGACATCCACGATCGAAGGCGATGCCTGGTACTACATCAGCAGCAAAACCGAGACCTATCTTTTCTACCAGCCCGATGAGATCGAGCGGACCGTCATCGCCTTCTATTTCGAGAAGATGGATACGGTTCAGCAGGTTGTCTATTACGGCTTGCAGGACGGCGAGATCGTCGATTTGCAGACGCGCACCACGCCGACGCGCGGCAAGGAGCTCACCATTCTCGGCCAGCTCTTCAGCAACCTCGGCCGCTTCAACAAAAAAGACGACAGCAAGAAGAGCGGCGGACCGGTGCCGGGCCGTCCGGGCGGCGTCTGATACTCATCGCCAAGACCGACAAATGAAAGGCCTCGCAAATTCGCGGGGCCTTTTTTTATTCGGCAACAAAACCATCGCGCAGGAAAAAGGCTCCGCAGATCGCTCTGCGGAGCCTTGGTCTTTCTCGAAGCCGGCGCTCTTATTGGTGAGCGAGAACGGCGAGCAGGAGAAGCGCCACGATGTTCGTG
>DASYEM010000020.1:0-52344 GCA_036499025.1 Parvibaculum sp. | reverse complement strand
AGCCTGTTGTAGATAATCTTCTTCTTCATCCAATGCGTGCTGACGTCGCCACAGTCATTATAGATTGCGATAAAGAGCTTGCCGCCAACTCTCGTATTGATCTTGATATTCTCCAGCGCTCGCCACATGGCGCCCGTGTGGTGGAGAACGCCCCAGGAGTAAACGATGTCGAATTGACCCAATGATTTGAGAAAACCCTCATCGAGCACCGACCCCGAAATGACGCGCCAATGCGGGTCGTCCTTGAAATAGCGCCGACGCAGCTCAGTGGTGCAGGCGACAGATTCCGGATCGTAATCGAAAGACAAAACATCCGCACCAAGCCGGCGCGCGGTCAAGCTGAACAATCCACTACCGCTGCCAATATCGATAAAAGTCTTACCTTTGAGATCTTCGCATTCCAGAAATTCCTTCAGCGACTTCTCCGCTTCAAAAATTCGCTCGTCGTTCAAGACACGGAGAAACCGCCGCCAGTTGCTGCCGAATTTGAAGCGCTTTCCGCGCTTGACCTCCATCTCATGTGTTTCTTGCACGAGCTCACTCATAGGGCTTTGGCCTCAGCAATGGGTGTCAACGCTGTCTCACGGTGATATGCAGTCTCGTCAAGTCGATAGGCCGCGAGGGTTTCTTCAATCATCCGGCCCATTCCATACCTCCCGGCAATGAAAGAAGGGCCCTCCTTCTGCGCCATCGCACAGAAATTTTTATCTTGCAAGATCGCAGTTACCGCATTGGCGATGACGCTTGCATCGTCTTGCGTGGCAACAATACCCGTAATCCCATTCAACACCGCCTCCGCAGCGCCGCCTGCGTTCGTGGTGACGACGGGCAGACCCAACCACTGAGCTTCAAGAAGCACGTTTGGAGTCCCCTCGCCGCTCGATGTCAGCAATACGAGATCGCAGGGAGAAAGGCCATTAAGCGAGGGCGTGATAACGTCGCAGAGCCGCGTGCGCTTTTCGATACCCAGAGCAATTATGGCATTCTCCATTTGGGGCCGCATGGCGCCCCGGCCAAAAATGACAAAATAGGCGTCAGGCATCACCTCGGCTATTTTCGCCGCCGCCTCGAGCCACAATAGCGGTTGTTTTTCCAGATTAAAGCGAAACATCCCCCCCACAAGAGGTGCATCCGCCGGGATATCAAGGCCGGCGCGGAAGGTGCCGATATGTTCAGTGGACGGACGCATATTTTCGGGAAAATGCACGCCGTTACGGATTACCTCGACCTTCCCGGGCTCCATGGACAGCCAATCCGCGTAGTCGTTCGCACCGGCCTGGCTATTGTTCAGCAACAAAACATTTCCAGGCTCGCGTTCGAGCAGCGCTAGGTAGATTGGATGGAAATAATCCGTGTTAAGCGCAAAATGTCGCGGGCTGAGATTTCGACCGGACAAGACCACTTTTGGGACACCTGCGAGCACGGCTGCAAGTCCGGCTCTGACATTGCTCCAATCGAGCCACGCGTGAACCACCGCCGGGCGCAGGGCCCGAAACTCATGATACAAATTCGTAACGTCGTCCACCAAGGATGGGTGGAGTCTGGACGCCATATTCAGAAACCCCTGAGGGAGCTTTTCCCGCTCCGCGTCACCGCCCCCGCCGATCGCACGAATGAGCGCGCCGGACGTTTGCGCCAACGGCAAATAGAAGTTGTGTTTTACGGTCGGCGTTTCATCCAGAAAATCACAGAGCAAAGTCACGCTCTCGATCGGAGATGCAGCCACGCCCAAGAGGGTATTTGCCACCTGCCGCTCGGCGCCCCCCGGCTGAAGGGATCCGCAAACCATCACCACCCTTCCGGGAACGGCGGACATTGGCGCCGTCTCGGACAATGCTTCGCGAAACAGCTCTATGTCGGGTGGCGGCAAAAGAGCGGTTGCAATTCCCTGACGCACGGAAGGAGGAATAAAACGGGTAGCGAGCGTGCGTGCGAACCGATTACGAGCAATCAATTCCCTGATCATTGCAATTCCCACCCCCTGTATGCCCCCCTCATAAAGCAACGCCCTGCCGCTCATTTGTTCCACCGACTGCCCCGTCGCGCGAAACATAGGCGCTACCTCTCGAACGACTCTGAAGATACTCTTCAGGCGAAACAAGGCCTATTATCGCGCAACCTACACGCCGCTGCGGCTGGCATACCCAGCCTTGGGCGCCGTAAAAAAAGTCCCAGCTTTCTGACGCAAACTTTTATTGATGGCTGGAGAGACGCCGGATGCCTCCAATCGATGTTTTCGAGCCACCTTGCGCCTTGGAGGAAAACTCCGCCGCACCACTTCGCCTCGCTTTTGTCATCCCGTCGATGATGCCGGGCGGAGCAGAACGTGTCGCGGCGACACTCTGCAATCAATGGATTCAATTAGGTCACGATGTCCACCTGATTACATTCGCCGGCGATGACGTGGCAAACCACTATCCCCTTGCACCGGCCATTCGGCTGCATCGGCTTGACCTGCTTCGCAGCTCGCGCTCTTTGGCGAACTTCGTCTACATCAACCTAAAGCGCATATTCGTTCTGAGACGGACGTTGCGCGCCATTGCGCCGAACGCGGTTGTCGCTTTCATGCCCGAACCGAACGTCGTTTCCGTCATCGCGAGCGCAGGCCAACGATGGCCCGTCGTCATATCGGAGCGCGTTCACCCCGCGCACCTGCCTCTTTCTCGTCTTCCATCAATCTTGCGATATCTCGCATACCCGCGTGCGGATGCCGTGGTAGCACAGACGCGCGCCATTGCCGATTATCTGGATGCGACATTCGGAGTTTCGTCAACGGTCATCCCCAATCCCATCGATCTTGCGCAATTCAACGCCACAGGCCGCTGGCCCTCATCGCGCGCGCGCCACCGGCTCTTATCCGTGGGACGCCTTGAATCTCAGAAAGGCTTCGACGTTCTGATCGAGGCTTTTTCACTTCTATCGACTTCCTTCCCCGACTGGGAACTCATTATTCTGGGCGATGGAAGCGGCAGAGCGGCACTCACCGACCAAATAGCGGCAGACGGACTTGAAGACCGCGTCCGGGTGGCCGGGACTGTTTTCGATATAGAGAGCGAATTTCGGCAAGCTGACATTTATGTCCATTGCGCTCGTTTCGAAGGAACGCCAAACGCGGTCATTGAGGCTCTCGCATGCGGATGCCCGGTTGTCGCCACAGACTGTCCGGGCGGCATTCGCGACATTCTTCGCGACGGCGCTTTTGGGCGCTTGACCCCTGTCGACGATGTGCCTGCGCTTGTGGCGGCGCTTTCGGAGCTCATGGCCGATGAGGCGAGCCGCGCGATATTGAGCCGGCAAGCGCCCTCCGCCGTCGCCGGACTTTCGGCGACGGGGATCGCCGGTCGCTGGATAGATCTTGTGCGGAGCCTTCGCCCGTCTTCCTGAGTTTCAGAAGCCGAAGTCCAGCTGCGATATGCGCCGGAGACGGCTACGCCACGGCCTTGGCGACCGCTTCGGGCACCGCGCGGAAGCTGATCGCCATGCGGTTGTATGAATTCATCAGGCTGATCGCCAGAGTGAGATCGGAGAGCGCCTTGGCGTCGAAGACGGCCGATGCGGCGTCGAAGGCGTCCTGAGGGACTTGCGTCTGCGCGATCAAGGTCACGGTCTCGGCCCAGGCGAGAGCCGCCTGCTCCTGTTCGCTAAAAAGAAGACCGCCTTCGCGCCAGACCGAGACGAGCACCAGCTTTTCGAGCGGCATGTCGGCCTTCACCAGATCGCGCGTATGCATGTCGATGCAGTAGGCGCAGCCGTTGATCTGCGACACCCGCAGATAGACGAGATCGACAAGCGAATGAGGCAAGCCGCATTTCATGATGTAGCCATAGACGCCGCCAAGCGCCTTCATGCCATCGGGTGCGGCCTTCGCATAGTCGAGACGCTGGGTCATTTCTTTCATCCTCGCTGAAGGCAGGCGCCGCCTCTGGCACTGAACGGCAACGGGCAAATCTATGCCGCGCAAGATTCCCGTTCTTTTTCAATAAAACCGTCTTTTGCACGGTTCTGCGGAGGCAGGAACGATACATACAGGCTCTTTTCATCAAAGAAAGCGTATGACCCGCCGCATAAAATGGGAGGAAATAACGGGTCAGACGCAGGAGACACTCCTTGGCCGCTCAAATCTTGCCGTCCATTTCCACCAATGCCGTCCGGCGGATTTCGGTTTGGGCGCTCATTCTCGGCGCCTGCCTGCTGGCGGCGGTCGGCTGGCATCTCTGGTCGGCATGGACGGGTACGGAGACCACCGACAACGCTTATGTGCAAGGCGACATCACACCCATCGCGCCCAAGATCCCCGGATATGTCGCCGCCGTCGATATTCGCGACAACGAGACGGTGCATGCGGGCGACGTGCTGTTCCGCATTCAGGATGAGGACTATCGCGCCCGTCTCGACGCGGCCAAGGCGAATGTCGCGATGAAAGAGGCGGCGCTCGACGAACTCGGTGGCGAAGCCGATCTGCAGCAAGCCGTCATCGCGCAGTCAAGGGCCGGGCTCGCCGCCGCCAATGCCGAGATGCAGCGAACCGCGCTCGATCTCGAGCGCTACACGAATTTGCTGCATGCCGCCAATATCAGTCGGCAGATATATGAGCGCGCCCGGGCCACCAATCTGCAAGCGGAAGCCGGCGTTCAGTCGGCCAGCGCGACAATCACGGCCTCGCAACGCAAGCTCAAGGTCATTCATGCGCAAGAAGGCGAAGCCGCCGCCGCGCTCAATGCGGCGCGCGCGGCGCAGGCGCTGTCGCAGATCGATCTCAACAATACGGTGGTGCGCGCGCCCGTCGACGGCGTGATCGGCAATCGCAGCGTGAGGCCCGGCCGCTATGTGACGCCCGGCGCACCGGTTCTGGAGCTCGTGCCGGTGATGAGCGTCTGGATCGTCGCCAATTTCAAGGAGACGCAACTCGGCCATATGAAGCCTGGACAAAAGGCGGAGATCACTGTCGACGGCTATTCCGGCACGACGCTGGAAGGCCGCGTCGATAGTCTCGCGCCCGGCAGCGGCGCGGCCTTCAGCCTGTTGCCGCCGGACAATGCGACGGGGAATTTCGTTCGCATCGTGCAGCGCGTGCCGGTGAAAATTCAACTCGCGGCGGACAACCCGTTATCCGGGCGTCTGGTGCCCGGGCTTTCCGCGTCGGTCACGGTCGATATCGCCGCCGCGCCCGGCCGGTGACGAAAATGCCCGAGCGGCGCGACCTCGTTCTCCTCCTCGGCCTGACGCTCGCCGCGACCGCGGACGCTGTAGCCGGAACGGCGCTGTCGCTCACGCGCTCCAGCATGGCGGGCATCATTCACGCGACGCCTGATGAATATGCCTGGCTCGACATGGGTTTTACGGCGGCAAAAATGCTCGCCTTTTTGACGGTGCCTGCGCTGGCCGGCCGGATCGATGTCCATAAAATTCTGGTCTGGTCGCTTGCGCTTGCCATTGGCGCGGCGGCAATCTGCGCCGCGAGCGGTTCGCTTCATGTCATTTTGATCGCGCGGCTGATCGAAGGGCTGGCGGGCGGCGCCTTGCTGGTCAGCGGTCAGGCGATTGCCTTTCTGCATTATCCGCGACGTCATCAGCCGATCGTTCAGGCGGTTTTCGCGCTCGGCGCGGTGATGGCCCCGACGACGTTCGCTCCGGCGCTGGAAGGATGGATCGTCGATGCTCTCACCTGGCGCTGGGTGTTCATCGCAACGCTCGGCATCGGTCTCTTGGCGCTGGCGATGATCCTTGCCGCGCGCGTTGCGGTGCCGATGCGTATGGCGCGGACGCGCGTGAACGCCGCGCGTTTCATCTGCCTCGGTGTCGTCCTCACGGCTTTGACTTATGTGCTGACCCTGGGGGAGCGCTGGAACTGGCTTGCGTCTCCCGAGATTGCTTTTGCAGGTGCGGTCCTGCTCGGCGCACTGGCCGTTTACATCCTGCTGCAGCGGCGTGTGGCGATGATCGAAATCTCTCCTTTCCGGCACGCCGATTTCACTTTCGGCTTCATTGTCAGTTTCGTCGCCGGCATCGCGCTGAGCGGCAGCGCCTATCTGATCCCGGCCTTCACAACCTCGGTCCTTGGCTTTTCGCCGAAGGCGGCCGGCTTTCTGTTGCTGCCGAGCGGCGGGCTCATCGCCGTCGGCCTCATTGGCGCTGGATGCGCGATCCTGTTCGCCAGGGTTCAGCCGTTCAAGCTGGTGCCGCCGGGCCTGCTTTTCTTCATCGTCGCGATATGGATGTTGTCCTACACATCGGGAAGCAGCGGCACGGCCGACATGATGCTGCCCCTGCTTTTGCGCGGTCTGGGGCTCGGCTTTCTCTTCGTCGCTTTGACGCTGATCACGCTTCTCGAGCTTGACGACAGCGAGGTGCTCGCGGGCATCGGGCTTTTCGATTTCGGCAAGCAAATGGGCGGGCTGCTCGGCGGCGCGGGGCTGCAAACGCTTGTCGGCCACAAGATCGCCTTGGCCGATACGATCCTTTCCGCTCACGTCACGGCGGAAAGCCCCGCCCTCGCCGCCCGGATGGCCGGGGTTGCGAGCAGCCTTGCGGCGCGCGGGCTCGATCCCGCCGCCGCCGCCCAGGCCGCTTACGGCGTCATTGCCCGGCAGCTACAGCAGCAATGCGCGCTGATCGCCTATGGCGATACGTTCGCGCTCTATGCTCTCTTCTTCGTCGCGGCAGCGCCATGCATCGTCACGATCAAGATTCTGCTGACGCGATTTGCGACGCGCGGCAGGCAAGACGCGGCGGTTCACCCCGCCGCCTAGCCTTCCCGCGCCGCGACGTTCAATCCTTCTTGTCGTTCACGGTCAGCGCCTTGTCCGCACTGTCCACGACAAAGATCGCCAGAAGTTTTGCGGGCTCGGTGTCGCTCGCATTTTCGCTGATCGTGTGATGTGTACCGGGCACTTCCGACCAACTTTCGCCAGCATGGAAGACCTGCACCTTGCCGTCGTTCAATTGGCTGCGGATGGCTCCCGAAAGAACATAGGCGAGTATGAATGCGGATTTTGCATGATGGTGCGAGACGCTCTTTGCGCCCGGCGCATATTCCACGACCGCGCCGATGAGGCTCTTGCCGGGAATGTTCGGGATCATTTGGTTGAAGGCCGGTGCAACGCTCTCGCCCGGCATATGCGCCTCAGCTTGCGTGAGATACGCCGCCATCGTGGCCGCAATCAGCAAGGCGGCCGGCGCAAGGAGGCGCGCCGAGAGACGTGAGAAGCGGATTTTCATATTTATCTCCAAGGTGGCATCGGGAAGCCGACAAGAAATTCCGATGAAACTCTATTGAAGATCGCCGGACTTATCTTGATTGAACGCATCGCGCATTTTCTGGAAACGATCCGTCGCGAGATTCCGGTCGCCAAATGGCGGCGCCGCGCCAGTTTGCCGAGTAAAAAACCGCTGAAATCTCCCAAACGGGCCCGTATCGTTCAAAATTCTGCAGCGATTGCGGTGCATTCTTGTGATACAAGATTCAACGAAGGTCAGACGACGTCTTTTGTAGACAATCCTGCAGCACCCGGATCATCCGATCGTCGCGCTCAGGTCAAGTCGCCTTGCTTAGTCCAGGATGCGGGGGGCGCAGGATGGAACAGCATATATCCCGTGGCGGATATCTCGCGGAGCGTTTCCGCCTGCCTGATCTGCGGGTTCACGCAAGCCGCTCGCTTCAAAAAGGCGCCATCACCGTCACCGAGCTCGTCTCCGATGTCTCCATGCCGGAACCGACGACGCGCGCTCCCTATGCGGACGCGATGATGGTCGGATGGCAAATCGGGTCTTCCAATCATGAATTGTGGTTCGACGGCCGCTCGGTGAAATCTCCGCCGTTCTTCAGCGGCGAGACCTGTTTCTACGATCTGCGCCGCGACCCCGCGGTCTTCGTCAAAGGGCCCTATCACTCGCTGCAATTCTATCTGCCCTTCGCCGCCATCAACGAATGCGCGCTTGAAAATGGCGGGCGGGCCGTCAACGATTTCCAATATGAAATCGGCCACGCCATGCGCGATCCGGTCATCCACCATATCGGCCAGGCGATGATCCCCGCCTTTCGTACGTCGGGCGCCGCCAACAGCCTGATCCTCGATCATCTTCTGCAAGCCATTTGCGCCCATGTCATCCAGAAATATGGAAATGCGGCGCTCAAGCAGGGGCCCTCGGGGCTGGCGCGCTGGCAAGAGCGGCGCGCCAAGGAAATGCTGAGCGACTGTCTGCAAGAAAATCTCTCGCTCAGCATCATCGCCCGCGAATGCGGATTGTCGGTCAATCATTTCTCGCGGGCGTTCCGGGCGACGACCGGCATGCCGCCCCATAAATGGCTGATGCATCAGCGCGTCAAACGCGCCAAGTTGCTGGTGCTGAACGGCGATATGCCGCTCAGCGAGATCGCCATTGAATGCGGCTTTTCCGATCAGAGCCATTTCACCCGCGTCTTCGGCCAGGCGACGGGGTTGAGCCCCGCCGCCTGGCGCCGCGAGTACAAGGGGCCGCCGGGTTTTCAGTAAGCCGCCGCGTTTCTTTTCGTCATTCCGCGCTTGTTTTGTGAAAGAACGCGGCGAAGAGGGCTGACACGCTCGCCTCCACCGTTCGGGTGTTCGCGCCCGGCAAAGACTGGAGATCACAATCATGAACTGTCTCAAGCGATCCCTCCTCGGCGGAGGTGCGGCGCTGGCGCTCGGCGCGTTGACGATGGGTTTGCCGGCGGCGGCGCGCGCCGAAGACGGCGCCGGGCTCGTCAACGACCTGCATTCGGCTTTCGGCGACCATCACGCCCGGGCCGTACATGCCAAGGGCATCATTCTTGAGGGCACATTCGTCCCGACCAAAGCCGCGCATGGTTTGAGCGCCGCCGAGGTCTTTGCCGAACCCGCCTCCAAGCTCACCGTCCGCTTCTCTGATTTCACCGGCATTCCCGATATTCCAGACAATATCGACGAAGCCAATCCACGCGGCTTCGCGGTCAAGTTCCAGAACGAAAAAGGCGCGCCGCTCGACATCGTCTCGCATAACTTCAACGGTTTTCCGACCGCGACATCGGATGAGTTCGGCGAGCTGCTGCGCGCCATCGGCTCCAGCGGACCGACCGCCGCGAAGCCTACGGCGTTGGACAAGTTTCTCGGCAGCCACCCCATCGCCAAGACGTTTCTGACCACCCAGAATCCGCCGCCGGTGAGTTATGCGACAACCACCTATTTCGGCGTGAATTCCTTCGCCTTCGTCGATGCCAAGGGCAAGAAGACTTATGTGCGCTATCGCTTCGTTCCGAAGGCGGGCGAACATTATGTCGATGCCGCAGCCAAAAAGACGCTCGGCGCGAACTATCTTCAGACCGAAATCGGCAAGCGCGTCGCCGCCGGTCCGATCGCGTTCGACTGGTATGCGCAGATTTCCCAGCCGGGCGACAAGATCGAAGATCCTTCGATCGCCTGGCCGGAGAGCCGGAAGCTCGTGAAACTCGGCACGCTCAAGATCGACCGCCTCGCCGCCGATCAGGCAAGCGCCGACAAAGCGTTGCTGTTCCTGCCCGGCAGCCCGCCCAGCGGCATCGAAGCCGCAGACCCGATGCTCAAGATTCGCAACGAAGCCTATCCGGTCTCTTTCAGCGGCCGTCAGTAAATGAGGTATCGAGACTGCCTGTCCGGTTCGGTCAGGCGGTCTCGAGAAACTCCACCCAGTTGCCGTCGGGGTCTTCCACGATGGCAATGGCGATGCCCGGGCGGATTTCCGTCCGTGGACGCACTATCTTGTGACCCGCCGCGCCGATGTCGCTCAAGACCCGATCCAGATTGTCGATGGTCATGGTCCAGTAGCGATATCCGGTGGCGCCCGGAATGCCGCCGGGCGCGGCCGCGGCTTTCGGCTCGCGCATCGGGACGACCAGCTTAATCAGGCTGTTGCCGAACCACAGACGATGCATGACCTTGATGCCCGACGCTTCCATCGCCACGTCGCCTTCATGTCTGAAGCCGAGCACGTCGCGGTAGAAGGCCAGCATGGCCGGGCCGTTGGTGGTGACGATCCCAAGATCGATCGCGTCTTTTACAGCTTGAACGCCCATGAATTGTCTCCCCCGAAAGATATGAAATTGGCTGGGGCGGGAGGATTCGAACCTCCGTATGACGGAATCAAAATCCGTTGCCTTACCACTTGGCGACGCCCCAGCAGGAGCCGAAGAGGAACGGCGCAGGCCCAGGAAACGGGCGGAAGATAACGGCAACCGCGGGGCCACGCAACCAAGGTCGAGCCCTTAAAATGGGCAGGTTTGGGGCCTTGCAGGAGCCATGTCTGGAGGCTATAACGCCGCCTCTGGTTAGGTGCGGAGTGTGGCGCAGTCTGGTAGCGCACCTCGTTCGGGACGAGGGGGTCGGAGGTTCGAATCCTCTCACTCCGACCAATCCGGAAATTTCCCTGAAATAACTCCCGAATTGAAGCGGTCGCGCGCGTGTCAGCGCTCCGCGCCTCATCGCATCGTCTGCGATTTGACACGTTTCGCTCGCCACCTATAGTGCCGCTGCTCGATGGTTCCCGAGGCGCAATCCATGCGTTCGAGGGAGGCAAGAGGGAACAGGGTGAGGCGCTCGTCTCAACGCGAAGCCGATGCCCTGGCTGCCCCCGCAACTGTGAGCGGCGAGGCCTCGTTCCAAAAAGCCACTGTCGTTTGCGCCTTTATCGGCGCCGGCGATGGGAAGGCGGGACGGAGCCGACGACCCGCGAGCCAGGAGACCTGCCGTCAAGCGCGTCATCTACCGGTGGCCGGGGTGTGCCAGCGGAGCGGTTTGTCCGTATCGGTGACATGACGGGTCTCGCGGCCTTGCGGAGGGTTTCCTTCGCAGCGCGCAACGCTCCGCATGTTTCGCCCATGCGTCTCCCCGCTCCTGCCTGTTCGCTCCCCACCGCCGTTCCTTGCGGCCGGGGTTGGCCGCGAACGACACGAGGGGGTTCTTATGAACAACTCAACGCCAGATGGGCGTCGCCTGAGCGCGGCTGCCCTGGGATTTGCCGCGCTGCTCGCCGGCCCCGCTTTCGCCGCCGACACGGCGGTAACCACGCCCGAGCTTCTGATTACGGCGGGCGCGGAACCGCTGCCGACGAAGGAAGCCACGAGCTCCTACACGATCATCACCGCCGAACAGATCGCAACGCATCAATATCGCACCTTGACCGACGCGCTACACGGCGCGCCGGGCACGAATGTCGTGCAGTCGGGCGGTCGGGGCACCGCCGCATCGGTTTTCACGCGCGGCATGAATTCAAACCACACGCTGTTTCTTTTGAACGGTCAGCCGATCAGCGATCCCTCGTCGTCGAACGGGGCGTTCAACCTCGCTTCCTTCACGCTCGAAAATGTCGAACGCATCGAAATCGTGCGCGGCCCGCAAAGCGCACTTTACGGCAGCCAGGCAATCGGCGGCGTCATCAACATCATCACCAAGACGGGCGGCGGCGCACCCCAGACCACGGCGCGCGTGGAGGTGGGCACGCTCGGCTCGATCAACACGAGCGCCACATCGGGCGGCAGTTTCGGCAAGACGAATTATTTCTTCTCGGCGGCGCGGCAAGCCACAGACGGCAACGACATCACGCCGGAGCGTCTGCGTTTCGGGGCCGACAAGGAGCAGGACAATGCCGAGAACGTCAATCTCTCGGCGCATTTCGATACGGCGCTCAGCGACAATCTGACGGCGTCGTTCTTCACGCAGTATAATGATTCCCGGTCGGACCTTGATGAAGGCGGATATGACGCGCTCTTCACCGCCGTCTATGAAGACCTGAACGACCATTCGCGCACGCGCCAGTTTTCGGCATCGGGCGACATTGCCGGCCGTTTCATGGATGGCCGCTGGCGGCCGAAACTGAAGCTCTCCTATACGCGCTATGCGACGAAGAGCGAGAATTTCGGCGACGCCCTTCTGCCCGACATATCGGGCGAAGTGAACGACAATAGCGAGCGGATCGACACCAGCCTCGACAACGTCTTCGATGTCACGGACAGCAACACATTTTCCTTGAGCGGAAACTATTCCCACGAGGAATTTGTCGAGAACGGCTTCCGCGATTTCGGCGGAGGCTATATCCAGTATCCAGATTCTTCGGCGCAAACCCATGCCTATGCGCTGGCGGCGTCGGATCGGCAGACGTTTGGCGCGCGGTTTTTTGCGACGGTCAGCGCGCGTTACGACATGCCCGCGAATTTCGACGACCGGTTCAGCTATACGATTGCGCCGGGCTATTACCAACCTGAAACCGACACGCGGCTGACGGCGAGCTACGGCACGGGCTTCAAGGTGCCGTCGCTCTATCAGCGCTTCGGCTTTTCGCCCTACAGTTCTTCCTTCGGGCCCGGCGCCTATATCGGCAATCCAGACCTCAAGGCCGAAAAGAGCAAGGGCTGGGATGTCGGCATAGAGCAAGGTCTGTTCGACGATCTGCTCCGCACCGGCGCAACCTGGTTCCACAACGATGTGCAGGACGGCATCGTCGTCGTCTATCCGACCGCAACCACCTCCACCAGCGTCAATACGCAAGCGTTCAAGACGCATGGCGTCGAGGCATTTGTCGAAGCGAACCCCTTCGCTTCCCTGACGGCGCGCATCGACTACACGTTCACGATTGTCGATGCGAATACGATCGAGCCGCAATTGCGCAGGCCGCGTCATCAGGTCGACTTCACCACGGCCTGGAGCGTCACCGAGGCAACGACCATCAGCGCCGACGTGCTCTGGGTCGGACAATATATGGATGTGCTGCGCGATGGCGTCTTTCCCAACCTGTATGGCAAGCAGGCTGGCTACTCGGTGACCAATATCGCGGTGTCGCACAAGCTGTCCAAGGCGGTCGAACTGACGGCCAAGGTCAATAATCTCTTCAATCGGGATTACGAACCGGCGAACGGGTTTGCCGCGCCGGGCATCGAGGCATTGGCGGGCGTCGCCGTGACGTTCTAAGGCGTCGTCCCAAAAAGAAGGGCGCGGGAATCAAGTCCCGCGCCCTTTTTGTTTCACTGGATTACTTGCCGGTGAAATTCGCTTTGCGCTTCTCGACAAAGTGAGCGACGCCTTCCTTGAAGTCGGCGGTGGCGAAGCTGCCTTGCATCTCCTTGTCGCCGACCTCGACGGCTTCGTCGAAGCTCTGGAAGAGAGACTTCCATACCTGCGCCTTCATCACGGCCATCGAACGCGGCGAGACGGTTTCAGCCAGCGTCTTTGCGTAGTCCATCACCGCGCCGACGAAATTTTCCTGCTCGAAGACCTTGTTGACGAGGCCCATCCGTTCGGCTTCCGCCGCCGTCGCCTTGCGGGCGGACAACAAAAGATCGAGCGCGTTGGCCGGGCCGACGAGACGCGGCAGCAGCCACGAAATGCCATGTTCCGCAATCAAGCCGCGCTGTGCGAAGGCCGTCGTGAACTTCGCATCGGAGCCGGCAAAACGCAGGTCGGCATAAAGCGCGAAGACGAGGCCAAGGCCCGCCGCCGGCCCGTTGATGGCCGCGATGATCGGCTTCTTCACCTGAAAGAGATAGCCGAAGCGCCCGCCATAATGCTGCGTGACGTCCGGGCCGAGGCCGCTGTTGAAGTTGAATGTTTCTTCGCGCGCCGCGTTTGCGAGTTCGCGATCTTCCCAGTTGGCCGGCTTGATCTGCTGAAGAAGATTCATGTCGGCGCCGGCGCAGAAGCCGCGTCCCGCGCCGGTGATGACGATGACGCGCACCGCCTCGTCCTGCACGGCGGCGGCAAGCGCGCGCTTGATGCTCTTTTCCATCGCGGCCGTCCAGGCGTTGAGTTTGTCCGGCCGGTTCAGGGTGAGGATTGCGACGCGATCCTTCACCTCGTAAATGAGGTCCTCGTACTGGCTCATGGCTACCTCCCTTTGTTTTTGCGCAATACTGTTTTGGGGGAGTATAAACCCGAAGGGGACGCACTCAATCCGCCAACTTCGCGCCCGAACCCATCAAATCGGAAAATCATCATGCCTATGCCCACCAAAGGGACCGACTGGGAAAGCCTCAAGCGCGAGATGCAGACGCGGGGCCAGAACGACGTCAAATGGCGCGACGGCAAGACCGCCGTCTATGTCTTCAATGCAGGGCCGGATGTCGAACGCGTGCAGAAAGAAGCCTATGCGCTGTTCCAGTCGGAAAACGGCCTCGGGCCGATGGCCTTTCCGAGCCTGAAGAAGATGGAAGACGAAGTCGTGGCGATGGGTCTGTCGCTGCTTCATGCGCCTGAGGGCGCGGCGGGCAACATCACGTCGGGCGGCACGGATTCGATCACGATGGCGATGAAGACCGCGCGGGATTTCGCGCGAAAAGAAAAAAGCATGACCGGCATACCCAATGTCGTGCTGCCCTATTCGGCGCATCCGGCTTTCGACAAGGCGGCCAAGGTGATGGAGATCGAGGTGCGGCGCGTGGCGCTCGGCGCCGACTTCCTCGCCGATGTCGAGGCGATGGGCAAGGCGGCGGACGAGCGCACCGTGATGATCGTCGGCTCCGCGCCGTGTTTTCCCTATGGGCTCATCGATCCCATTGAAAAGCTCGGCGCGCTGGCGCAAGCGCGCGGGCTCTGGCTCCACGTGGATGCTTGCGTCGGCGGCTATATCGCGCCTTTCGTGCGAATGAATGGCGGCGACGTTCCGCCTTTCGATTTTGAAGTGCCGGGCGTTTCGTCGATATCGGCGGATCTGCATAAATACGGCTATTGCGCCAAGGGCGCGTCCACCGTGCTGTTCCGCTCGGACGCGCTGCGCGCCCATATGATCTTCGATACGGATAATTGGCCGGGCGGGCGCATGGTAACGCCGACGCTGGCGGGCACGCGGCCCGGCGGCGCGATCGCGGCAGCCTGGGCCGTGATGAATTTCCTCGGCGTCGAAGGGTATCGGGCCAAACACAAACAGGTAACCGATGCGCGCGAGAAGATCGAAGCAGGCGTGAAGGCGCTCGGCTTCCGCGTGCTCGGGCGACCGCAGCTCGGCCTCATCGCCTTCACGCGCGACGACCTCGATTGCATGGCGATCTGGGGAAAACTTTTCGAACGCGGCTGGTTCACGAGCCTGACGACGGAGCCCAAGGGCCTGCACCTGATGCTCTCGCCTTTTCATCTTCAGGTCGCCGACACATACCTCGCCGATCTCGCCTGGGCGGTCGATCAGGTGAAGGCGGGCGCGACGGGCGCCAAGCGGGAGGCCCGCTACAGCTGATCCAAAAGCAGAGAGCCCGCCTTTACCGGGCGGGCTCTCCTATCTGGAACGGCGTGCGGCGATCAGTTGCCGGTCGCGTTGTCGATCTTCTCGCCGGCCTTTTCAGCCGGACCCTGCGGGTTCACCGCATCCTTCATGTTATCGACCGCGTTATCGACTTTTTCGCCGGCCTTTTCAGCCGGGCCTTTGTCGTCGCATGCCGCGAGCGCACCCATGAGGGGAAGCGTCAGAGCGATACCGATCATTGCCTTGCGCAACATATTCAGAACTCCATGGTCTTTTCAGGGAAAGATGACGTCACAAGACGCCGAGAAGCACGAGTACAAGCAGTACGACGAGAAGGGTGCCGATGCCGCCGCTGGGGTAATAGCCCCAGCCGGCGCTATAGGGCCAGGTCGGCAAGGCGCCGACAATCAGCACAATGATCAAAATCAAAAGCAGAAGACGCATGACTATTCTCCCCAGCAGCCGTCAATGGAACAGGAAATAGATAAGGATCAGAACGGGGATCGGCACACCGACGATCCAGAGAAACAGATAACGCATGTTTATTCTCCCCAGTGACGGACGCGGCCCACGAAGCGCGCGCTGAGCGCCATGATCGCGGCGGTAACGACGACGGCCGTGACCGGACGTTCGCGTATGGCATCGACAAGTCTGTCAACAGCGGGATGAGAAAAGCTCTCCTCGACGAGATCGCGCGCGTCGTCCCTGAGCGCTTCGGCATCTTTGCGCAGACGCTTCGTCCTGGTTCTGATCGCCATCGGGTCTCACTCCCTTACAACCGATGCAGCGCCCCATGCTCGTTCACGGCGCTTGCATGAATGACTGGCCGAGAGGCCGGTTTCCATAAACAAACGCCAGAAGGCTTGCCGGGTTCCGTTGGGAACCGATTTAGTTGATAGCCTCCTTTTGCCGTTTTCAGCCGAAATCCCCCTGCTACACTCTTTTCAAAGAAGCAGACATCCCGGGGAGGGACTTTGATGACTGGGTTTGTAAGGTCGGGCGCGCGCGTTTCCGACGTGGCGGCATTGGCGGAACGCGCGGCACGCGCGGCATCGGGGTTTGCGAGCCTCGGCATCGGACCGGGCGATGTCATCGCCGTTTACCTGCGCAACGACTTCGCCTTCTTTGAAGCGTCCGTTGCCGCCGGCCTCGTCGGCGCCTATTCGACGCCCGCCAACTGGCACAACTCGCCGGACGAAGCGGCGTATATTTTCGAGAATTCAGGGGCCAAGGCGATCGTCATTCACGCCGATCTCTATCATCCGATTGCGCGCGCCATTCCCGAAGACGTTCCGGTTTTCATCGTCGAGACGCCGCCCGAGATCATGTCCGCCTATAGCCTGTCGGATGAGGCCGCGCGCCTTCCCGCCGGCATTCCTTTGTGGAGCGAATGGCTGGCGAAATTCCCGCCAAGAGAAAAAAGCGCGGAAGAAGCGCCGGGAACGATGATCTACACCTCCGGCACGACGGGACATCCCAAGGGCGTGCGCCGTGCGCGGCCCAATGCCGAGCAGGCGCAGGCCTGGCAGAAGCTGATCGGCGGCGTGATGGGCTTCGATCCCCGCTTCGGCAACCCGTCCGATATGGTGACGGTGGTGACGGGGCCGATGTATCACTCCGCGCCCAATGCCTATGGTCTGTTTGCGTTCCGCGTCGGCGCAAGCGCGATCTTGCAGCCGCGTTTCAATCCCGAAGAGCTTCTGGCGCTGATCGACACATACAAGGTCACGCATCTGCATATGGTGCCGACCATGTTCGTGCGGCTGCTCAAGCTGCCGGACGAGGTGAAAAAGAAATACGACCTCTCCTCGCTGCGCTTCGTCGTCCATGCCGCCGCGCCCTGCCCCGTGCATGTGAAGCAGGCGATGATCGAGTGGTGGGGCCCGGTGATTTACGAATATTACGGCGGCACCGAAACGGGCGCTGTCGTCTTCTGCGATTCAAAGGAATGGCTTGCGCATCCCGGCACGGTCGGCAAGGCGGTCGATGGCGCGCAGGTTTCCATCATCGACGAGAGCGGCAAGGAAGTCGACAAAGGCGCGACCGGCGAAATCATCTGCCGCACCCACACCATCCCCGACTTCACCTATCACCGCGACGACGAGAAACGCCGCAAAGCGGAAAAGGCGGGCCTGATCTCGCTCGGCGACGTCGGCTATCTCGACGAGGACGGGTTTCTCTATCTCTGCGACCGCGCCAAGGACATGATCATTTCCGGCGGCGTCAACATCTACCCCGCCGAAATCGAAGCCGAGTTGCACAAGATGCCCGGTGTCGGCGACTGCGCGGTCTTCGGCATTCCCGACGAGGAATTCGGCGAGCAAGTGTGCGCCATCGTGCAGAAAGCGGCGGGCGCGGATATTGGCGAGAGCGACGTGAAGGCTTTCTTGCGCGAGCGCATCGCCGGGTACAAAGTGCCAAAGCGCGTCGAATTCCGCATCGATCTTCCGCGCGAGGACTCGGGCAAGATTTTCAAGCGCAAGCTGCGCGAACCCTTCTGGGAGGGCGCGGGAAGAACGATATAGAGCCTCGCATTCGGGCGCGTATCGCCCGATCGGCCAGGCCGAAGTCTGGGAGGACTGGATGACAGCCTGGCTGAGGTCCGGCGCGCGGATGGTCGACGTGCCGAAAATCGCGGAGCGCGCCGCGCGCGCGGGCTCCGGGTTTGCATCGCTCGGCATCGGCGCGGGCGATGTGGTGGCGGTCTATCTCAGAAACGACTTTGCCTTTCTGGAAGCATCGGTCGCCGCGGGCCTCGTCGGCGCCTATCTCACGCCGGTCAATTGGCACAACTCGGCGGAAGAAGCGCGTTACGTCTTCGGGAATTCAGGCGCCAAGGCCATCGTCATTCATTCCGATCTCCATGCGGGCATCGCGCATGCGCTGCCCTCGGGCATTCCCGTGTTCGTCGTCGAGACGCCGCCCGAGATTATCGCCGAATACAAACTGCCGCCGGATGCCGGACGTTTGCCCGCGGGCGCGACCGAGTGGAGCCGATGGCTCGCGCAATTTCCGCCGAGAACCGAAGGGCCCGCCGAGCCACCCGGATCGATGATCTATACGTCCGGCACGACGGGCCACCCCAAGGGCGTGCGGCGTCAACCGCCGACAGCGGAGCAGGCGGCGGCGGGCCTGCAAATGATTTCCAGGATATTCGGCGTCGAGGGCTGGGAGGACAGGCCGGAACAGATCGTCGCGATGGCTGGCGGGCCGATGTATCATTCGACGCCGAACGGCTGGGTGAATTATTTCTTCCGCATCGGCGCGAACCAGATTCTTCTCCCGCGTTTCGATCCCGAAGAAATGCTGCGCCTGATCGAGACTTACAGGGTGACGCATTTGCTCGCGGTGCCGACGCATTTCGTGCGGCTGCTGAAGTTGCCCGAAGAAGTGCGGCGCAAATACGACACATCCTCGCTGCAATTCGTCATGCATGGCGCGGCGCCCTGCCCCGTTCACGTCAAGCAGGCGATGATCGACTGGTGGGGACCGATCGTCACCGAGCATTACGGCGGCACGGAAACCGGCGCGGTTACTTTTTGCGACTCCAGGGAATGGCTGAGCCACAAGGGCACGGTCGGCAAGGCATTGCCCGGCGCGCAGGTGCGTGTGCTCGACGAGAACGGCAAGGAAGCCGACCGGGGCGCGAGCGGCGAGATCGTCTGCCGACTGATGGATTATGCCGACTTCACCTATCATCAGGACGATGAGAAGCGTCGGCGTTCGGAAAAACAGGGCCTCATCTCGCTCGGCGATATCGGCTATCTCGATCAGGACGGCTTTCTCTATCTCAGCGGACGTTCCGCCGAGGTGGTAATTTCGGGCGGGGTCAATATCTACCCCGCCGAGATCGAGGCCGAACTTCACAAGATGCCCGGCGTCGCCGATTGCGCGGTTTTCGGCATCCCCGACGACGAGTTCGGCGAACAGCTTTGCGCCATCGTTCAGCCCCAGCCCGGCGCGCGCCTTGGCGATGCCGAAGTGAAGGCGTTCCTGCGCGGCAAGGTGGCGAGCTACAAGGTGCCGAGACGCGTCGAGTTCCGGGCGGAATTGCCGCGCGAAGATTCGGGCAAGATTTTCAAGCGCAAGCTCCGGGAGCCTTTCTGGGAAGCCGCCGGTCGCAAGATCTGAGAGCTTGTTTGAAACGCTCCGATTTATATTTAACGCATGAATCATGCATTTGTTGTCGTCGAAAATACGTACATGAAAAATAGAGGAACGCCTTTTTAGCCCACACTCAATAACGATTTGAATTTTGAGATTCACGAATCGACGTATCATGAAATCACGGTTCGGAGTTCTTGCGGGGGCAGAACGCATGATTGGCGAAGGGGCAAGGCAAATGAATATCGGATATTTTTTCGTTACTGAATTGTAGCGACCCCACCTATCCAATATCGAAAATCAGACTCTTGTGCGGCAATTCCATGCGTGGTTGCCGAAGGTGTTTCTGTATTCAAAGATCGAATTCTTCTCCCACCGGGAGTTAAGGAGGTGCGGTGTCGTATAGAAGCGCAAGCGTGTTTGCGAATCAAAACAGCGTAAGTTTACGTCTGCTCGAAGACCAAACCGACAGCCTCACGGATAGCGAACTCCTGGAAGCGTTGCTCGCCTTCGTCGCGAGAGGAAAAGGGAATGGCAGTCGCCGCGCAAAACAACTCATAAGGAGGTTCGGCACCTTAGGCAGCGTTATCAGCGAAGATGCAAACCTACTGCTCGAGACGCCCTGCATGGACGAGCGGGCCATCCTGTTGTTTCGGCTGGTGCAATCGATCGCCATCCATCTCGCGCGAGAAAAAATTCCCGAACGCACAGTCATTTCATCGACTGACGCCCTGCTCGACTATTGCAGAACTCGCCTGTCGCGCTCTCGTGTGGAGCGTTTCCTGATTTTCTTTCTCGACAATAAGAACGCATTGATCACCGACGAAATGCAGGCCAAGGGAACGGTGAATCATGTTCCGGTCTATCCGCGCGAGATCGTAAAAAGGGCGCTGGCGCTCAATGCGTCTTCGATCATTCTGGTCCACAATCATCCATCCGGCGACCCGACGCCTTCGCTGGCAGATATTCAGATGACGAAAAAAATCGCCTCGATCGCGGAGCCGCTGGGCATTCAGGTTCTCGATCACATCATTATAGGCAGAACGAAACATCTAAGTTTCAAGGCACATAAGTTTTTTTAAGCGCATATGTGCGCCGATGCAGATGAAGCGCGGCAAGCTGGCGAATTATAAGGTGCCCCGGCATGTCGAGTTCCGGGCGGAATTGCCGCGCGAAGATTCGGGCAAGATTTTCAAACGCAAGCTCCGGGAGCCTTTCTGGGAAGCCGCCGGTCGCAAGATCTGAGAGCTTGTTTGAAAGGTCTCCGCGTCTCCGCGCCCTCAACAATCTTCCGACTTATGTTGCGGTGCGTCAAAACGCCCAAACTGACTTCTTGTCAATTTGTGCGTTGCAGCATATTCTGCGCTCAACATCAAAACCAAGAAGCGCCTCACAAAGCGACCGGGTGCCAGGGATGGGACGACCGGACAGGTATACTGTAACCGACTGATTTCGAAGGAATAAAACTATGTCCACCGTCCAGAACTCTACAGCTTCAGCCGCGGCCTCCACGTCCTTCGCCGCCGATGCGGTGGCCAAGGCCGGTCAGATCCGCAAGGACATTGCCGGCGTGTCGATGGGTTTCAATTTCGGCGATGCGCTCGCCGCAGCCGCCTATGTCGTGCTCGGCTGCTATGGCTTCGTTTTCGTGGCGAATGCCGCTTTCGGGGCCTGAAAGCCTCAGAGCTGCCCCCTGAAGGCGCCCGATACGGTCCGGCGACTTGCGACATCTGAACAGCCTCCCCTCTTGCGGGAGGCTTTTCTCGGCCTATATAATAAGCAATGCTTATTAGATGCAGACCCCTTAAACAGCATTGCTGCCTATAATCCCATGAACGCCCCCCTTCGCTCCCCTCCCAAGCCCGGCTGGAATATCGGCTTCCTCATCAGCGACGCCTCCCGGATGCTGCGGCGCATTTTCAATGAGCGCGTCACGCCGATGGGGCTGACGCAGGCGCAATGGCGCGCGCTGGTTCATCTGTCGCGCAATGAAGGGCTCAATCAGGTCAGCCTGTCGGAGCTTCTAGAAGTGCAGCCGATCACGGTGGCACGGCTGATCGACAAGCTGGTGGCGGCGGGGCTCGTCGAGCGCCGTCCCGATCCCAATGACCGCCGCGCGCAGCGGCTCTTTCTCACCGCGCAGGCGGCTCCCGTTCTCGACCATATCTGGGAGATCGCGGACGAAACCTACAGCGTCGTGCTGGCCGGTTTCTCGGCGGCGGAGCGCGAGACGCTGCTGGATCTGCTGACCCGCATGAGAGCCAACACGACGACGCTGATGCCGGGCTGCACGCCTGCGCGCAGCGCCGCCTACGGTCTGGAGTCGCAGAGCGCGAACGATACAAAAATCGAAGCACGTACGAAGTAGAGAGTCCCCCCCATGTCAGTCACATTCGCCCCCGTTACCGGTGCGGCTCGACGCCTGATGAACGATCGGGCATCGCTGAGATCCATTTTGATGATCGGCGTGCCCGTCATCGCGCTTCTTCTCATCGGCTATTACTATCTGATGAGCGGGCGCTATGTGAGCACCGACAACGCCTATGTGAAGGCCGATATGGTCTCCGTAAGCCCTGATGTCGGCGGCCGCATCGTGCAGGTCTTCGTCAAGCAGAACGAGGTCGTGAAAGCGGGCAATCCGATTTTCCAGATCGATCCCGCACCTTACAAACTGGCGCTTGAGGAAGCCGACGCGCAGCTCAAGGCGGCGGCGAGCAACGTCAATTCGATGAAGGCCAAATATCAGATGACGATCGCGCAGGTCGCGCTCGCCCAGTCCAATGTCGAATTCTACGGGCGCGAATTGAAGCGCCAGTCGGCGCTGGCCAAAGCCCAATTCGCCAGCCAGTCGAAGCTCGACACGGCGCGGCACAATTACGATACCGCCGTTCAGCTGGGCGGCGTGTTGCAGCAGAGCATCGGGCAGATCGCGGCGACGCTCGACGGCAAGCCGGATGCGCCCATCGAAGAACATTCCTCCTACATGCAGGCCAAGGCGACGCGCGACAATGCCGCGCTCAATCTGGAGCGCACGACCGTGCGCGCGCCCTTCGACGGCGTGCTCGGCAAGCAGCCGCAGGTCGGCGACAATGTCGCGCCCGGCGTGCCGGTCGTCAGCATCGTCTCGGAAGAAAATGTCTGGATTGAAGCGAACTTCAAGGAAACCGATCTGACGCATGTCGTGCCGGGTCAGACCGCCACGGTCGATATAGACACCTATCCGGGCCATCACTGGACCGGCCGCGTTCTCAGCATCTCGCAGGCGACGGGATCGGAGTTCTCGGTCTTGCCGGCGCAGAATGCGACCGGCAACTGGGTGAAGGTCGTTCAGCGCATTCCGGTTCGCATCGCCATAGAGCAGCATGCAGGCGATCCGCTGGTCCGCGCCGGTATGAGCGTCGAGGCGGAAATCGACACGCATTCCGGCCAAACCGCGAGCGCGGGGGCCTCGGGCCACGCATCATGACGCCGCGCTTCCAACGCGGGGTCGTCACGGGCTCGATCATGCTGGCGACGGTCATGCAGACGCTGGATTCGACCATCGCCAACGTCGCCTTGCCGCATATGCAGGGCAGTATGTCGGCGACGCAGGACCAGATCGCCTGGGTGCTGACCTCCTACATTATCGCCGCCGCCATCGCGACACCGGCGACCGGTTTTCTCTCGACGCGCTTTGGCCGCAAGAAGCTGCTGGCGATTTCGATCGTCGGCTTTACGGTCACGTCCATGCTGTGCGGCGCCGCCGTGACGCTCGATCAGATCGTTCTCTTCCGGCTGGCCCAGGGCGCTTGCGGTGCGGCCTTCGTGCCGCTCAGCCAGGCGATCATGCTCGACACCTATACGATGGAGCAGCGCGGCAAGATGATGGCGCTGTGGGGCGTCGGTGTCATGGTCGGTCCCATCGTCGGTCCGGCGCTCGGCGGCTGGCTCACCGACAGCTATAGCTGGCGCTGGGTTTTCTATATCAACGTGCCGTTTGGCATTTTCGCCTTCATCGGCGTCATGACGGCGCTGCCAGAATCGACGCTCGACAAGGTGCGCCGTTTCGACTGGATGGGTTTCACCTTTCTGAGCCTGGCCATCGGGTCGATGCAGCTCGGACTCGATCGCGGTCAGTTGAAGGACTGGTTCTCCGCCAATGAAATCGTCGTCGAATTCCTGATCGCGGCTTTCGCGCTCTATCTCTTCATTGTTCATTCCACGACGGCGAAGAAGCCTTTTATCGATCTGGCATTGTTCAAGGATCGCAATCTCGTGGTCGGCGTAACGATGATGTTCGTCGTCGGCCTCGTTCTCTATGCGACGATGGCGTTGATGCCGCCTTATCTCGAGACGCTGATGGACTACCCCGTGACGACGACGGGGCTTGTGCTCGCGCCGCGCGGCATCGGCACGATGGCGGCGATGATGATTTCGGGCCGCATCATCAATCGCGTCGATATGCGCCACATCATCGCGTTCGGTCTTGCGCTCTCGTCGTTTTCGCTTTGGCAGATGGCGCAGTTCAATCTCAATATCTCCGAGCAAACGATCATCACCACCGGCGTCGTTCAGGGCTTCGGCCTCGGGTTCATTTTCGCGCCGCTGACGACGATCTGTTTTGCCACCCTGCCCGCCCATCTCAGGACCGACGGCACCAGCATTTACAGTCTGTTGCGCAATGTGGGGTCCAGCGTCGGCATCTCGACGGCCGTGGCGATGGTGGCCCGGATGACGCAGATCAATCATGCGTCGCTGGTCGAGCGTGTGGATCCGACCAATCCGATTTTTCGTGCGAACGCCATGCCGCACGGCATGGGGCTCAATACGCAGATGGGCCTTGCCATGTTCGACGGCGAGGTAACGCGGCAGGCGGCGGCCATCGCCTATCTCAACGATTTCCGGCTCATGATGTTCATGACCGCGCTTGTGGTCCCGCTGGTCTATCTGATGAAAAATCCGACGATGACGCCGGAAGATCAGGCCGAAGCGGCAAAGCACGCCGTCATGGACTGACGCCCCGAGCTTTGACATGCTGGCGGCAGTTGCCCGCGAGGAAAGCCCATGGCCGTTCAGATACCCTATGTCCGCGAGATCGAGTTCACCTACGAAGACAGCGAGCAGATCACACCGCTGATCCGTCGCGTCGTCGCGGACAATCCTTCAGCCTTTACCTACAAGGGCACGGGCACCTACATCATCGGCCACGGAAACGTCGCGGTCATCGATCCGGGCCCGCTGATGGAGGGTCACGTCGAAGCATTGATGCGCGCGCTCGAAGGCGAGACGGTGACGCATATTCTCATTACCCATACGCATAGCGATCACTCGCCCGCCGCGGCGCCGCTGAAGAAGCTCACCGGTGCGAAGACCTATGGTTATGGTCCGCATGGCGGCGGCATCGGCGAAGAAGACGGCGACATGGATTTCGTGCCCGACGTCGAGATACGCCACGGCGACATCATTCAAGGCGATGGCTGGACGGTCGAATGCGTGTTCACGCCGGGCCATACGTCCAATCATATCTGCTTTGCACTGAAGGAAGAGAAAGCGCTCTTCACCGGCGATCACGTCATGGGCTGGTCGACCAGCATCGTCAGTCCGCCCGACGGCAATATGCGCGCCTATATGGCGTCGCTGCGTTTGCTGCTGGAGCGCGACGATGAAATTTATTGGCCGACGCATGGCCCCGCGATCCGCGATCCCAAGCCTTTCGTGCGCGCCTTCATCGCGCATCGCGAAGACCGCGAAGCGCAGATCGTCGAGCAGATCAAAGACGGCCGCACGCATATCAAGGACATGGTGCCGGTCATGTATGCCGCCGTGGACAAGCGGCTCCATCCGGCGGCGGCACGGTCCGTGTTCGCGCATGTGCAAGGCATGATCGAAGACGGGCGTCTCGTCACTGACGGGACGCCGCGCTTGGATGGGGATTACCGGCTGGCGTGAATTTTAGCTCGCGGCCAATCCGAGCTTCGCTTTCAGAGCCGAAAGATATGCCCGGATTCGAGCGGCGTTGGTGCCGAGATCGCTCATGCCGACACGCGAGACCGAGCGGACGTCGACGACAACGGTTCCGGCGTCTGGTTCGACAACCCGGACGACTATGTCGTCCTTAAAGCGCAACAGACTGGTTGTCGCCGTGGCTTCAATTAGGCCGGTTTCGGGCGTCGCCGCCACGATTTCCCAGCCCATGTCATGCGCCACGTCGCGGGCGGCATCGAAGACCTTGCCCGGCTGTTCCTGAAGCTTCAGCGGCGCAAGATCGGGATAGGCCTTCGCCTGAAGCGCGGCGAGATCCGCAGGCGCGGCCCGGTCGAGCGGGTTCGGCGAGGTCGCGCGCAAAGGCACCACGGCGACAAATTGCGGCGGGTTCGACAGGTCCGTCGTGATGTCATGGATCGGCGGCACGCTGCGGCCTTTGACGAAGGATGTCGTGAAGGGCGTCGCCGCAATGAGCCCGAGAACGACGCCGGCGATGGCGATACCCATGCCGGCCTTGCCGCCCAGCACTCTGACAATGCCGATCAGCGAGACGATGACGGCGATGATGCCGAGAGCTCCCGCGATGGCGATGCCGAGAATGGCAAACTTGAAAACCACCAGCTCATATCGATTGGCGATGATGGCGAGAGCCAACAGGATGAGCGCCACGACGCCGATCCTCATGCCCCACACCGCCGCGCGCGATTGAACAGCCATCGTCCGCCTCCGTTTTGTTGTTATTCCGCCGCGGTCGCGGTCGGCAGCTTATAGTCCTTGAACTGCTCGCGCAGCGTCAGCTTCTGGATCTTGCCGGTCGCCGTGTGCGGGATTTCGGCGACGAAGACAACGTCGTCCGGCATCCACCATTTGGCGATCTTGCCTTCCATATAGCGCAGAATTTCTTCCTTTGTCGGCTTCTCGCCTTCCTTCGGCACGACGATCAGCAATGGCCGCTCATCCCATTTCGGATGCACGATGCCGATGACCGCGGCTTCCGTGACCTTCGGATGGCCAACGGCGAGATTTTCGATCTCGATGGAAGAAATCCATTCGCCGCCGGACTTGATGACGTCCTTGGCGCGATCCGTGATCTGCATATAGCCCTGCGCATCGATGGTCGCGACATCGCCTGTGTCGAACCAGCCATCGGCGTCGAGAATGTTACCGCCTTCGCCTTTGAGATAAGCGCCCGCAATCGCCGGGCCGCGCACCATCAGATGTCCGAAGGCTTTGCCGTCGGAAGGCAATTCCTTGCCGTTGTCGTCGGTGATCTTCATTTCAACCATGAAAATCGCGCGGCCCTGCTTCACCTTGACGTCGATCTGCTTTTCGAGCGGCAGCTTGTCCATGCCCGCCTTCAACGCGCCGAGCGTGCCCATCGGTGACATTTCAGTCATGCCCCAGGCGTGGAAGACCTTGACGTCGTATTTCTCTTCGAAAATTTCGATCATCGACCGCGGCGCCGCCGAACCGCCGATGACGACACGCGTCAAGGCGGGCAGCATCGAGCCGGTCTTTTCCAGATATTGCAGCAGCATCAACCAGACGGTCGGCACGGCGGCGGTCACCGTCACTTGCTCCTTGTCGAGTAACTCATAAATGCTGGCGCCGTCCATATTGGCGCCGGGCATGACGAGTTTCGCCCCGACAGCGGGCGCGGCGAAAGCAATGCCCCAGGCGTTGGCATGGAACATCGGCACCACCGGCAGCATGACGTCAGCCGATTTCATGCCCAGCGCGTCGCCGACATTGGCGGCCATCGAATGCAGCACGTTGGAACGGTGCGAATAGAGCACGCCCTTGGGATTGCCCGTCGTGCCCGAGGTATAACAAAGACCGCAGGCCGAATTCTCATCGACCTTCGCCCATTCGAAGTCGCCGTTTTCGGCTTCGACGATTTCTTCATAGCAGAGCGCGTTGGCGAGCTTCGTTGCAGGCATATGCGCGCGGTCGGTGAAGATCACATAGGCTTTGACCTTTGGCAGCTTGTCCTGAATGGCTTCAAGCACCGGCACAAAAGTCAGATCGACGAAGATCACTTTGTCTTCGGCGTGATTGGCGATGTAGATGAGTTGTTCTGCAAAGAGGCGCGGGTTCAGCGTGTGGCAGATCGCGCCGAGCCCCATGATACCGTACCAGGCCTCAAGATGGCGGGCCGTGTTCCAGGCCATCGTGGCGACGACGTCACCCTCCTTCATCCCGAGGCGCATCAATGCCTGCGCCACCTTGCGGGCGCGGAGATGAACTTCCTTGTATGTCGTCCGCGTAATCGGCCCTTCAACCGTGCGCGTGACGATTTCCCGATCTCCGTGAAACCGCGCCGCATGGTCGATAATCGTCGACACGCGCAGCGGCCAATCCTGCATCAAACCCTTCATCGGTCGTCCCCTCAGCGAAATGCCCCATCCTTCTGGAGCGGCCTCCTTACTGACGCAGGGGCCGTCTTCAATTTTGGGGTAGTGTAAAGGCTAAGCGCAGCCCTCACAACTTGGCGAGAATCGGGCGCCGGGCCGTCGATAATTCTTGCCATTAAGGCGATCAGGCCCGGTAATCTCCCCAAAGCAAAAGAATAAATTCAGGGAGAGCCCATGTCCGCGTCGCCAGAGCTTCATTTCAAATCCGCCGCCGAGCTGGCGCGCATGATCCAGCGCCGGGAAATCAGTTCGCGCGAATTGCTCGAACATTTCGTCGCGCGGGTCGAACTTCATAATCCGAAGCTCAACGCGGTGGTGGCCAAGGACATCGAGCGGGCGCGAAAGCTCGCCCATCAAGCGGACGAGGCGCAGGCGCGCGGCGAAAGCTGGGGGCCGCTGCACGGGCTGCCCACCACGATCAAGGATGCGCTGGAAGTTGAAGGCATCGTGACGACGGGCGGTGCGCCCGAATATGCCAATCACATACCGACGCGCAGCGCCACGGCGGTGGAGCGCCTTCAGCGCGCTGGCGGCATCGTGTTCGGCAAGACCAACGTGCCTTACATGTCGGGCGACTTGCAGACCTATAACGATGTTTACGGGACGACTAACAATCCGTGGAATCTCGCCTGCGGGCCGGGCGGATCGTCAGGCGGATCGGCGGCGGCTCTCGCTGCCGGGCTTACGGCTTTTGAATATGGCAGCGATATCGGCGGCTCGATCCGCACGCCCGCCCATCTTTGCGGCGTCTTCGGACACAAGTCGACTTTCGGCATCGTTCCCAAGCGCGGTCATGTGAGTCCACCGCCCGGCTTTTTGCGCGAAGGCGATTTGTCTGTTGTGGGACCGCTTGCACGTAGCGCCGAAGATCTCGGCATTTTGCTAGACCTGACGGCGGGACCAGACTGGGCCATGTCTTCCGGCTGGAAACTCGATCTGCCGCCTGCCCGCGCTCGCGCGCCTAAAGAACTTCGCATCGCCGTATGGATCGACGACCCGTTCTGCGACATCGACGCCGAAAGCGCGGCGCTGCTGAAGAATGCCGCCAAGGCACTGGAAGACGCAGGCGCGCTTGTCGACTGGCATGCGCGGCCCGATTTCACGCTTGCCGAGATCACCGAGATTTATCTTGTTCTTCTGCATTCCTGCGTCGGCGGCGGTTTTCCAGATTCGATCAAGAACCGCTGGTTGGCGGAGAAAGCAAAGCTCGCGCCTGACGACAAAAGCCACGCGGCATTGCAGATGCGCGGTGGGACGATAAGTTACGCCGACCGCGCGATCTGGGAAGAAATGCAGGCACAGGTCCGTGCGAAATGGGCGGAATTCTTCAAAGGCTACGATGTCGTTCTCTCGCCAGTAATGATGCGGCCCGCCTTTGCGCATGACCACACCTCCAATTGGCACAAACGTACCCTCACCGTAAACGACAAGGCGCGGCATTATATGGATGTGCTGATCTGGGCGGGTCCCGCTGTCGTCTCATATCTCCCAGCGACGACCGCGCCTGTCGGCATTACAAGCGAAGGCCTGCCGGTCGGCATTCAAATCATCGGTCCGCATATGGGCGATCACACCACCATCGCGGTCGCCGGGATGCTTGAGGAGATTCTCGGCGGCTTCAAGGCGCCTCCGGGCTACTGAAACGCGTCTTTGACAGAGACGGCATGGACTCCCATATTACGGCCCTTCCTGCCCCTGTAGAGTTTTCAAGGATCGCACCATGCCGAGCTTGAGCAATGCCGCCGTTCGTGACGTCGAAACGGTGATCCACCCCTATACCAATCTCGATGCCTTTCGCGGCACGGGGCCGATGATCATCGAGCGTGGCGAAGGCATCCATGTCTGGGACGCAGACGGGCGGAAGTATATTGAAGGTCTCGCGGGGCTTTGGTGCACGTCGCTCGGCTATAACGAGCCGGAACTGATCGAAGCCGCGACAGAGCAAATGAAGCAATTGCCTTTCGCGCATGTCTTCGGCGGCAAGAGCCATGAGCGCGCCGCCGAGCTTGCGGAGAAACTGAAAGCCATCGCGCCGCATAAAGCGTCGAAGGTTCTCTTCTGCGGCTCGGGTTCCGAAGCCAATGACCAGCAAGTGAAGCTCGTCTGGTATTACAACAACGCGCTCGGCCGGACGAAGAAAAAGAAATTCATCTCGCGCCTTCGCGGTTATCACGGCGTCACCGTCGCGTCGGCGAGCCTTACCGGCCTCACCCCCAATCACAGCGACTTCGATCTTCCGCTCGATTTCGCACGTCACACCGACTGCCCGCATTATTATCGCTACGCGGAGCCGGGCGAGACGGAAGACGAATACACGACGCGGCTTGCCGCCAATCTCGAAAAGATGATCATCGAGGAAGACCCGGAAACGGTTGCGGCTTTCATTGCCGAGCCGATCATGGGCGCGGGCGGCGTCGTCATTCCGCCGGAGGGCTACTTCCAGAAAATCCAGGCCGTGCTCGACAAGTACGACATCTACATGATCGCCGACGAGGTAATCTGCGGTTTCGGGCGTACGGGCAATATGTTCGGCAGCCAGACCTTCGGCATCAAACCGGATTCGATTTCGGTCGCGAAAGCCTTGTCATCGGCCTATGTGCCCATCGCCGCCATCACCGTCGGCGAAGACATGTATCAGGCGATGATCGACGAAAGCAAAAAGCTCGGCACTTTCGGTCACGGCTTCACTTATACGGCGCACCCCGTTGCCGCCGCCGTGGCTGTGAAGACGCTCGAAATTTATGAAAAGCGCAACATCGTCGGCCATGTGCGCAGCGTCGCCCCGCGATTTGAAGAACGCATCCGCCGCCTCGGCGATCATCCGCTGGTCGGCCACGCACGGTCGAAGGGTCTTCTCGGTGCAATCGAACTCGTGGCCGACAAGGCGACGAAGCGCGCTTTCAATGCGAAGGCCGGCATCGGCGGCGCGGTGCAGAAAGCCGCCGAAAAGCACGGGCTTATTCTGCGCGCGCTGGGTGGCGACATCGTCGCCTTCTGCCCGCCGCTGATCGTCAAGGAAACGGATATCGACGATATTTTCGACCGGACCGAACTTGCGCTCAATGAGACCGAAGCCTGGATTTCCAAAGAAGGGCTGCGCACCGCCTGATGAAAGAAGTTCGTTATCAGCTGATATTCGAGGGCAAGGTCTCGCCGGAAGACGAGATGGGCTCGATCATGCGTGTCGAGACGCGGGCGAGCTTTGGTGCGGGCGTCGATCCGCTCTTTGCCACCGGCGCGCCTCAGGCGGTGCTGACCGCCAGCGTTACGCCGGACGAGTTCGGCGGCTTCACGGAAAGCGGCGAAATCGTCTTTGGCGGCGGAACGCTGCTTTATGTCAGCGACGGTGAAGGCAAGATCGGCGACAGCTCGGATCCCGCCACTCAACAGGGCCATGTGGTGCGGCGGATCGAAAGCGGCACGGGCGCTTTCGATGGTGCAAGCGGCACAATCGTTTCGGCATTCACAGTCGGCGAAGATGCGATGATGCGCGACAGTCAGAGCGCGGTGATATTTCTCGCCTGAGCTTCAGACGTGCTGGCCGCCATTGATCTGGATTTCGGCGCCGTTAACGTAGCTTGACTGATCCGTGCAGAGAAAATAGATCGTCTTGGCGACTTCTTCAGGTGTGCCGAGGCGCTGCATCGGAATTTCGGCGACGATCTTCTCGGTGCCGGGCGACAGAATCGCCGTGTCGATTTCTCCGGGGGCGATGGCATTGACGCGAATGCCGAGACGGCCGAAGTCCGACGCCATCTCGCGGGTGAGCGCGGCGAGCGCCGCCTTCGACGTCGAATAGGCGGATCCTGCGAAGGGATGAACGCGGACACCGGCGATGGACGTGACGTTCACCACGGAGCCTTGCGCCTTCTTCAGCTCCTCAACCAGTCCGCGCGCCAGCATGGCGGAAGCGAAGAAATTCACCTGAAAGACTTTCTGCCAAACATCAAGGCTCGTCTCGAAAACGCCGAGGCGCGAACCGCCCTGCCCCTTTGGCGAGATGGCCGCGTTGTTGACCAACGCATTCAGGCGGCTGCCTTGCGCTTTGAGCCTTTCGCGCATTTCCGCGATGGCGGCTTCCGTATTGGCCGGGTCCGCGAGATCGACCTGGATGTGGTCTTCAGGACCAGCCTCCCAAGGACAATCTTCCGGGAAAGGGTGACGCGAACAGGTGATGACGCGCCAGCCCGCGCTTGAGAAACGCTTGACGGTCGCGTGGCCGATGCCACGGCTGGCGCCGGTCAGGATCAGGGTTTTGCGGTCTTCGTTCGCGGGCGTGCTCATGCCGGGCAATCTAGGGCAAAGGCAGTGTGAGAGCAAAGCGGCCCGACAGGCTCAAATTCGCTCGGACCGCGTCACATCCTCAAGCCCTGCCGGGTCCTGATGGATGATGACTTCAGCGGCGGGAAAGGCTTCGAGAATACGCGCCTCGACCTCGTCGGAAATCAGATGCGCCTTCATCAGCGAAATCGCTCGGTCGAGCTCCAGATGAAACTGGATGAAGGCGCGGGTGCCTGCCATGCGCGTGCGCAAATCATGGACACCGACGACCTCGGGGTGGCCCAACGCAATTGTCGCGATGCGCGCACGCTCGTCATCGGTGAGTTCGCGATCCATTAGCTGGTCGTAGGCGCCGAGTGCGATCTGGATGGCGCTAAAGACAATCAGCCCCGCAATGAGGAGGCCACCTAAGGGATCGGCCCAATGAAGGCCAAGTATGCCAGATAGAAAGAGCGCCCCCAGCGCCGACAGGTTCATCAACAAGTCGCCGCGATAATGGATCGAGTCCGCCTCGATGGCGATTGAGCCTGTGCGCGCGACGACACGACGCTGAAACGCGACGAGGACGAGCGTGATCGCTATTGCGGCGACCGTGACGCCGATACCTGGAAGCGAATTGCCGAGCGGCGCAGGATCGAGAAAGCGGATGATCGACTCGTAAGCAATGAAGCCAGCGGAGGCGCAAATGAAAATCGACTGTCCCATGCCTGCCAAAGCTTCCGCCTTGCCATGACCGAAACGATGTTCGTCGTCGGCAGGCGTCAATGAATGACGCACGGCGACGAGATTCAATAAAGATGCTGCCCCATCGAGCAGAGAATCGAAAAGCGTGCCGAGCATCGCGACCGAGCCGGTCAAATAGACCGCGATGGTTTTGATGACGATAAGCATGATGGCGACGGCAACGGCGGCATAGGTCGCCTGCCGCATCAGCCGCGCATTTTGCGCAACATCGGATTTTGCTGCCGCGATCAAGGGAACAGCCTCGATGTGCGCCATGCGCCTTCGGGCTTTTCGCGCGCAAAGACGAGACGATCATGCAGACGGAACGGGCGGTCGCGCCAGAATTCGATCTGCACAGGTGCGATGCGAAAGCCCGACCAATGGGGCGGACGAGGCACTTTGCCAAGGCCAAACTTTGCCGCATAGCGCGCCACTTCACGCTCGAGTTCGAAGCGCGTTTCGAGAGGCCGTGACTGGCGCGAAGCCCATGCGCCGATCTGACTGTCGCGCGCGCGGGTCGCGAAATATTCATCGGCCTCCGCATCGCTGACGCGGGAAATGAGGCCGCGCACACGGACCTGGCGGCGAAGCGATTTCCAGTGGAAGCAAAGAGCGGCCTGCGGATTTGCGATGAGTTCGCGGCCCTTGGCGCTTTCGAGATTTGTGTAGAAAACAAAACCGCGTTCGTCCGCCGCCTTCAGCAGCACCATGCGCACGTCAGGAAACCCGTCGGCATCCGCCGTCGCCAGTGCCATGCCGTTCGGATCGTTGGGTTCGCTCGACGCGGCTTTTTGCAGCCACTCATGAAAGAGGCGCAAGGGATCGTTCGCCTCGGTCCAGGCGGTTGTGTCGTCTTCGGCTTTCAGGTCGGCGGGGCGCTGGTTCAAGGCGTTACATGCTCCGAGGGGAACAGAAAAGCGGGTAAATCGTTATCTCTGCAGGCGTTAGTTCCCGCCTTATTTCTTGCCACAATTCATGTCTTATATAGTCGCCACCAAGGGGTTTGTCTCACCGGTTACAGGTGAACCCAGGAAAAACAGGATCGCAACAGATGAAGATTCTCAAAGGTTTGGCCATCGGCGCTGTGGCGCTGTCGCTCGTGGCCTGCCAGCAAGGCGCCGGCCCGAAGCAGAATATCGGCACGCTTGGCGGCGCGGTGGCGGGCGGTCTCGCCGGCTCGGCCATCGGCGGCGGCACCGGACGGCTTTGGGCGACCGGTGCTGGCGTGTTGCTCGGCGCGCTTGTCGGCAGCTCGATCGGCAAGTCGCTTGACCGTGCCGACCAGAATTACATGGCGCAGTCAACGCAGAGTGCTCTCGAGACCGGCCAGACGGGCCAGCCCGTCGAATGGCGCAATCCCGATTCCGGCAATTCGGGCACCATCGTTCCGCAGCGTGCCTACCAGCAAAACAACACCTATTGCCGCGAGTATTCGCAGAGCGTAGTGGTTGGTGGGAAGAGCGAACGCGCTTATGGCACGGCTTGCCGTCAACCCGATGGCTCATGGCAGATCGTCAACGGCTGACGATACGGGGCTAATCTGGCTGGCTAACGATCCCTCGGGGGGACGATGCGGTCTGGAATTTTAACTTCGCTGAAGCAGGCGGGGTTCATGGCGATGTTATTTGCGGCTGCGCTCCTCTGGGGCGCAGCCGCAGTGCATGCGGCGCCCGTTCAGATCCTCCCCGGCCCGACCGTGAATTTGCCGCCGCCGAGCGAGCTCTTCCAAAAAGGCGTGGCCGCTTACGATAAAGGCGACTTTCCCGAAGCTTTCAAAATCTGGCTGCCGCTCGCGCAAAAGGGCGATCCGGCCGCCATGCGCAATGTCGCGTTGATGTTGCGCAAAGGCGAAGGCACGGCGCGGGATCCGAAACGCGCGCTCTGGTTTTACGAAGAGGCCGGCAGCAAGGGTTTCGGGCTCGCGCAAGTCAATGCCGCCTTCATGCATCTCGAGGGCGACGGTGTGCCGAAAAATCTAGAAGCCGCCGCTTTCTGGTTTCATTCCGCTGCGCTCGCGGGTAGCCCGATCGCGCAATACAATCTGGCCGTGATGTATGAGCGCGGGACCGGCGTTAAAAAAGACGTGGCGCGCGCACTCGGCTGGTACGCGTTGGCCGCGCGCGCAGGCAGCAAATCGGCGCTCGATAGGCTCTCCGTTCTGGTTCCGGCGCTTGAAGGGCCAAAGGCTCCCGAGCGCACCGAAAAGCCGAAAGTTGAAACTGCGCCCCCTCCGCCCCAAGCCGCATTGCAGGTGCCCAATGGGCAAGCGCCGACACAGATAGTCCCGACACCCGCGCCGCCAGTCGCTCCGACGGTGGCGCCTGCTGCGCCTGAGCCGTCCATACCCGCGCCCGTCGCACCTCAGCAACCCGTGCAGGAAACTCCGCCAGCGGCCCAATCTGCCCCTCCGGCAGTCGAAGAGCCCGAAGGCGGCACGGACCCCGAAACGACGACCGTACCCCAGGAGGGGCAGGTCGCGCCCGAACCCCTGCCGCCGGTCTTCCAGAACCCGGAAATGAGCGAGCCCTACAAGTTCTGAGAGGCGTCGAACGGTTAACGAATTCGTATCGGCCGGGGGCTAATCTCGGGGTTTACGCCGCCGCCGGAGTAGACCGATTGCGCGATCCCTACGATATTCTCGGCCTGCCGCCGAGCGCCGGCACCGCCGAGATCAAGGCCGCCTATCGCCGGCTGGCGAAAAAATATCATCCTGACGCACACAGCGGCGAAACGCCTGCTGGCACCCAATCGCGTTTTCAGGAAGTCACGGCTGCTTATAATTTGCTGAAAGACGGCGGCGCAAAAGCGCGGTTCGACGCGCGCCCCGGGCCGGGTGCGCAAGCCGGAAGCGTCTTTGAGGAAGCGGCTTTCGCAAAGCGCGCGAAATCAAACGGTACCTTCGAAGCCGACACGGCCAATGCCGATCAGAACGGCGACCTCTTCTCCGAGCTCTTCGGTGGCCTGCGCAATGCGGGCAAGCGCGTGTTTCGCGCGCGAGGCGAGGACCAGACCTATAAGCTCGCCGTACCGTTTCTTGAAGCGGCACGCGGCGGTAGACGCCGCGTCGCGCTAACCAATGGCAAGACGCTTGATGTCCGCATTCCTGCCGGTATCGAAGAAAGCCAGCAGATACGCCTGCGTGGCCAGGGCGGCGAAGGCTATGGCGGTGCGCCGGCAGGCGACGCGCTGATTGCCGTTTCTATCGAACCGCATGAACTGCTGACGCGCGACGGGCTCGATATTTATCTGAAGCTTCCCATTTCACTGCCGGAAGCCGTGCTGGGCACCAAGGTCGAGGTCGAGACCGTCTCCGGCCAGGTGACGCTTTCCATCCCGGCGGGATCGAACAGCGGCACGAGGCTGCGTCTCAAAAGCAAAGGGATCGCGCCGGAAGGCGGCGGCGCGTCCGGCGATCAATATGTGACCCTTGAACTCGTTCTGCCGGATACGCAAGACGCGGCCTTGCGCGATTTCGCGGCCGGCTGGGCTTCCGGCCTCGTCCACGATCCACGCAAGAAATCGCAAGCCTGATACCCAAAAAGCGCAGTAAAGCCCTCGAATCGGGGCAGAACAGGCACTGGCTTTTTGATAGACCCATTTGGGCTATTGTGTAGGATGCGCCCGATTTCAAAGAGACGCAGACGAACAAGACGAGGCAAGCGATGAGCGAAGCCATCACAAAAACAACACCCGTTCGCGGCACTGGCCTGATGGCCGGCAAACGCGGGCTCATCATGGGCGTCGCCAACAACCGGTCGATCGCGTGGGGCATTGCCAAGGCGTGCGCCGATCAGGGCGCGGAACTCGCCTTCACCTTTCAGGGCGAAGCGTTGCAGAAGCGCGTCGTGCCGCTCGCCGAATCCATCGGCTCGACGCTGATCCTGCCTTGCGACGTCACCGACGCCGCGAGCATGGATGCGGTTTTCGCCAAGCTCGAGGCCGAATGGGGGAAGCTCGACTTTTTCGTCCATGCCATTGCCTATTCGAACAAAGACGAGTTGACGGGGCGCTATGTCGATACCTCGCTCGACAACTTCACCGCCAGCATGGCGATCTCCTGCTACTCGTTTGTCGCGCTCTGCCAGCGCGCCGAGAAGCTGATGACCGATGGCGGCTCCATCGTCACCCTCACCTATTACGGCTCGGAAAAAGTGATCCCGCATTACAACGTCATGGGCGTCGCGAAAGCCGCGCTCGAGGCGAGCGTGCGCTATCTCGCGGTCGATCTCGGACGCAACAACATCCGCGTGAATGCCGTCTCAGCCGGACCGATCAAGACACTCGCCGCGTCGGGCATCGGCGACTTCCGCTATATCCTGAAGTGGAATGAGCTCAATGCACCGCTGAAGCGCACCGTGACGATTGAAGAGGTGGGCAACACAGCGCTCTATCTCCTCTCCGATCTCGGCTCGGGCGTGACCGGCGAGGTGCATCATGTCGATGCCGGTTATCATGTCGTCGGCATGAAGGCCGAAGACGCCCCCGACATGAGCATCGTCTGATCCGCCAATGTCGCACAACACGTTCGGCCATCTCTTTCGCGTGACGACCTGGGGCGAAAGCCACGGACCGGCGCTCGGCTGCGTGGTCGACGGTACACCGCCGCGCTTGTCCCTGAAGGCCGAAGACATTCAGGTCTGGCTCGACAAGCGTAAGCCTGGCCAGTCGCGTTTCACGACGCAACGGCGCGAACCCGACACGGTGAAAATTCTCTCCGGCACCTTCATCGACGATGAGACGGGCGAAGAGGTGACGACCGGCACGCCGATCTCGCTGATGATCGAGAATGTCGATCAGCGGTCAAAAGACTATGGCGACATCAAAGAGAAATTTCGTCCCGGCCATGCGGACTACACCTATCTCGCCAAATATGGCATTCGCGACTATCGCGGCGGCGGGCGTTCCTCGGCGCGCGAGACGGCGGCGCGTGTCGCGGCGGGCGCCGTGGCACGCAAGATTCTCGCGGGCGTGACGATCCGCGGCGCGCTGGTGCAGATGGGTCCGCACAGGATCGACCGCGCCAACTGGAACTGGGACGAGACTGGCAACAATCCGTTCTGGTGCCCAGACGCCAAGGCGGCGGCGAATTGGGAAGACTATCTTGACGGCGTCCGCAAGGCGGGTTCGTCCTGCGGCGCGATCATCGAAGTCGTTGCAAGCGGCGTTCCCGTGGGTCTCGGCGCGCCGATTTACGGCAAGCTCGACGCCGATATCGCTGCGGCGTTGATGAGCATCAACGCGGTCAAAGGCGTTGAAATCGGCGACGGCTTTGCGACGGCCGCGATGACCGGTGAAGAAAATGCCGACGAGATGCGGTCGGGCAATAGCGGTCCGATCTTCACGTCGAACCATGCAGGCGGCATTCTCGGCGGCATATCGTCGGGACAGGATGTCGTTGCGCGATTTGCGGTGAAACCGACCTCATCGATCCTTGCACCGCGTCACACCATCACCAAATCGGGCGAAGAGACCGACATCGAGACCAAGGGCCGTCACGATCCTTGCGTCGGCATTCGCGCGGTGCCTGTTGGCGAAGCGATGATCGCTTGCGTGTTGGCGGACCATCTGCTGCGACATCGCGGGCAGAACGGCTAGGCCGCGCTCTTTCTGAATGCCATGACTTTCGAGAGGAATGCCGGCTTCGTGCTTGTCTGTACGAGATATTGACGCGCGAACAGCGTTTCGAAATCTTCGGCCAGATATGAATTGAAATAGGGTTCGTGGAAGCCGATGGGAAAGAATTCGAGCAACCCGTCATAATTCGGCGCGTCGCCCGTTTGCAGCGCATCGACGACAATCGCGACACCACCGGGTTTCAACACGCGCGCGATTTCCGCGGCAACGATTTTGCGGATCTTTGGTGGCAATTCATGAAATAGGTAGACGCAACTGATCGCGTCTTGCGAAGCGTCGGGCAGCGGGATGGCCTCGGCATTGGCTTCGAGAAGCGAGACGTTGCGGCGCCCGCGGAGACGCGAGCGGGCTTCGGCAATGTAAGCGGGCGACAAATCAAGGCCGGTGATGTTGAGGCGCGGGTAGTTCGCCGCCACGTCTTCGAGAAAACGGCCCGTGCCGCAAGCAATATCGAGAAGGTTAAGTTTGCGCTGATCGTGGCCACGCAATGCGTCGGCGAGCGGCACGAGAGCCTGACGGCGCATGGCGCCCGCCGTTCCGTTGAAGAGAACTTCAACCTGCGTGTCGTAGAGTTTCGCGGATTCTTCGGAGAGCCAGCCGCCAGTCTGATAATGGAAATTCTGGAGATAATAGCGCGGATAGCGTGCGCGCAATTCGTCGGTCAGCACTTCCGAATGACGGCGAGAGAGCCGTCGCTCGTCGACCTTGCGCGCGTCCTTGAAGAAACGAAGGCTCGCGGCGACGGCCTCGGCAGGTGCGGCAAGGCCCTCAGGCGCGCGGTAGATGCCCGCGTCGATGTTATTCCAGTCCTGTTCGAAAAGCGCGCGCATGCCGGCGACAAGGCCTTGCCAGTTCGGCACTTTGCCTTGCACGGAGACGGGCGTTTCACCGGGAGGCACGAGAGGTCCGCGCATGCGGTTGACGGCCAGATAATGGCCGACATACCACGCGACGCGCGCGCCCTGTCCCAATCCGTAACCGATCCTTGAAAGCGGGCTCGCCATTTCGGCTCACTCCTTCCGAAAAATTCCCACCAGTTCAATATGCGGCGACCAGAGAAATTGGTCTACCGGCGTCACGCGTGTGAGCTTGTAGCCGCCATCCATCAAGGTTCGGGCATCGCGGGCGAAGGTCGCGGGATTGCAGGAGACGCCGATGATGAGCGGCACGTTTGATTGGGCCAGCATTTCGCTTTGCGCCGCCGCTCCGGCTCGTGGCGGATCGAAGACCACGGCGTCGGTTTTCAGAAGTTCCGATTGGTGAATGGGACGGCGGAAAAGATCACGCGTCACCAATTCGACGGGCTTCAGGGCCAGCGCCGGGCCTTGCTCGCGCAACGCGCGATCGAGCGCGGCAAGAGATTTGGCTTCGCCTTCCACCGCAAGAACGGTCGAGCGTTTTGCCAATGCCGCCGTGAAGGTGCCGCAACCGGCGAAAAGATCGGCGACGCGCTTCGCATCGCCAACGCCTTCGAGAACGAGACGGACGAGTTCGGCCTCGCCTTCCTGTGTCGCCTGTAGAAAAGCGCCGGGGGGCGGCGCGACGCGGAGAGCCGAGAAAGTGACCATGGGAATGCGGCGTTCGGCGAGGATGTCGCCATCCCATGTAAGACGCGCGAGGTCTGCGGCGGCGGCGCGCTTTGCGAGTTCGCTGCGGAGGGGGCCGTCGGGCGCTTCCTTGCCGCCAGTGACGGCGACGTCGAGACCTGCCTCAGTCGAGGTGACGGACAGCGCGGCGCGGCCTTTGCGCGAGAGGCCCGGCTCGACGAGATGAGCGAGTTTTTCCAGCGCGTTTTCGATTTCAGGAACGATGAGCGGGCATTCCCGCGCGGCCATGATCGTGTGGCTAGCGCGCATGTAGTAACCGATGGTGACGCCCTTCTTGGTGCGGGTCGCCGCGAGCGTTGCGCGGCGGCGGCTATGCGGCATCGCCGGGATGAGCGGTTCGACATCGCAGTCGATACCGCGTGCACTCAGCGCGGCAATGACCTGAAGACGTTTCCATTCAGCATAGGACTTCGCTTCCATGTGCTGCAACGTGCAACCGCCGCAGATGCCGAAATGCTTGCATGGCGCGGTGACGCGTTCGGGCGCGGGCTCCAGAATTTTAAGGAGTTCCGCCCTGCCCTCGCCCAGCGTGCGAACGCGGGCGCGTTCACCGGCGAGCGTGAAGGGGACGAAGAGTTGACCGAGATCCGTCTCCGCAACGCCATCGCCGAGATGGCCAAGGGCAGCGACGGTGACGTCGAGTTCGGTCGCGATTTCAGTTGGCGCGGCGGGCTGCAATCAGAAATTCCTTGTTGCCGTCGCCGCCTTTGATGGGGCTTTCGGTGAGGCCGAGCACATGCCAGTGAGGTAGGGCGTCAAGCCATGCGGCGATGTTATCGCACACTTTTGCATGTAATCCCGCATCGCGAACGATGCCGCCTTTCCCCACATTTTCAGGGCCGACCTCGAATTGAGGCTTGATGAGCGCACAGAAACAAGCGGTTTCCTGCGAGAGATCGAGCGCTTTCCGTGTGGCCTTCTGCAAACCGATGAAACTGACGTCGCAGGTGATGAGCTCGGGCCTCTCGCGGAGGTGACCTATGCTCAGGTCTTTGGCATTCAGACCCTCGATCATGGTCACCCGGGGGTTGTTCGCGATCTCGGGAGCAAGTTGGCCGTGGCCGACATCGATGGCGGTGACGTGTTTCGCGCCCCGCTCCAGAAGGACCTGGGTGAAGCCGCCGGTCGATGCGCCGATGTCGAGACATTCGAGGTCGCGAGGGTCAATGCCGAAATGATCGAGCCCGTGAATGAGTTTCAGCGCCGCGCGGGAGACATAATTGCCTTCGGAGGTATCGACGGCGATCTCGTCATCTTCGCCGACGAGCTGCGCTGGCTTCGTGATCGCGCGACCTGAGACAGAGACAAGCCCTGCATGGATGGCGGCTTGCGCCCGAGCGCGGGTGGCGATCAGACCGCGCTCGACCAAAAGCTGATCGAGGCGCTTGCGCGGAGCGGACATGATACGGTCAGACGAGTTTCGGCGCAGCGGCGCGCATGGCGGCGAGTTCGGCCATTTCGTTTTGCAGGCCGAGAGCCGCGAGCGCCGTTTCGACCATCGCCGATGCGTTGAGACCGGCGAGTTCGTACATCTTTTCCGGCTTGTCGTGATCGATGAAAATGTCGGGCAAACGCAGAGGTCGCACTTTCAAACCGCGATCAAGCGCGCCGGAGCGGGCGAGGAAGTCGAGGACGTGGGATGAGAAGCCGCCGACCGAGCCCTCTTCGGCGATCAGCAGCACTTCATGTTCGCGGGCAAGACGCGCAATGAGCGCTTCGTCGATGGGCTTTGCAAAGCGCGCATCGGCAACTGTTGTCGAGAGGCCGAGAGCGGCAAGCTGGTCCGCCGCCTTCAATGCTTCGGCAAGGCGCGTGCCGAGCGACAGGATCGCGACTTTCGTGCCTTCGCGGATAATGCGGCCCTTGCCGATTTCGAGCGGCGTACCGATGGCAGGCATTTCGAGCCCGACGCCTTCGCCGCGCGGATAGCGGAAAGCGGAGGGACGGTCATCGATCTCGACCGAGGTCGCAACCATGTGCTTGAGCTCAACTTCGTCCGCCGCCGCCATAACGATGAAATCCGGCAGGCAGGTGAGATAGGCGATGTCGAAGGAGCCCGCATGGGTCGGGCCGTCGGCGCCGACGAGACCGGCGCGGTCGAGCGCGAAGCGCACCGGCAGGCGCTGGATCGCAACGTCATGGACGACCTGATCGTAAGCGCGCTGCAGGAAGGTCGAATAGATGGCGCAGAAGGGTTTGAAACCTTCGGTAGCGAGGCCCGCCGCAAAGGTGACAGCGTGCTGTTCGGCAATGCCGACGTCGAAAGTGCGCGTCGGAAAACGTGCGCCGAAATCATCAAGGCCGGTGCCGGACGGCATCGCCGCCGTGATCGCCACGATCTTGTCGTCACGTTCGGCATGGGCGATCAGACTGTCAGCAAAAACGCGCGTGTAGGACGGTGCATTCGCCGCGGCCTTGGCTTGCGTACCGGTGATGACGTCGAATTTCGAGACGCCGTGATATTTGTCTTCGGCGGCTTCAGCGGGACCGTAGCCCTTGCCCTTCTGCGTGACGACGTGAACGAGGATCGGACCGTCGCCCGCATCCCGAACATTCTTCAGCACAGGCAAAAGGTGATCAAGATTATGACCGTCGATGGGGCCGACGTAATAGAGGCCCAGTTCTTCAAAGAGCGTGCCGCCGGTCGCCATGCCCCGTGCGTATTCTTCGGCTCGGCGGGCGCTTTCCTCGATGCTTTTAGGAAAGAGTTTGGCGATCTGTTTTGCCAGATCGCGAACCGAGCGATAGGCGCTGCCGGAAATCAAGCGCGCGAGATAGGCGCTCATGCCGCCGACGGGCGGCGCGATCGACATGTCGTTGTCGTTCAAAACAATGATGAGGCGGCTGTCCATTGCGCCCGCATTGTTCATCGCTTCGTAGGCCATGCCGGCGCTCATCGCGCCGTCGCCGATGACCGCGATGACATTGTTCCTGCCGCCCTTCAGATCGCGGGCGACCGCCATGCCGAGGCCGGCGGAAATCGATGTCGAGGAATGCGCGGCGCCGAAGGGATCGTATTCGCTTTCGGCGCGCTTGGTGAAACCCGACAGACCGCCGCCCATGCGCAAGGTGCGGATGCGATTGCGGCGTCCGGTGAGAATCTTGTGCGGATAGGCCTGATGACCGACGTCCCAGATGAGGCGGTCTTCGGGCGTGTTGAAAACGTAATGGAGCGCGACGGTAAGTTCGACAACGCCGAGCCCCGCGCCCAGATGGCCGCCCGTCACCGAAACGGCGTCGATGGTTTCGGCGCGCAATTCATCCGCAAGCTGACGAAGGTCGCTTTCGGGCAGGGCGCGCACATCGGCTGTGCTCGCGATGCGGTCAAGCAAGGGTGTTTGCGGTTTATTGCTCAAATCGTACCTCGGCCGCGGCCGGTCCTCCCCGGACATACCGGCGGCTCAGTTGCGACGGTTTATAACGAAACGTGCCGCCTCACGCAAAAGGTCGGCTTTTTCATCAAACAAATCAAGATGTTGGATCGCCTGCTCGGAAAGCATCCGGGCCTGCGTCCGGGCCCGCTCGACCCCCAGAATGGAGACGAAGGTGGCCTTGCCGGCCTCGGCATCCTTGCCGGTCGCCTTGCCGACAATGCCCGCATCGCCTTCCACATCAAGGAGATCGTCGGCGATCTGGTAGGCCAGCCCCATGTCGTGGGCATAGGCGTGGAGCGCATGGCGCGGCTCGTCGGAGGCGCGACCAAGCACCGCACCTGCTTCGCAAGAGAAAGCAATCAGCGCGCCGGTCTTCAGCCGCTGAAGCCGTGTGATCGCGTCTATGTCGAGTGAGCGGCCTTCACTGGCGAGATCGATCATCTGCCCGCCGACCATGCCGCGCGCGCCCGCCGCTTCGGCGAGACGGCGGACGAGTTCGACGCGGACCTCGCCCAGCTCATGCGTGCCGAGATCGGCGAGAATTTCAAAGGCGAAGGTCAGCAACGCATCGCCCGCCAGCACCGCCGTCGCCTCGTCGAACTTGCGATGCACCGTCGGCTGGCCACGGCGCAGGTCGTCGTCGTCCATGCAGGGCAGATCGTCATGGACCAGCGAATAGGTGTGGACGCATTCGACGGCGGCGGCGACGCGCAGCGCCGAGGCACTGTGGACGCCAAAAAGCCTGGCGCTCTCGCAAACGAGAAATGGGCGGAACCGCTTGCCGCCGACGAGAACCGCATAGCGCATCGCTTCGGAGACACGCGCCTCAGGGTCTTCGGCGCGCGGCAGCAGACCATCAAGCATGGCTTCGACTTCAGTTTGCGCCTTTGCCAGCGCCGTATCGAAGGAGGCTGCGGTTGCGGTCATGCGGGTCTATTCGACGTCGAGGGGCGCGGTGCCGGACGGTTCGCCGCTGGCCGAGAGCGTGATTTTCTCGACCTTGGCTTCGGCGGCCTTGAGACGGGCTTCGCAATGGGCCTTCAGCGCCGTACCGCGCTCATAGAGCTCGATGGATTTTTCGAGAGGCGCTTCGCCTGACTCAAGCTGGCTGACGATCTTTTCAAGCTGCGCCAGCGCATCCTCAAAGCTCAGCTTTTCAATATCGGCGGCGGTCGGGGAGGCCATCTGTTTTCTCCGTTGGATCAGGCGGCGAACTGGAGCGCCCGGACATGCGACCGCGTGCTGGCGGCGAGCGCGGCCAAGTCATAGCCGCCCTCAAGCGTCGAGACAACGCGACCGTTGCAGAGCTTGTTGGCGAGCTGCACCAGCTCCGTCGTCGCCCAGCCGTAATCATCTTCCGAAAGCCGAAGATTGGCGAGCGGATCGGCATGATGGGCATCGAAACCCGCCGAAATGAAGATGAAATCGGGTGCAAATTGCGTCAGCGCCGGGAGGATCACTTCGGCAAAGACTTCGCGGAATTCCGCCGAGCCCGCGCCGGGGGCGAGGCAGGCGTTGAGAATGTTGCCAAGGCCACGTTCCCCTGCCCGGCCCGTGCCGGGATAGAGCGGCCATTGGTGCGTCGAAGCGTAGAAGAGATTGGGGTCGGTTTCGAAACAGGCCTGCGTGCCGTTGCCGTGATGGACGTCGAAATCGATGACGGCGATGCGAGCGAGCCCATGTGCGTCGCGGGCGTGAAGCGCGCCGATGGCGACGTTGTTGAAGAGGCAGAAGCCCATGGCCTGATCGGGCTCGGCGTGGTGCCCCGGCGGACGGATGGCGCAGAAGGCGTTGCGGGCGCGGCCCGCCATCACTTCATCGACGGCATGGACCACGGCGCCCGCCGCGCGCAAGGCGGCCTCGCCCGAGCCCGGCGACATGGCGGTATCGGCATCGACGCGATGAAAGCCGGTTTCCGGCACGCTGTTCAGGATGGTCTCGATGTGGATCGGCGGATGGACGCGCTCAAGCTGCTCGACAGTCGCGCGCGGCGCTTCGACGCGCATCAGCAACGCGAACTCCTCGGCCTCCAGCGCACCGAGAACGGCGCGCAAGCGATCCGGGTTCTCGGGATGGCCGGGCGGCACCTCATGGTCGAGGCAGGCCGAATGAGTGACGAGAAGGGTTTCCATGACACACGCAGGAAGATGAAGTGGATTTGTCGATGGATTGTAACAGATTTAGGGCGGGTGTCAGAGGGAGAGAAGTTTGCGCCGCGCATCCCGATCGAAATCAATGAAGCACTGCACGAAGGCTCTTTGAACTGAGACAAGGCGCTCAATAGCCCTAGCCTTCATAAGCATACTTGGCGTCCCGTATTTGCTGCTTGTATTGGTCTTTAGAAATCAGCCCTTGCTTGTAATCCTTCTTCATCTGTTTAATTTTCGCGCGATATTTGAGCTTGAGATCCCTGCGGACAGCCTCGTACTCCACTCTCGATATTTCGTCGGCTTTGTATTTGGCCTTCGCTTGCCGCAGGCTCCAATCGCGACCAAGGGGTTGCCGGGCGACGGCGGCTTCCGCCGCTTGGCTATCGACAGCGATCGCCGCGTTGTTGTCGGGCGCGCTGCCGGCAGCGTAACTCCGAGCTTCGAGACATTTGCCATGGCCAGCCACGGCCATTGGCGCGCCCGTCCAACTCCCTCCATGAGAGTCGCAATCTACGCTGTCACCCGTTTTCGGATTGGCGAGAGCCGTATTCACGTATCCCAAAATGGACACAAAAATCAGTCCCATTGCAAAGAACATCTTCCGCATAGGTAGCTCCATAGTCTTGCTGATCGACACACAACTACGGAGCGGTCCCACTGAGGCACTCCATTACAAAAAAAGGACGAAAACAGGAATTATCAATGGGAGGCTAGCGGATTCCTGAAGAGTTTAAACAGTGAAGAATCAAATCATCTTCATCGAAGCATGACAAAGAGGCCTTCATCCAGAAGAAGGGGCCTAGCAAGATCGATTCTCTTTTCGCTTTCCGCTCAAGCCTGCCGGTACCAGTCGACGCCTTTTTCGTTGCGTTCGACGATGGCGGCCTTACGGCCCAGAAGGCAGTTCAGGTGGGCGAGGCTTTCGCCGGTGGCCATGAAGAAGACTTCGGGGCCGATTTCGCGCTTGAAGAGGGCCGGGAAGACGTCGATGGCGCGTTTCGGTTCGGCCAGCATGTCGTGGAGCTTCGACAAGCCGTCTTCGTGACCTTCAATGAGCTGGGTCAGGCGCGCATGGAGGCCATAGAAGGGCTCGTTATGGGCGGGCAGGACCAGCACGTCGTCGGGCAGGTTGGCGCGGAGGCGGTGGCAACTGTCGATCCAGTCTTGCAGCGGATTGTCATGCGCCTCGGTCGGGTGGACGCTGACGTTTGACGAGATGCGCGGTAGGACCTGATCGCCGGAGATCAGGATTTTCGCCTCTTCACTGAAGAGGCAGACGTGTTCGGGCGCGTGGCCCGAGCCGACGACGACGCGCCATGTGCGGCCGCCTATCTGCAACTCGTCATTTTCCTTCAGCCTGCGGAAGACATCGGGCAGGCGCGAGACGTGACTGCCGAAGCCGCCGAAGCGCTTGGCGTAGCTCTCTAGGCCGCGGCGGCCCATGCCGGCGGCGCGATAGAAATCGAGCGCTTCCTTCGGCGCTTCGCGGCCCGTGTCGAGGACCAGCGAGCGGCACATCAGGAAGTCCGTGCGCGACATATAAAGTTCGGTGCTGAACTTGCGCGTAATCCAGCCCGCAAGCCCGACGTGATCGGGGTGGAGATGGGTGACGATGACGCGGGTGATCGGCTTGCCTTTCAGCTGCGTCGTGAAAATTTCGCGCCAGAGGGCTTTGACTTCATCGGTGGCGACACCGGTATCGATCAGCGTCCAGCCGTTCTCTTCCTCGATCAGCCAGAGATTGATGTGATTGAGCTGAAAGGGCAACGGCATGCGTACCCAATAGATACCGGGCGCCGCTTCCATCATTTCGGCGGGCGCGGGAATGCGGCTCAGCGGATACCGCAGAGGGCTTTCAATGGGTTGAGCCAGGGAGACGTCGGACATGCATAAACTCTATTAACCGCAAGCCCTTTGCTGCCTGCCCCTCCGTGATAGGCGGGTCATTGCATAAGGTCAAACAAAGTCGGCTCTACGTAGCTTCATCGTTCGGCAAGGGCGTCCGCGCCGAGGGCATACAGGCTTGACGCGCCAGAGGTTGCGGGCGTCAGAAGGCCAAGGCTCGCGGGCAAGATCCGGTCGGCGTAGAAGCGCGCAAGGGAGACGCGGGCAACCGGGAACGGCGCTTCACCCTGCGGCAATGCAAGCGCAGCGCGGGCGAGAAAATGGCCGCCCGCGACCGTGCCGAAAAGGCGCAAATAGGGAGATGCTCCGGCAAGGCAATCGTCGGGCGCGGATTTGAGATTTGCGAGCATGTAATCTGTCGCGGTGTTCAAGGCTGCAAGACCGGCGTCCAAGGCTGTACCGACCGCGATCATGTCCGCATTGTTGGAGGCGTGGGCGCGTTCGGCGGTTTCCTTCATCTCGGCGATGAAGGCGCGGGCGACGGCGCCATTCCCCAAGGGCAATTTGCGCGTCACGAGGTCGATTGCCTGAATGCCGTTGGTGCCTTCATAGATCGGCAGGATGCGGGCATCGCGATAGAATTGCCCTGCGCCGGTTTCCTCGATGAAACCCATGCCGCCATGGATCTGGACTCCGATGGAGGCGACTTCGCAACCGATGTCGGTGGAGAAGCTCTTTGCAATCGGCGTCAGCAGATCGGCGCGGCCCTGACCGGCCTTGCGGTCGTCTTCGGTTTCGCCGTGATGCGCCGTGTCGAGCGCAACGGCGTTCGCATAACAGATGGCGCGGGCGGCCTGCGTCATCGACTTCATGGTGAGAAGCATGCGGCGCACATCCGGGTGCGCGACGATGGGGGCCATTTCGCCGGGCGCGAGGGTCGAGCCGGTCGGCCTGCCCTGCTTTCTCTCCTGCGCATAGGCCAGCGCGTGCTGGAAGGCGCGTTCGGCAATCGCCACGCCCTGCGTGCCGACGAGAAGACGGGCGTTGTTCATCATCGTGAACATGCAGGCAAGGCCACGGTTCTCTTCGCCGATCAAAGTGCCGATGGCGCCGCCTTCGTCGCCGAAGGTCATGACGCAGGTGGGGCTTGCATGGATGCCGATTTTGTCTTCAAGGCCGGTGCATTTCGCATCGTTGCGCGCGCCGAGCGCGCCGTCGGCGCTGACGAGGAATTTCGGGACGAGGAAAAGCGAGATGCCTTTTGTGCCGGCAGGCGCATTGGGCAGGCGGGCAAGAACGAGGTGGACGATGTTGTCCGCCATGTCGTGATCGCCATAGGTGATGAAGATTTTCGTGCCGCTGATCTTGTAGGTGCCGTCGCCTTGCGGGATGGCTTTGGCTTTCAGGGCATTGAGGTCGGAGCCCGCCTGAGGCTCGGTGAGGTTCATCGTGCCAGTCCACTCGCCGGAGACGAGTTTCGGCAGATAGAGGCGCTTCTGTTCTTCCGTGCCGTGGACGCTCAGAGCTTCGACCGCGCCCTGGCTGAGGATCGGGCAAAGACCGAAGGCCATGTTGGCGGCATTCCACATTTCCTGCATGGCGGTGGCGAGCGCCAGCGGCAAGCCCTGCCCGCCATATTCGGGCGAGGCGGCGATGGAGCCCCAGCCGCCCGCGACCCATTGGCGATAGGCGGCGGCAAAGCCCTTGGCCGTCTTCACGCCATCGGCTTCGAGGCGGACGCCTTCGCTGTCGCCAGTTTTGTTCAGGGGCGCCAGCACCTCGCCTGCGAGCTTTGCGCCTTCCTCCATGACCGACATGAAGTCCTCAGCCGTGAAGTCAGCGAAATCGCCCTTCCCGGCCAGCGCGCCGAGGCCCGCCACTTCGGTGAGCAGGAAGGCCATGTCGCGGACGGGGGCACGATAGGTCATGGGATGCTTTCGGGAGAGGTCTGACTTGTCTCGCGGTTTTACTCTATTCTTGCGATGCATTGAACCCGAAGAGGCGAGAGATGGAGACCACCCGAATGGAAGGGAAAGGGCGCACCGCGCTCGTGACCGGCGCATCCGCCGGGATCGGGCGGGAGCTGGCGCTGGTTTTCGCCACGCATGGCTTCGACGTGGTGCTGGTTGCACGCCGAGAGGAGCGGCTTCAGGCACTGGCGCAAGAGGTTCAAGGGAAATACGGGGTCAAGGCGCATGTCATGGTGGCGGATCTCGCCGACCCTGCCGCGCCAAGGCGCATCTTCGACGAGATGGCGGCGCGGCATATTCCGATCGACGCGCTCGTCAACAATGCCGGTTACACGGTGCCCGGATTTTTCCGCGATACGCATTGGGCCGATCAGGCCTCGCTCATTCAGGTGATGGTGACGGCGGTGGCCGAGCTTTGCCATTTGTTCGGTCCGGGCATGGCGGCGCGCGGCTATGGTCGCATCGTCAACGTCGCCTCGCTCGCCGGACATCTGCCGGGTGCGGCAGGGGGCACGCTTTATGCGGCGAGCAAGAGCTTCGTCATCAAGATGTCGGAAAGCCTGTCGCTCGAATATCGGCCGCACAATGTGCATGTCACGGCGCTCTGCCCCGGCTTCACCTATTCGGAGTTTCACGACGTCGCGGGCAATCGCGCCGAGGTCAGCAAGTTTCCAAAGGCGCTGTGGATGGATGGCGACATTGTGGCGCGACAGGCTTATGACGCGGTGATGGCGGGAACACCAGTCATCATCAACGGCAGGCTCAATAATTTCCTCGCCTTCCTTGCCCGTGTGCTGCCGCAGATGCGCGTGCGGGCGATGATGGGGCGCAATGAGCGCAATGCGAGGGTCAAGTCTCGTGCGGCCTGAATTGCGGAGTGCCGACGATACGACGATTGCGCGGGCGGGCGAGTTGCTGCGGGCCGGGCTTCTGGTCGCCTTTCCCACCGAGACGGTTTACGGGCTCGGCGCGGATGCGGCGGACGACCGTGCTGTCGCCAGTATCTTCGCAGCCAAGGGGCGGCCGACCTTCAATCCGCTGATCGTGCATGTGGGAAGCGCGGAGGAAGCGCATCACCATGCGCGGTTCACGCCGGAGGCGGAAGCGTTAGCGAAGGCCTTCTGGCCGGGCGGGTTGACGCTGGTGCTGCCGCGCCTGCCCGAAACGCCGGTGTCGCTGCTGGTCAGCGCCGGGCTCGACACGGTGGCGCTGCGGGTGCCCGCGCATCCACTGGCGCAGGTGCTGCTGCGAGCCGCCGGACGGCCTATCGCCGCGCCTTCAGCCAATGCGTCCGGCGAGATCAGCCCGACACGGGCCGAGCATGTGATGGAGTCGCTCGGCCATGTTCAGACGCTGGCGCTGGTTCTCGATGGCGGCCCCTGCCCGCTCGGACTTGAATCGACGGTAATCGGCTTTCCCGAGGGCGGTGCGCCGACCTTGCTGCGGCCCGGCGCGGTGCCGCGCGAGGACATAGAGAGAATACTCGGTCGGAAACTCGACGAGGCGGACGTAGCTTCCGGCGAGGCGGGACGTTCGTCGCCCGGTCAGCTCGCCAGCCATTATGCGCCGCGCGCGCCGCTGCGCCTCAATGCAGAGGCCCCACGCGACGGCGAATTATGGCTGGGTTTCGGCGCGGGAGCGGCGGGCGAAGCGATGAATCTTTCTCCCTCGGGCGATCTGACCGAGGCGGCGGCCAATCTTTTCGCGATGCTGCGCGCGCTCGACGGCAAGGCCGGACATCGGTTTTCGCTGGCCGTCGCACCGATTCCCCATAATGGATTGGGCGAGGCGATCAACGATCGCTTGCGACGAGCCGCCGCATCGAAGTCCTGACAAACAAAGAATAATTTGCACTTCAGCGCCGCGCCCGTCTCCAGACCGCGCTCGCATTTTTCATTCAAATCATTTTCTCTGATATAAATTACGAATATTATTCATATTATATTCTAAACCATGATATTAATACTTATTATTATTATAGAAATTGTGACTTTACTTTATTACTGAAGTATTAGTTTTTTCTATTCTGGCGATTAAACGCCCCTACACTTGCCATTGGTATTTGTGAAGACATCGAAATCCGCATTGCGCGGGCTTCCCCTCTTTGAATGAGGTCGATCATGTCTTCGCTTTTGTCCTCCCTGAGTAATTTATCGATCAAGGCGAAGGTCACCTCGGCCTTTGGCCTTGTCCTAGTCACCACCATCGCGCTGGGGCTCTTCGCGACGCAGCGCATCGGCGCCGTGAATGAGCAAGCTGCAAGCGTTCGCGACAACTATTTGCCTGCCACGAAGTCGCTCGGCGAAATCGCCTTCTGGTCGACGCGCATCCGCGTCTATCAGGCCAACATCATCATGGATCCCGATCAGATAGCCGATCTGAAGGTCAAGATCGGTAAGGCGTCCGCAGGCCTCGCCGCCGCCCATGCGGTCTACGACCCGACCGTCGATGAGGGTGAAGAGAAAGAAATCGCCGACCGCATCGCATCGGAGTGGCAGAAATATCTCGAAGTTAGCGAGAAGGTGAACAATCTCGTAGCGGCGAATGACTACAAGGGCGCGAAAGACCTTTTCAGCACCCAGAGCCGGGATATCTTCAACAGCGTCCTCAATGACGTCACCGCTGATATCACGCTGAATGCCAAGCTTGCGAAAGCCGCCGCCGACGACGGTGAAGCGACTTATGAATCTGCCCGCATCTGGATTTATGCGGCACTCGGTCTTGCCGCTCTGATGTGCGCGATGGCCGGCCTCATGATCATCATGTCGGTTTCCACGCCTATCCAGGCAATGACGATTGCGATGAAGCGTCTTGCCGATCACGATCTGACGACGGCCGTACTCGGTGTCGAACGTAAGGACGAAATCGGTTCGATGGCCGGCGCCGTTCAGGTGTTCAAAGACAATATGATCAAAGGCGACGAGCTGGCGGCAGCTCAGGCAGCCGAGAACGAAGCCAAGCAGCAGCGCGCGGCCCGTCTCGAAAGTCTGACCAACAGTTTCGAATCCAAAGTCGGCACGCTGGTGCAGTCTCTCTCCGCCGCAGCGACGGAAATGGAATCGACCGCGAGCTCGATGACGACGCTG
>DASYEM010000019.1:0-2880 GCA_036499025.1 Parvibaculum sp. | reverse complement strand
GTCGCCTTTGAAATGCCGATGACGCGCATCCAAGGCAAATGGAAACTTAGCCAGAACATGAGCGAGGCCGACCGCATGGGCGCTGCCGCGGGCGTCGCGCCACATGAGCCCGCTCTGGCGAAGCTGATGGAAGAAGGCCCTCACGTGGTTCCCTAACCCGTCACGCGCGGGTTTGACCCGCGTATCCATGTCTATCCCCGCTCTCTCCGGTGAGGGTGGCAGCGATGCTACACGCGCCGGATTCATGGCGCTTTTAAAGCACAACGCGACTATTTGGCCGTTATCGAGTGTTGCGCGGAGACTAAAGCAGGCATAGGTTTCAGCCGCTTTTCGTCCCCTCAAAACATAGAGAATGGATCATGGCCTTCCTTTCGGACTCGCTGAAGCGCATCAAGCCGTCGGCAACGATTGCCGCGACTCAGAAAGCGCGCGATCTGAAAGCGCAGGGCGTCGACGTGATCGGCCTCGGCGCGGGCGAACCCGACTTCGACACACCGGACAATATCAAGGCGGCGGCGATTGCGGCCATCGAGCGCGGCGAGACGAAATACACCGATGTCGGCGGCATTCCCGAGTTGAAGAAGGCGATTGCCGCGAAGTTCAAGCGCGAGAACGGGCTCGATTACAGCCCGGCTCAATGCTTCGTCGCGCCCGGTGGCAAGCCGATCATCTTCAACGCGATGCTGGCGACCTTGAACCCCGGCGACGAAGTCGTGATCCCGGCGCCCTATTGGGTGTCCTATCCCGACATCGTCGAATTGCTGGGCGGCACACCCGTCATCGCGCGGGCGGGCATGGAGACGAATTTCAAGCTCCAGCCGGAAGCCCTTGAGAAGGCGATCACGCCGAAGACGAAATGGTTCATCTTCAACTCACCGTCGAACCCGACGGGCGCGGCCTATACGCATGACGAATTGAAGAAGCTCACCGACGTGCTTCTGCGTCATCCGCATGTCTGGATTCTCTCCGACGACATGTATGAGCATCTCTCCTATGACGGGTTCAAATTCGTCAGCCCGGCACAGGTCGAGCCGAAGCTTTACGACCGCACCTTGACGATGAACGGCGTCTCGAAAGCCTATTCGATGACCGGCTGGCGCATCGGCTATTGCGCCGGTCCGCTCGAACTCATCAAGGCGATGACGACCATCCAGAGCCAGTCGACGTCGAACCCGACATCGATCAGCCAGTGGGCGGCGGTGGAAGCTCTGAACGGCACGCAGCATTTCATTCCCGAGCGCGCCGAGAGCTTCAAGGCGCGCCGCGACCTCGTCGTCTCGATGCTCAATCAGGCGACGGGCCTCAAATGCCCGACGCCCGAAGGCGCGTTCTACGTGTATCCGTCCTGCGCGGGTTGCATCGGCAAGACGACGCCGAAGGGCAGGGTCATCAATACCGATCAGGATTTCGTCGAGGCGTTGCTGGAAGAAGAGGGCGTCGCCGTCGTGCACGGCGAAGCCTTCGGCCTTGCGCCGTTCTTTCGCATTTCCTATGCGACTTCGACGGAAGCTTTGACGGCGGCCTGCGAGCGCATCCAGCGCTTCTGCGCATCGCTCAGATAATGCGTGATCGACCGGCGTGTCTTGTGGCGCGCCGGTCTCCGCCATAGAGTAGCGGTCCCCATTTTGATGCGAGGACCGGCGATGAAAATCGATATCGGAATTACCGAAAAAGACCGCAAGAAAATCGCGGGAGGGTTGTCGCACCTTCTCGCCGATACCTACACGCTCTATCACAAGACGCATTACTATCATTGGAACGTCACCGGTCCGATGTTCAACACGCTGCATCTGATGTTCGAGACGCAGTACAATGAACTCTGGCTTGCCGTCGATCTCATCGCCGAGCGCATTCGCTCGCTGGGTTTCCCGACGCCGAGCGGTTACGCCGCCTACGCCAAGCTCACTAAGGTCGAGGATGACGACAAGGTGCCGAGCGCGGAAGACATGATCCGCAATCTCGTCAAAGGCCACGAGACCGTGACGCGCACCGCGCGCGGCATTTTCGAAGCCGCCGACGCCGCCCATGACGAGCCGACGGCGGATCTTCTGACACAGCGCATGGAAGCCAGCGAAAAGACCGCATGGATGCTGCGTTCGATGCTCGGCTGACACGCACTGTTACGAAACGTGAATTGCGGACAAGGCCATGCTGCCCGATAAAGTCGGCATGGCCTTTCCCTTATCTTCTCCCCCGTCTCTGGTGATTTTCGATTGCGACGGCGTGCTGGTCGATAGCGAGCCCGTCGCCAACCGTCTGCTGGTGCGCGTGCTGGCGGAAGACGGTTACGATATTTCCTATGAAGAGTGCCGCAGGCTTTTTGTCGGCAAGACGATGGACGCCGTCGTCGCGCATGTGGAAGGCGCCATCGGCCGACCGCTCGGGGATCATTGGCCCGCCTATATTCGCGACGAGACGCTGAAAGCTTTCGCGGCGGGCATCGATGCCGTGCCCGGCGTCGAAGCTGTGCTGCACATGTTGAAGTCCCGCAACATTCCCTTCTGCGTCGCCTCGTCCGGCAAATTCGAAAAGATGCGCTTCACGCTTGGAAGCTCCGGCCTCTTGCCGCTGGTCGAACATGTGCTTTTCAGCGCCGAGCAAGTGGCGCACGGAAAACCTTCGCCCGACCTGTTTCTTTTCGCCGCGAAGGAGATGGGTTTTGCGCCCGAGGCTTGCGTCGTCATCGAGGACAGCGTGCCCGGCGTGCAGGCCGCTGTCGCCGCCGGAATGCCGGTGCTGGGTTTCGCAGGCGATCCGCACACGGACGCCGCCGCGCTTAAAAGCGAAGGCGCCCATGTGTTTCACGACATGAGCGCCTTGTTGGCATTGATTGGCTTGTAAGAGAAGGCCCTCACCCAACCCTCTCCCAGAGGGAGAGGG
>DASYEM010000018.1:0-12698 GCA_036499025.1 Parvibaculum sp. | reverse complement strand
AGGTGTGAAACGCGAAGAGCTCATGCCCGTCCGATTCGTCCCGCTGGTCGAGGGTGTGGCGAAGGAATCCTGACGGCCTTTCAGGGTTGGGGGCGGAGAGCCGGCGATGCGTCAGCATGCGAGTATCGAGATGATGCGGTTTAGCGCCTGCGTGGCGCTGCTGCTGATGCTCGCCGGCTGCGCCTCGGACAATTGGTGGGACGAAAGCGGCGCAGCGCGGCGAAACGGCGGCAATGGGTATGTTGAAGCCGTGCCGATGCCCGCGCCTGTGCGCAGCAGTGGCGGCACCTATGTGGTGAAATCGGGCGAGACGCTCTATCGGATTTCGCGCGAGAGAAATATTCCGATCCGCTCCCTGATCGACGCCAATGATCTGGAGCCGCCCTATGCCCTGCAGACGGGGCAGCGGCTGACCATTCCGACATCGCGCTTTCATGTCGTGCAACGCGGCGACACGGTCTACAGCATCTCGCGCACATATGGCGTCGATATGGCGACGCTGACGCGCACGAACAACGTGCCCGCGCCCTACAGGATCAAGGTCGGGCAGCGCCTGCAGCTTCCATCGAAGGTCAATACGCAGGTCGCCTCGGCCGATGAAGGTCCGAGCCCGCGCGGCGTTCCGGTCAGCCGGCCGGAGCCGGCTTATACGACGACCACGACGACGCCCCACACGACAGCTGCCGCCAAGGGTCCGCTGCCAGCGCCGCCTGTCGCGACCGGCGATTTCGTCTGGCCTGCTCAAGGCAAAATCATCTCGTCCTTCGGCGCCAAGGAAAACGGCATGCATAATGACGGCATCAATATCGCCGTCGCCTCAGGCACACCGGTTCATGCCTCGCAAAGCGGCGTCGTCGCTTATGCGGGCAACGAATTGAAGGGCTATGGCAATTTGCTGTTGGTCCGCCATGCGAATGGCTGGATGACGGCTTACGCCCATAATAGCAAGCTGTTGGTGAAGCGCGGCGACACGGTGGTGCGCGGGCAAACGATTTCGCTGGCGGGCAATACCGGCAGCGTGACCTCGCCGCAGGTCCATTTCGAAGTGCGCAAGGGCGCCAAGGCCGTCGATCCGCGCAGCGTCATCGGGAGTTAGGGCGCGGCCTATGTGCGTGAACTGCGATGGACGCGCTTCGCGGCGCGACTTTCTCAAATGGACGACAGGCGCGGCGATGTTCGCGGCTCTTCCCATGAGCGGGGCTTGGGCGGCGGCAATGCGTGGCTTCAGTGACTACCGCGCCGTCTTCATCGCGGCGCGCGCCGAAGACGGGCGGCATCTCTTTATCACCCGGCGGTTCAAATATAACGGCGAGCAGCTGACGCTCACTGTCGATCCGGTGACGCTTGAGACGAAGATTCGCCCCGACGCGTGGCTCGGTAAAGATGATCTCGGCTGGAATGAGCAGGCCGCGACGCCCTACCTCTCTGCTTTGCGGGCGCTGACCAATCCGCCGACACCGACGGAGAATGCCGGCCTCATCCATGCTCGAGGCGCGGTCGACGGCGTTTTCCTGACTGTCGACATGTGCCCGTCGCACAAACCTTTCGAAAGCCGTTTCTTTGCCTCGCTGGCACGGGCGCGGCGCGAAGGCCATGCGATGCCGGTCGCCATTTCGATCAGCGGCTATTGGGCGCTGGAACATGGAGCGGAATTTGCGACGCTGATCGGGATGCAGAAGCGTGGCGAGCTCGACATCATCTGGACCAATCACTCCTACACGCATCGCTATATAAAGGGCTTGGCCGACGCGCAGAACTTCATGCTGATGGCGCATACGGATTTTGAACGCGAAGTCTTGTTGACCGAGCAATTGCTGATCTCGAAAGGGCTGACGCCGTCCGTCTTCTTCCGCTTTCCCGGACTCGTTTCCGACGACTACCTATTGATGGAAGCGCGCCGCCTGAGCCTGCTGCCGCTTGGCGCCGACGCGTGGCTCGCCAAAGGCAAGCATCCGAAACGAGGAAGCATCGTGCTGGTGCATGGCAACGGCAACGAACCGCTCGGCATTCACGAAGTGAAGCCATACGTCGCCGATCCAAAGCTGCGCTGGCTCAATCTGCGCGAAGCCGTCGCCTAATCGAGCGTGCGACCCAGCCGCCCGGCGTAATCCTGAATGAACTGCCAGGCGACACGGCCGGAGCGCGCGCCTCGCGTGGCGGCCCATTCGATAGCTTCAGCTTCGAGCGTTTTCGGATCCGCATTGAGGCCGTAATGCCGCGCATAGCCTTCGACCATGCCGAGAAAATCGGACTGGCTGCAATTGTGGAAACCCAGCCAGAGGCCGAAGCGATCCGAAAGCGAGACTTTTTCCTCCACGGCTTCCGAAGGATTGATTGCCGTCGAACGCTCGTTCTCGATCATATCGCGGGCCATCAAATGGCGGCGGTTCGAAGTCGCGTAGAAGAGCACGTTCTTTGGGCGGCCTTCGATGCCGCCGTCGAGCACGGCTTTCAGCGATTTGTAGCTGGTGTCGTCGTGGTCGAAAGACAGGTCGTCGCAGAAAATCAGCGCGCGCTTGTCCGTGCTGCGGAGCAGGGTCATCAGATACGGCAAGCTCTCGATGTCCTCGCGGTGGATTTCAATGAGTATGAGGCTGCCCGGCGCTTCGAGGTTGATCGAGGCGTGAGCTGCCTTCACCAGCGAGCTTTTGCCCATGCCGCGCGCGCCCCAGAGCAGCGCATTATTGGCAGGCAGGCCACGGGCAAAGCGGCGCGTGTTGTCGAGCAGAATGTCGCGGACGCGATCGACGCCTTTCAGCAGGGAAAGATCGACACGGGAGACATCCGGCACCGGGTCGAGCACACCACGCCCCGCGTTCCAGACGAAAGCGTCAGCGGCATCGAAGCCGGGACTTGCCGCAGGCGCAGGCGCCAAGCGCTCGAGCGCCGCGGCGATACGGACGAGGAGGGGGGCGATGTCGGATTCTTGTCCCATAAGAGGGTCTCTCGTGAGGCGGTCGGAAGCAGGCCGGGCGGGACCCTAGCACCCTCAAGCGGGGCAGGAAAATCCTCAATAGAGCCTAGGGTTAAGGCTAGTTGCCGCATTCTCCAAGTGCCGTTTGCAAAAAGGCACCCTGCCGGTATAGTCCGCCCAAACGCGACGGCGCGCCGACGGCTTTCATGGCCCGGCCCCGCAATTGGAGAAGCATATGTTTGGTGGCACTGGCGGCGGCAGCAGCGACTTTCTGATTTCGCTGTTTCCCTTCATCGCGCTCTTCGCGATCATGTATTTCCTCGTGCTGCGGCCGCAGCAGAAGCGGCTCAAGGATCACCAGAACATGGTGGCGAATGTGCGCCGGGGCGATGTCGTCGTGACCGCCGGCGGCATGATCGGCAAAGTGACGAAGGCCGACGATCTGGAGGTTCAGATTGAGATTGCCGAAGGTGTCAAAATCCGCGTCGTGAAAAGCACTCTGGCCGAAGTGCGCTCGAAGTCGGAGCCGGTGCCGGCAAACGCCAACACGCCGTCCTGATCGACATTCGGACACTCCGGGGGAACGAGAGCCGACATGCTTCACTTTGAACGCTGGAAGATTGTGCTTATCGCACTGGTGACGCTGGCGGGCGTCTTCTATACGGCTCCGAATTTTCTGCCGAAAACAGCGCTGGAAGAAGTGCCTTCCTTCCTGCCGCATAAGCAGATCAATCTCGGTCTCGATTTGCGCGGTGGCTCCTATCTGTTGCTGGAAGTCGATACGGCGACGGTCAACAAGGACCGCTTGCAGGCGCAGATGAACGATGTGCGCAAGGCGCTCCGCGACAAACGCATTCTCTACACCGGTCTCGGCGTCAACGGCGACGCGGTGACGGTGCGTATCTCGAAGCCCGAGGATGTCGAAACGGCAACGAAGGCTATCGAAGGTCTTGGCGCCATGGTTTCTGCCAATCTGCTGAGCGGCGGGCTTCCCCAGCGCGATATTACGGTCACGGCGACGGGCGGCCTTATCACCGTCACGAATACCGATGCAGCCAAGCTCGCTCGGGCCCAGTCGGCGATCCAGCAGTCCATGGAAATCGTCCGCCGCCGCATCGACGAACTTGGCACGACCGAGCCCGTCATCCAGCAGCAGGGCCTCGACCGTATTCTGGTGCAGGTGCCTGGCCTCGATGATCCGTCGCGCCTGAAGGCGTTGCTCGGCCAGACGGCCAAATTGAATTTCCGCCTTGTCGATACATCGACAACCGCACAGCAGGCGCTCGCCACGCATACGATCCCGGCGGGTTCGGAAGTGCTCTACATGACCGAAAACCCGTCGCAGCCGTTGCTCGTGCAGCGCCGTGTGATGGTTGGCGGCGACAGCCTTACGGACGCGCAGCCGGGATTCGATTCACGTTCGGGTGAGCCCATCGTCAGCTTCCGCTTCGATTCGACAGGCGGCCGGTTGTTTGGCGAGGTCACGCGCGACAATGTCGGCAAACCTTTCGCTATCGTGCTCGACAACAAGGTCATCAGCGCTCCTGTGATCCGCGAAGCCATTGTCGGCGGCTCGGGCCAGATCAGCGGCAATTTCACCGTTCAGCAGGCAAACGATCTCGCGATCCTGCTTCGCGCCGGCGCGCTGCCCGCGCCGCTGAACGTGCTTGAAGAACGGACCGTCGGCGCAAGCCTCGGCGCGGACTCGATCAGGGCCGGCCTCATCGCCTCAATCATCGGCTCGCTTGCCGTCGTCGTTTTCATGATGGCTTGCTATGGCCTCTTCGGCGTTTTCGCGAACATTGCGCTCGTCGTCAACGTCGTCCTCATCATGGGTGCGTTGTCGCTGTTGCAGGCGACGCTGACGCTACCCGGCATCGCCGGCATCATCCTGACGATCGGCACCGCGGTGGATGCCAACGTGCTGATCTATGAGCGCATAAGGGAAGAGTTGCGGGTGGGTAAAACGCCCATTGCGGCTATCGAAGCCGGTTATAACCGCGCTCTTGCGCCGATCATCGACGCCAACGTGACGCACTTTATCTCGGCTGCCGTGCTCTTCGAGCTTGGCTCGGGCCCGGTGCGCGGTTTCGCCGTGACGCTGGCCATCGGCGTCGTCACCTCGGTCTTCACCGCCGTGACCGTGAACCGCTTCATTGTTTCGACATGGGTGCGCCGCGCGCGTCCCAAGACGATCTCACTCTGATCAGAACGAAGGCCAAGCAAATGAGACGTTTGAAGATCGTTCCAGACAACACGAAGATTCCTTTCGTCAAATACCGTCACATCGCGGTCGGCCTCTCGGCGATCATCGTGCTGGCTGCCGTCGTTTCGATGTTCACGAAAGGCTTCAACTTCGGCATCGACTTCAAGGGCGGCACGGTCATCGAGATCGCGACACAGGGACCGGCCGATATTTCCGATCTGCGCACGCGTCTGAATAATCTCGGCCTCGGCGAAGTTCAGTTGCAGCGTTTCGGCAAGGACACCGACGTGCTGATCCGCATCGGAACAGAGCACGGCCAACCGATGGATGACGGAGGACAAGTCGTCATCGGCAAGGTGAAGGCGGAGCTCGGCGACAAGGTCGAATATCGTCGCATCGAAAGTGTCGGCCCGCAGGTTTCGGGCGAGTTGATCCGTTCGGCAACGCTCGCAGTGCTGATTTCGGTCGCCGCGATGTTCGCGTACATCTGGTTCCGTTTCGAATGGCAATTCGGCCTCGGCGCGGTGCTCTCCATCGTCCATGACGTGATGGCGACCATTCTGGTCTTCTCGTTCTTTCAACTCGAGTTCAATCTGACGACCATCGCCGCGCTGCTGACTATCGTCGGCTATTCGATGAACGATACGGTCGTCGTCTTCGATCGCATGCGTGAAAATTTGCGCAAGTACAAGAAGATGGATCTTGGCGAATTGATCGACCTGTCGATCAACGAGACGCTGTCGCGCACCATCATGACCTCGGTGACAACGCTGATCGCGCTGATTTCGCTCTTCATCTTCGGCGGCGAAGTCATCCGCAGCTTCACCTTCGCGATGATCTTCGGCATCCTCATCGGTACTTATTCGTCGATCTATGTCGCTGCGCCTGTTCTGATGGCCATCGGCATCACGCGCGAATGGGGATCCGTGCAGCTCGGTCGCGGTAAGGCGAACGCCGATAAGAAGGCCTGATGAAAGCTCGCTTCGACGGCCAACCGCTGATCGAGGCCTATGGCGACTTCGGCTTTCGATTGGCTTCGCAACGCTTCGAGGGCTCCATTCTTCTGACCCGTCGCGGCCTTTATCCATGGCCGGTCGCATCGTTGATGGAAGCGGATGCCGCCTCGCTCGCGCCGGTTGTCGAAAGCGCCGATGAGTTCGATTTTCTGATCGTCGGTGGCGGAGCGAGCTTTGCGCGCTTCTCGAAGAACCTGACGATCTATCTTGAAAACTTGCGAATCATTCCTGATTTTATGGATACGGGCGCCGCCTGCCGTACTTATAACGTGCTGCGCTCCGAAGATCGGCGCGTCGCTGCGGCGCTGATCGCCGTTCCGTAAGGCCGAGCGAACCGGAACGCTTGGCTTTTGTCCTTGGAAATTCTAGCTTTGCGGCAAGGGGCGCGACTCGTTGTCACGCGTGAGTCGTCACGCGGAAATAAGCTCGCCGCCCACTCGCTGGGCCACAGCCATCGCGCGCAGCGACCGTGTCGATGGAAGAACAAGGGGAACACTCAATGGCTGCCATTTTATCATCGCTCAGGAATACGGTGATTGCCGGTTTCGTGCTGACGATCATTCCGCTGCTCATGTATCTGAACTGGGGCGGCACAATCGACCATCCGTTCGGGGCATTTATCATCCGCTGGTTGCATGTGGCGAGCGGTGTGATGTGGATCGGCCTGCTCTGGTATTTCAACTTCGTTCAAACTCCCAGCATGCCCAAAATCCCGGACGATCAGAAGCCGGCGATCAGCAAAGTCATCTCGCCTGCCGCGTTGTTTTGGTTCCGCTGGAGCGCGATGAGCACCATTGTCCTCGGCCTCATTCTGGCGCAGATGAATGGTTATCTGGCCGACGCCGTGACGCTCGGCGCTGCCGAAGGCTTCGCTGTTCCCAAGGATATCGCCATCGGCATCGGCATGTGGCTCGGCACGATCATGTGGTTCAACGTCTGGTTCGTGATTTGGCCGAACCAGAAAATAGCCCTCGGCATCGTGGACGCCGCCGCCGACCAAAAGCCCAAAGCGGCAAAGCTGGCGGGGCAGTTCTCGCGTATCAACACGATGCTCTCGATCCCGATGCTTTTCGCCATGGTTTCGGCGCAGAATATCTATTGATTGCTGTTGAATTTCGACGGAACGGGGCTGTCGAAAGGCGGCCCCGTTTCCATTCGAGTAGACAAGATGAGTGCAACTTCGCTCGACGAAAGCATGATGGCCTGCCTTGATATTGTCAGGCGGCTCGATCATGACCGGTTTCTGACGGCGCTCGTCGCGCCTGCGGAAAGGCGCGCGGCGCTGATTGCGCTTTACGCGTTCAATGCCGAAATCGCACGCGTTCGCGAAACGGTGAGTGAAACGATGCTGGGGCGGATCCGCCTGCAATGGTGGCGCGAGACGATCGACGGCATCGCCAAAGGCGACGTGCGCGGGCATGAAGCCGCTGTTGCTTTGGCTGAGACCTGGACGCGGGAGACGTTTCCGGCCGCACGGCTCGTTGCATTGATCGACGCACGCGAGCGCGATCTTGACGATGAGCCGTTCGAGGATATGACGGCGCTGGAAGCCTATGGCGAAGGAACGTCTTCGGGGTTGATGATGCTGGCGGCGATGGCGCTGGATGAAGATGGGAATTCAACGGCAACCGAGGCGATACGGCTTGCCGGAATCGCCTACGCGTTGACCGGCCTGTTGCGCGCCTTACCGATACACGCATCGCAGGGGCGGCTTTACCTGCCGCTCGATCTGCTGCGCCGCCACGACGTCGATCCGCATCGGATTTTTGCCGGTGAAATGTCGGAAGGGCTGCGGGCCATCGTGAACGAAATAGCGGGCAGGGCTCGGACGCTGCTGAGAGAAGCGCGCGCACTTGGGAAAGTGGAACGGAACCTCTTGCCCGCATTGCTTCCGGCCTCGCTTTGCGACCGTTATCTCGATCTGATGACCGTGCCGGGCTTCGATCCGTTTCGCGAGGCAACCGAAGTGCCCGCCTTTCGGCGGCAGATGCGGCTGATGAGCCGGAAACTAACGGGTCGTTTCTGACTATTCCGCCGCTTCAGCGCGAGGATTGAGCCAGCCTTCGAGGTCACGTAAGGCGCGCGAGGTATACGCGCGCTTGCGCGCCGGGCCCTTGGCTTTGCCGCGCGGTCGTTTGCCGTTTTCATCTAGCCCTACCTCGACTTCGGGGAAGAGCCCGAAATTGACGTTCATCGGCTGGAACGTCTCGGCATTGGCATCCCCGGTGATGTGGGCGAGCAGCGCACCGAGCGCCGTGGTGCGCGGCGGCATGGAAGGCGCACGGCCTTGGCGTTCGGCGGCGGCGAAACGGCCGGCGAGCAGACCCATGGCGGCGCTTTCGACGTAGCCTTCAACGCCCGTGACTTGCCCCGCGAAACGCAAACGCGGATCGAGCTTCAGGCGCATCAGTCCGTCGAGAAGTTTCGGGCTGTTCAGGAACGTGTTTCGGTGAAGCCCGCCGAGACGCGCGAATTCCGCGTTCTCAAGGCCGGGAATGGTGCGGAAGACGCGTGTCTGTCCGCCATGCTTCAACTTGGTCTGAAAGCCGACCATATTGTAGAGCGTGCCAAGCGCATTGTCCTGACGGAGCTGAATGATCGCATAGGGCTTTACCTGCGGGTCGTGTTCATTGGTGAGCCCGACCGGCTTCATGGGACCGAAGCGAAGGGTTTCTGCGCCGCGCTCCGCCATGACCTCAATCGGCAGACAGCCTTCGAAATAGGGCGTGTTCTTTTCCCATTCCTTGAAGTCGCCTTTTTCACCTTCAATCAGTTCACGGATGAAAATCTCATATTGCTCGCGCGTCATCGGGCAATTGATATAGTCCTTGCCGTTGCCGCCGGGGCCGACCTTGTCGTAGCGCGACTGGAACCAGCAGACAGACATATCGATACTGTCGCGATAAACGATGGGCGCGATGGCGTCGAAAAAGGCAAGCTCCTCGGCTCCGGTCAGCGAGGCAATGGCCTCCCCGAGAGCGGGCGAGGTGAGGGGACCCGTCGAAACGATGACGCTGTCCCAATCGGCAGGCGGCAAACCTGCGATCTCGCCACGCTCGACGGTGACGAGTGGATGGGCCGTCAGTTTTTCAGTCACATAGGCCGAGAAATTGTCACGGTCGACGGCCAGCGCACCACCGGCCGGAACCTTGGCGAGATTGGCTGCTTCCATGGTCAACGAACCGGCGCGGCGCATCTCTTCGTGGAGAAGACCAACGGCATTCTGTTCGGCGTCGTCGGAGCGGAAAGAATTTGAACAAACAAGCTCGGCAAAGCCTTCGGTCTGGTGCGCGTCGGTTTTGACGACGGGCCGCATTTCGTGAAGGACAACCGGCACGCCTGCATTGGCAAGCGCCCATGCGGCTTCCGAACCGGCCATGCCGGCGCCGATAACGTGAACGGGTTTTGGGGTGCTGCTCATGGGCGCTTTGTAGCGCGAAGAGGGCCGGGGCGGCAAATGGGTCCCGGGGGCAAGCCCCGGGACAGCATTGCGGTTAGTTCCAGACCTTCGGGCGCCGGTCTTTCCACGGCTGCTCTTTCTCGAGCTGCCCAGCGAGACGGAACAAGCTCGCTTCGTCGGCGTAGCGGCCGGTGAACATCATCCCGACCGGCAATCCGCTTTCGCTCATCCAGAGCGGCAGCGAAAGCGAGGGCTGACCGGTGAAGTTGAAAGGCGGGGTGAAGGGAAAAACCTGGCCTTGCCGCTTGTTGACTTCGCGCGGCGGCAGATTGACCGGATCGACAAAGCCGATTTCCGGCGGCGGCGTGCCCATGACAGGCGAGAGATAAACGTCGAACTCCTCGAAGGTTTCGAGAATTTCGCGGTTGAGGAGACGCAGCGTCTGCCAGCCCCACATGGCTTGATCGCCGGTGAGCTTGCGCCCGCCCTTCATCGCCGCCCATGTCAGCGGCTCGAGTTCGTTCGGCTCCGGCTCGCGGCCTTTCTTGGCGATGAGACGGCCCATGCCTGCGGCGAAGTTCGAGCCCGACACGCAGGCCTGCGCCTGATAGAGCGTGCGATAGTCGACGCCAAGTCCGCGCGGGACAAGTTCGTGGCCGAGGCCCTTCAGCAAAGCGACGGTGCGCTCAAGCGCCGCCTGAATTTCGGGATCGATGGGACGACCGTTCGGCGTTTCGCTCGACCAGGCAATCTTGAGCTTGCCCGGCGATTGGGTGATTTCTTCCATATAGGGTCGCGCCTTGGGCGGCGGCGCATAGGGTGAGGCGCGTTCTGGGTAGCCGGTCGCGTCGAGCATCGCGGCACTGTCGCGCACAGTGCGGCTTACAACGTGATCGACACTGAAGCCGATGGCGCGATCATAATCATTCGGCCCCTGAGGATTGCGGTCGCGCGTGATCTTCATGCCGACAAGACCGCAGCAAGCGGCAGGAATGCGGATCGAGCCCAACCCATCGCTGGCATGAGCCAGCGGCACGATGCCGGCGGCGACGGCGGACGCCGCGCCGCCCGATGAACCGCCCGCGATATGGTTGGTGTTCCACGGAGAACGGCAAGGTCCGAGCAGGGCGGACTCCGTCGTGCCGGTAATGCCGTATTCCGGTGTATTGGTCTTGCCGACAAGCACGACGCCCGAAGCGCGAAAGCGCCTCACGAGTTCGCTGTCGTGATCGTCGACAACATCGGAAACGAAACGGCTGCCGCTGGTGCGCGGCCAGCCTTTCACTTCAGTACCGAGATCCTTGATGAGAAACGGCACGCCCTTGAACGGACCGTCAGGCAGCTTGCCCTTCGCGGCGGCGCGCGCATCGTCATAGCCCTTATGCACAACGGCGTTGAGCGCCTCGTTGTGTTTCTCGATACGCTCGATGGCGGCATCCGCAAGCTCCAGCGGCGAGACTTCGCCTTTGGCCACCAATGCACCAAGGCCGATGCCGTCGTAATTTACATAGTCGGGGAAGCTCATGTGGTTGTCCCTCAATTCCAGTTTTTCGGATACTTGTCTTTCCAAGGGCGGGCGGTTTCAAGCTGCGCCGCGAGACGAAACAAGGTCGCCTCGTCGCCGAAGCGGCCCGAGAACATCATGCCGACCGGCAGCCCATCCGCAGACCAATGCAGCGGCAGCGAGATGGCGGGTTGACCGGTCAGATTCTGCACCGGCGTGAACGGCACGTAATCGGCCAGCGGCAGGAATCCGACCAGCGGATCGCGTTCGCCGAGATCGATGACGCCGTTCTTGATCGGTGGCGTCGCGAGCGTCGGCGTCAACCACACGTCATGCGTCTGCATGAACTGCGCGATACGGCGCGACATGAGCTGTGCCTGTTCGCGCAAGGCCAGGAACTGCGCGCCCGTCACGCTCTTGCCGATCTCGTAAAAGCCCCATGTGAGGCCTTGCAACTCGTCTTCCTTCGGCGGACGGCCACGACGCGCTGTCTCTGCATCGATATCCCAGGCGAGATAGGTCGCCCATATGGGCAGGAAGATACCTGCTGCTTCGCCCGGCGCAATCGGCGGCGCCGCTTCGACGATCTCATGACCGAGATCGGCGAGGAGCTTGGCCGTCTGTTCGACACCAGCGACGCATTCGGGATGAAACTTCTTGCCGTCGAGATCGCTGCTGCTGAAGGCGATGCGCAGCTTGCCCGGCTTACGCGAAATTTCTTCGAGGTAAGGTCGTTCGACGGGCGGCGCATAATAGGGATCGCCAATCTCAGGCCCTTGAGTGCAATCGAGCATGGCGGCGCTGTCGCGTACCGAGCGCGTCAGCACATGTTCGCTGCAAAGTCCCGCGACCACGTCACCGAAATCCGGGCCGAGCGGATTGCGCCCGCGCGTCGGTTTCATGCCGACAAGGCCGCAAGCCGACGCCGGAATGCGGATCGAGCCGCCGCTGTCATTGGCATGAGCGACTGGCACAAAGCCGGCAGCGACAGCCGATCCGGCACCGCCCGATGAGCCGCCGGTCGAGTGCGCCGTGTTCCATGGATTGCAGGCCGCGCCGTAAAGCGCGGACTCGGTCGTCGGCAGAAGCGTGTATTCGGGCACATTGGTCTTGCCGAGAATGACCACGCCTGAGGCTTTGAAGCGCGCCGCCAGCGTCGAGTCGTGCTTGGCGGGTTCACCTGATCGAAAGCGCGAGCCGTCGCGCGTCGCCGTGCCCGCCATATCGCCGAATGCGTCCTTCAGCAAAAACGGCACGCCATGAAACGGTCCATTGGCGGGGGCCTTGGCCATCGCCCGGCCTTGCTCATAGAGCTTCGTTACAACGGCATTGAGCTGGGGATTGTGCTTCTCGATGCGGGCGATCGCCTCTTCGGCAAGTTCGGTGGGCGTCACATCGCCCGCTTTTACCAATGCCGCGAGCCCGAGCCCGTCATGGGACGCATATTCGGAAATAGCCACTCAGAAACCCCCTCCGTGCCTTCGGCGGCGGGCTCTCGACGGCTCGCCTTTCCGCAGAGGAGAGCTTAGGCGGAAGGAGCCTGATGAGGGAAGGAGGGAATGCCCTCAAAAACAGGTTCACTGAGCGAGGGCTCCGCGCCAGGCTCCCAGGGCTTCACCTCAAAACGGGCGCGGCGCAACACAGGCGCGCCCGAGGGC
>DASYEM010000017.1:0-21169 GCA_036499025.1 Parvibaculum sp. | reverse complement strand
TGGGCGGCCTCGTGCTTCCAGACTCTGCTCTTCAACCTCGTGAACCCTGAGCAGAAGCAGGTTCTCTACAGAGAATTCGGCATCGACTGGCAGACGGTCACCAACGAGATGATCGAAGCCGTCACCGACGAGAAGCGCCGCGAAGACATGAAGGACGCGACCAACATTTTCCGCGTGCTCATCAAGACGCTTCTGAAGGCCGGCATCATCACCGACCGCACCAAGGCTTTCTATTCCACCTATGTGGACATGGAAGAGCTGAAGGGCGAAGGCGACCGCATGGTCGGCGACGACATTGCCGAGGAAGGCATTCGTTATCTCCAGAAGATCAATTTCGGCGCCAATGTGGATGCATTGAAGAACGTCAGCGTTTCCGCTGCCGAGTAAGTTGTAGCGTTCCTTCGCGTCACTCGATCCTTAAAGGGCGGCCTTCCTCGGGCCGCCCTTTTTCTTATGTGCGAGCCGCACCGCGCTGCTAATCTCGCGCGCATGTTCGATTTGCCCACGCTTCAGGCCCTGCACAAAGAGATCGCGCCGCATGGCGATGCCCTCCTGCCCCCGGCCCCGTGGACGCTGGCGGGCGAAGGTCTGTGGGGCAGCGTTTTCGATCTTGGCGACGGGACGATGCTGAAGGTGGTGCGCCGTCACGGCGGGCTCGGCTCCGGCGAGGCGCTGCACCACCGCGAGATGGCGGCGCTCGGTTTTCTCGGCGGACTTCAAACGGATTATGTGTGCGTGCCGCGTCTCGTCGCGGGCGGCGTCTTCACCAATAGCTATATAGGTTCGGCGCCGCCGCTTGCAGGCTGGCTCAGGCTGGCGCGCGTCGAGGGCAAGCGGCTGACGACGGACGCCGTGCTGACGATGAGCCCGCGCGAACGCGATCTTCTGGGCGAACGGATCGGTGCGGCGATTGCCGACTTCAATGCCGAGGCGACGAAGCGCGCAAGAGCGGCCGATGTACAGCTCGCCGATACGATCGCGCGGAGCCTGAGGCTGGCGCGCGCCCAGCTTGCCAGCGCCGAACTGCACCGGGCGGCGGATGCGATTGCGCAAGCTTGGGAAAAGCTTGCCGCCGTGGGGCCACTCGTCTTCGTGCATGGCGATCTCAATCCCGGCAACGTCATCGACGCGGGCCCGCGCGCGCCGCTCGGCTTCGTCGATTTCGCCGAAAGCGGCTGGAGCCTCGCCGAAGCGGAGTTCCGGCATTTCGAACCGCTCGGGCCGTTGCGCGATTCCATTTTTCGCGGCGTGGCGGCGCGGCGCGGACAAGGACCGGATATGCGCGCCTATTATCTCGCCTCATCGGCGGATGCGCTGATGACGGTGGCGCTGCAAGGCAATGCGGGCCATCCGCGCGATGCGATGCGGCGCACGGGCCTGCTCCGGCATTGTCTTGCCGAAGCGGGCATCGATTATGTTTGACCGGGTTTGACGGGGCGTTGCTTGCGGCGTCGCGCGCCCGATACTAGCCTTGCCGCATGAGCGTTCCCGAAGACGAAATAGAAGACAGTTTCCGTTTGTTCGACGGACGGCAATCGGCGACGGCCGCGGCCGTGCAACGCGGCTGCGCGCGGCTGTTGGCGCAGATGAATTATGCGGCGGTGACGGAACTCACGCTGGCGACGGGCCGCCGCGCGGACATGATGGCGCTCGGGCCCAAGGGCGAAATCATCATCATCGAAATCAAGTCGAGCGTGACCGACTATCTCACCGACGGGAAGTGGGAAGACTATCTGGAATTCTGCGACCGCTTTTTCTTCGCCGTGCCGCCGGAATTTCCGCGAGACCTTCTGCCGCTTGATGTCGGCTATATCGTCGCCGACAAATACGGGGCGGAGATTTTGCGCGAAGGCGCGCATGACGTGACGTTGCCGGGCGCGCGGCGCAAGGCATTGACGCTGCTCTTTGCGCGCATCGCCGCGCGGCGCGTGTTCCGGTTTCTCGACCCGGAGTGATTGCGGTTGCGCCGGGGCCTCGTCCTTCGAGACGGCGCGTTCCGCGCCTCCTCAGGATGAGGGTCTTCATTTCCAAATCCTCATCCTGAGGAGCGAGCAAAGCTCGCGTCTCGAAAGATGGAAGCAGGCTCGGCCCAGACTAAGGCCTACTTCGGCGCGCGCTTGGCCAATATGCGTTGTAGCGTGCGGCGGTGCATGTTGAGACGGCGGGCGGTTTCGGAGACGTTGCGGTCGCAGAGTTCGTAGACGCGCTGGATGTGCTCCCAGCGCACACGGTCCGCCGACATCGGGTTCTCGGGCGGATTGGCCTTGTCGCCTTCTTTCGCCAGAAGCGCTGCTTCGATGGCGTCGGCGTCGGATGGTTTCGCCAGATAATCGACCGCGCCGAGTTTCACGGCGGCGACGGCGGTGGCGATGTTGCCATAGCCGGTCAGCACGACGATGCGCGCCTCGGGGCGCGCGTCCTGCACGGCGGCGACGACGTCGAGGCCGTTGCCGTCTTCAAGCCGCAGATCGACGACGGCAAAGCCCGGCTTCTTCGCACGCGCCTGTTCCTTGCCCTCTTTCACCGTATTCGCGATCGTCACTTCGAAGCCGCGCGATTCCATGGCGCGGGCAAGGCGCGTCAGGAACGGCGCATCGTCGTCGACGAGCAGGAGCGTCCTGTCCTCGGGAATGAAGGGGGTTGCCCCGTCGTCAATTTTTTCGGTCATTTTCTGCACGTTGCCGCCTCTTTACGCCAAATGCCGGTCTGTCCGACCGGCCATCGGCCAATGCCCTGATTTTAGGCTCATTCTTGGGGCAAGGCCAACACGGTGCAACATCGGGTCAAGCCTTGAGGGGAAAGGCCGAGTCCGCTTCGACGGCTTCGCGCGGCCAGACGACCGTCACCAGGGCGCCCGCCTTGCCGTCGTCGCGATTGGCGATCTCGACCCGCGCCCTGGTGCGCTCGAGCAGCGTCTTGGCGATGAAAAAGCCAAGCCCCATGCCCTCATGTTCGCCGTCAGGCTCGAGCGAACGCCCGGCGCGGGGGCGCGTCGTCACATAAGGCTCACCCAGTTTCTCGATCACTTCGGGCGCGAAACCCGGACCGTCATCCATGATCGAAAGAACGATCTGGCGGCTGTCATAGACGACGGAGAGCGACACTTCAGCGCGGGCAAAATCAGCGGCATTTTCGATGAAGTTGCCGAGGCCGTAGAGGATTTCAGGCCGCCGCCATATCTCGGGTTCATTGACGTCGGCCTCGCCGGCGATGATCGAGACGCGAAAACGCACGTCGAGGTCACGATGCGGGTTCACCACTTCGTCGAGCAGCACGTGGAGCGGCAGGCGCGAATAAAGCGCGTCCTCGCCTTTCGGTTCGCGCGAGAGGCGGCCGAGAATTTCCTTGCAGCGTTCGGCCTGGCTCGCAAGGAGATCGAGGTCGTCCTTCATTTCCTGTTCGGTCAAACCGCCGCGCTGCAATTCCTTGGCGACGAGCGCGATGGTGCCGAGCGGCGTGCCAAGCTCGTGCGCGGCGGCGGCGGCAAGCCCGTCCAGCGCCGAGAGGCGTTGGGCGCGCGCGAGCACGAACTGCGTCGCCGAGAGCGCCGCCGACATGCGTTTGGATTCCTGCGAAATACGCCAGGCATAAGCGGCCATGAAACCGAGGCCGAGGCTGATCGCCGCCCAATTGCCGACGAGATAAAGATCGGGCACGACGAAGATCTGACCGGGACGCCAGGGCAGCGGCATGTGAAAAAAAGCGAGCGACGTCACATAGACGAGCGACAAAACAAGAAGCGCGATGGTGCTGCGGAGCGAGAGCGTCGTCGCCGAGATCGTCACCGGCGCCATGAAAAGAAGCGCGAAGGGATTTTGCAATCCGCCGGTGAGGAAAAGCAGCACGGCGAGCTGCGCGAGGTCGATGGCGAAATAGACGGCGGCCTGCCAGTCGGGCAGGCGCACCGTGGTGCGATAGCGCAATGTCAGAAAGACGTTGAGACCGGCCGACGCCGCAATCGCCATCAGGCAAAGACCAAGCGGCAGCGGAAAGCCAAGGCCCAGACTGACGAGAAGCACGGCGACGATTTGTCCGGCGATGGCGAGCCAGCGCAACAGCACCAGGGTTTGCAAACGCACACGGCCGGATTCGACCGTGCCGAGCCGCAATTCGGGACTCAGAATCCGGCGCCGTACCCAGCGCATGCTGCCATGATCTTCTTCGACGACCGCCATTGCTCGCTCCCCGCATCTATTGCGATGCGAGTGTAGCGCGATGCGCGCGCAAGCTCATCTGCTCTATCGATTGGAAGGCCAGCCCTTGAGGGGACGCGTCTCGCCGATGGCCATGATCCAGACATCGGTTTCGGCAAAACCCTGATCGGAGCCCGCCTGACGGAACCGCACCGGCGGCTCGAAAGGCGGCTCGACGGTGAGCAGCACCGTGCCCCAATGCATGCCGACGACGCGGCGCGCCTTGAGATCGAGCGCCATCTGAACGGCTTCTTCGGGGTTGGCGTGGCTCGCCTTCATCATATTGCGCGGCTCGTAAGCGCCGATGCCGAGAAGCGCCGTATCGAAAGGACCGTATTGTTCGCCGAGCGCCTTGAAGACCGGGCCATAGCCTGAATCGCCGCCGAAGAAGAGGCTGTGATCCTCGCTTTGCAACTTGAAGCCAGCCCAAAGCGTGCGGTTGGTGTCAAAGCCGGAGCGGCGAGACCAGTGAACGACCGGCAAAGCCGTAACCGCGACGCCCTTGATGCTATGCGTCTCATGCCAGTCGAGTTCGACGACATTGGGAAAGCCGCGCTCGCGGAAGAAGTCGCCGAGTTTCAGCGGCACGACGACCGTCATATGCGCCTTGTGCGGCAGCTGCGCCAGAGCGCGCTCATCCAGATGGTCGTAATGATTGTGGCTGACGACGAGAAGATCGATGCGCGGCAAGGCCGAAACCGGCACACCGCATTTGACGAAGCGCTTGGGGCCAAGGCCCGCAGGGCCCGCATAACTCGTGAGATAGGGATCGGTCAGGACCGTGAGGCCGTTCATGCGGATCAGGAAGGCGGCATGGCCGAGCCAGGTCAGGAAATCTTCCTTGCCCGCGACATGTTCGTCGAGACTGCGCACCGCATCTTCCCGGGGCAGAACATGGCCCGCCGGGATTTCGACCTTGCGCGCGCCACGCTTCAGCATCTCCAGGAAAAAAGGCCCCGAATGCTTCATGCGTCCCAGACTGCGAATGGGGCTGCCTTGCGGATTGCGAAAGGTCCCGTCCGGCATGTGATGCCACGGTTTGCCGCCATCGGTGGGGATTTCAGTGCCCGCGTTCCGTTTGCGCCTCAGGAGGCGGGCCGATTTCGTGCGAGGCGGCTTCTCGGTTATGTCCATTACCCATCAAATATAGGGATGCTGGGTGCGAGCTGAAAGGGCCGAAGCGCGCTTTAACCGCCGCCGCCCTTGCTCTCTGCCTCACGCAACAGCGCCGCGACATCGTCAAAATTGTGTTCCTGCGCGAGATCGAGCGCCGTGCGGCCGGTGACATCCGTGTCCTCGACATCTGCCTTGTGCTCAAGCAGCAGCTGCACGACGGACGTGCGATGCGCGCGCACCGCGATGAAAAGCGGCGTGTCGCCGTTCTGGGCCACGAGGTTCGGATCGGCGCCCTTGTCGAGCAGAACGGTGGCGATGTTGGAACGGCCCGCCTGCGCGGCGACGGCAAGCGCCGTACGTCCGTCGCGCGCCTTGCGGTTTGGATTGGCGCCGCGCTCCAGCAGATATTTGACCGCGTCGAGATGATTGTAATCGGTGGCGACGACGATCGCGGGAACGAAATCGATGCCGCCGTCATCGGCCGGAATGCCCGACATCATCGCATCGCGGATACCGGCAATATCGCCGTCGCGGGCCGCCTCGATCATGGCGTTGTCGGGCAGCTTCATGTTCTGGCCCGGCAGCGTGTCCTCGATGGCATAGGCCTGACCCGCGCCCAGCAACAAGACGCCGACACTCGCGACAAGAAAAGGCCGGAAAAAGCGTGTCATTTGGTCGCCCATCGCGTTTCCTCTTCTCCCTGTAGTCTAAACCGGCCCGGTGGTGCAATTCCGTCGGGCGGAAAGGGGTCGCGGGGCTATCTTCTATAGGCCGCAGCGGCCATCCTGTTCAAGACCAAGAAGCTCTGGAGAGGCAAAAGCCCTTATGACACGCAATCGAACCCTTGCCCTCATCGCGATACTCATCGTCGCCATTGTCGCCGCCGTCTGGCTCTGGCGCGCCGGCGACGGGACGACCGTTCAAGGTAAATCGGGACAAGCCGGACAGGCGCAAGGCAGCGGCAAGGCGCTGATCGGAGGTCCGTTCACGCTGACCGATCAGAGCGGCAAGAAGGTCACGGAAGCCGATTTCAAAGGCAAATACATGCTGATTTATTTCGGCTTCACCTTCTGCCCCGATGTTTGCCCGACGGAGTTGCAGGTGATGGCCGGGGCCACCTCGAAGCTCGGGCCGAAGGCCGGCGAGGTGCAGCCGATCTTCGTCACCATCGATCCCGAGCGCGATACGCCCGACGTGCTCGCCAAATACGTCAAGCAATTCGACCCGCGTCTTATCGGCCTCACCGGCACGCCCGAACAGATCGCCCGGATCGCGAAGGAATATCGCGTCTTCTACGAGAAAGTTAAGGACGACGAGAGTTCCAGCGATTACACGATGGACCATTCCTCGGTCGCCTATCTCATGGGCCCGGACGGGAAATTCCTGACCTTCTTTCCGCCGGGCGTCAGCCCCGAGGAGATGGCCGAGAAAATCGGGACCTTTATGTGATCCGGCAGATAGGGAAGGAAGGCTGGCCTATAGCAAGGCTTGACGGGTTTCGCCGCCGCCTCTATTTTCGCGCTCATGGATCAACAAGCCGCCACTCTTGCGCTTCTTCGCAAGCTCAAACTTGAGCTCGGGCTTCTCTGCGCCTGAGCGCAGAACATTGATCTACCTCACCGCGAACCACCTGTTCATGCCCGCCGCGCCCGCGAAGTTCCTTCGCCATGCGCCCGAAGAAGCATCCGCCAGATGAAAACGATTTTCGTGAAAACACTCCGACTTAAGCCCGGCTACCGGACCTCGCGCCCGTGGCAGTCCGGCAGTCCCGTGTTTGAGAAACACGTCTCCGCCACATTCCGCAATTCCTGGAGACACGTTCCATGTTGAAGAATCCATCGACCAAATACCGGGCCTTTCCGCCCATCGACCTGCCCGACCGCCAATGGCCGAACAAAGTCCTCACCCAGCCGCCGATCTGGATGAGCACGGATCTGCGCGACGGCAACCAGTCGCTGTTCGAGCCGATGAATGCCGACCGCAAGCTGCGCATGTGGGACATGCTGGTGAAAATCGGCTTCAAGGAAATCGAAGCGGGCTTTCCTTCGGCCTCGCAAACCGACTTCGACTTTATCCGCAAGCTGATCGAAGAGGGTCGCATTCCCGACGATGTACGCCTCGAAGTGCTGACACAGGCGCGCGACACGCTGATCGAGCGGACGATGGAATCGCTCGTCGGCGCGAAAAACGCCATCGTGCATCTCTACAACGCGACGGCGCCGAATTTCCGCGAGACGGTTTTCGGCCTCGGCAAGCAGGGCGTGAAATCCATCGCCACGGAAAGCGCGACGCTGATTAGGGAAATCGCGGCAAAGCAGCCCAAGACCAATTGGCGTTTCCAGTACAGCCCGGAAGTCTTCTCCGGCACTGAACTCGACTTCGCCAAGGAAGTGGTCGATGCGGTCAGCGAAATCTGGGACGCGCGGCCCGACAACAAGATGATCGTCAATCTGCCCGCCACCGTCGAGATGGCGACGCCGAACATCTATGCCGATCAGATCGAATGGATGCACCGCAACCTCAAGCGCCGCGACGGCATCATCTTGAGCCTGCATCCGCATAATGACCGTGGCACAGCGGTTGCCGCCGCCGAGCTCGGCTTCATGGCGGGGGCGGATCGGATCGAGGGTTGCCTGCTCTCCAATGGCGAGCGCACGGGCAATGTCGATCTCGTCACGCTGGCGCTCAATCTCTATTCGCAGGGCATCGATCCGGGTCTCGACTTCTCGCAGATCAACGAGATGGCGCGCACGGTCGAATATTGCACGCAGCTGCCGACGCATCCGCGTCACCCTTACGTGGGCGATCTGGTGTTCACGGCTTTTTCAGGCTCGCATCAGGATGCGATCAAGAAAGGGCTCGGCGCACGGAAAGAAGGCGACATCTGGGAGGTGCCTTATCTGCCGGTCGATCCGGCCGATCTCGGCCGCACCTACGAGTCCATCATTCGCGTCAACAGCCAGTCGGGCAAAGGCGGCATCTCCTATCTTCTGGAAGCCGAATACGGGCTGGCCTTGCCGCGCCGGCTTCAGGTCGAGTTCTCGTCCGCCGTCCAGAAAGTGACGGACGATACCGGCAAGGAAGTGACGGCGGCCGATATCTGGAACATCTTCGAGGGTGAATATGTCAAACCCGCCTCGCCGCTCGACTATGTCAGCCATACGCTCTTCGATGAGAACGGCAAGCAGGGCGTGAAGCTCCGCATACGGCGCTTCGGCGTCGAGGAGACGGTAACGGGTCTCGGCAACGGCCCCATCGATGCGCTGATGCAGGCGCTCAACGTGCCGGTGCAGGTGCGCCATTACGATGAGCATTCGCTCGGCACCGGCGCTGACGCCAAGGCCGTGGCTTTCGTCGAGGTGGCGGAAACGGGCCAGCCCGGCGATGTTTACGGCGTCGGCATCGACCCGAATATCATCACCGCCTCGTTCAAGGCGGTGATCAGCGCCGCCAATCGTGTGGCCAAGCGTTACAGCGCCAGCGAGCAGAAGACAGTTTTCGGCGGCAAATAATCGCCGAAACCGCGGAAATCCAGGGGCCGGAAGCTTATGCTTACCGGCCCCTTACTTTTGGGCGCGGCGCTTCTTGTCTTCCGCTTAACCCTGTTCACGCCAAGCTCGCTATGGTCATTGGCGGGGGACGGTTCGCCTCCCTATATATGTTGCAGTGCAATAGAGCCCTTTCGGGCAAGGCCAGAACATGACGCTCTACCAGCTTTACGAAATGAACCATGCCGCCGTCGCGCCCTTGCGCAGCGCGGCGGAACTCGGCCTCTGGGCGTTGCGTCATCCGCTCAATCCTTTTGCAGACACATTCGGCGCCAAGACCATGGCCGCCGCCTTCGACGTTTTCGAGAGCGTCACGCGGCGCTACGGCAAGCCGAAATTCGGGCTCGACGAAACGGTCATCGGCGGGAGATCCGTTCCGGTGGTCGAGCGCATCGTCTGGAAGAAGGCTTTCGGGCGGATCATTCATTTCGAGCGCGAGCCCGCCGCCATGAAGGGTGTCAAAGCGCAGCCCAAGCTCCTGATCGTCGCGCCGCTGTCGGGTCACTACGCGACGCTGCTGCGCGGCACGGTCGAGGCGATGCTGCCCCATAACGAGGTCTACATCACCGACTGGGCGGATGCGCGCAATGTGCCGCTGGCCGCCGGACGGTTCGATCTCGAGGACTATGTCGATTACCTGATCGAGATGATGCAGGCGCTGGGTCCAGACCTTCATGTGCTGGCGGTCTGTCAGCCTTCGGTGCCGGTCTTTGCCGCCGTCTCGCTGATGAACGAGGACAAGGACCCGCTCGCGCCCAAGAGCATGACCTTGATGGGCGGGCCCATCGACACGCGGGAGAGCCCGACCGAGGTCAACCGGCTTGCCACGGAGCGCGGCACCCAATGGTATGAGCGCCATGTCATCACGACCGTGCCCTTCCCGCACAAGGGCGTCATGCGGCGGGTCTATCCCGGCTTCGTCCAGCTTTCGGGCTTCATGGCGATGAACATGGACAAGCATGTCGACGCGCATTGGAGCTATTTCGATCACATGGTCGAGGGCGACGGCGAGAGCGCGGAGAAGCATCGCGAGTTTTATGACGAGTATCTGTCGGTCATGGACATGACGGCAGAGTTCTACCTCCAGACGGTCGATCTCGTTTTCGTGCGCCACGCGCTCCCAAAAGGGGAATTCACGCATCGCGGGCGGGCGGTCGATCCTGCCGCCATCACGCGCACCGCGCTGATGACGGTCGAGGGCGAGAAGGACGACATTTCCGGCGTCGGCCAGACCAAGGCGGCGCACAAGCTCGCCAGCGGTTTGAAGCCGTCCATGCATGAACATTGGGAACAGCCCGGCGTCGGCCATTACGGCGTCTTCAACGGTTCGCGCTGGCGCGACGAGATTGCGCCGCGCGTGCGCGCCTTCATTGCCAGGCACGGCTGAGCGAAACGGCTGACGCGGCGCGCCGGTGTCGTCATTGCAACAGCAAATAAATTCTCTTCGGGCGCTCTTGATGGCTTGTATCGGCGAACCGATTTCGTGTCATGCTCCTGATGATTCGTCCCTGACTTTCTGACTCGCCTGACCCCAAAAAATTCAGGATTGTCGGGAGCGATCTTTCGGCGGCCGCCACATGGCGGGCGCCGTTTCGCATATCCGATCGGTGAAGAAAGTTCGCCATCCCATGCCCAGAAGCGCCAAACCGGCCTCGCTGCATATCGAGTATCTCGACATAGACGGGCGCACCGTGCCGATCACGGCGTTCCACAATCCGCGCGCCCGGCGCATCATCGTCCGGGTCGATCTCGCGGCGGGTTCGGTACAGGTCACTTCGCCGTCGCGGCGCGGCATGGCGAAGGCTTTGCTGTTCGCCCATGAGCAGCGCGCCTGGATCGCCGAACGTCTTGAACATGTGCCGCCGCCGGTTCCTTTCAGGAACGGCGCGCATATTCCCTTCAAGGGCCGTGAGCACATCATCCGCCATGTCGGCTCACGCCGCGCCGAAGCGGAAGGGCGCGGCCCGGTCTGGCGCGTCCGCGCCGCCGATACGGGCGGGTTGCCCGAGATTTGCGTGACGGGGCATATTTCGTTCCTGCAGCGCCGCATCACCGACTGGCTGAGGGCGCAGGCGCGCGAAGAGCTTAATGAGCGCGTGCTCGCCCATGCGACGGCTTTCGACGTCAGGCCCTCGCGCATCACGCTTCGCGATCAGACCAGCCGCTGGGGCTCGTGCTCGGCGACGCGGGCGCTTTCCTTTTCGTGGCGGCTCGTCATGGCGCCGCCGCATGTGCTCGATTATGTGGCCGCGCATGAAGTCGCGCATCTGCGCCACATGAACCACGGCGCGCGCTTCTGGGCGCTGGTCGGCGAAGCCATTCCGGCTTACGAGACCGCCAAGACATGGCTCGAAGTGCATGGGCCGGGTCTGCACCGTTACGGGGCCGATCCCTTCGGCTCCGATACGGAGCAATGAGGCTCAAGACCGGGACGTTCGGCTTTACCGTTTTTCTTGCCGCGCTGACCGCCCTCGGCCCGCTTTCCACCGACATGTATCTGCCGTCGCTGCCGGCGATCCAGCGCGCCTTCGGCGCCGATACCGGCGCCGTGCAGATGACGCTGAGCATCTTCCTGATCGGCGCGGCGGGTGCGCAGCTTGTCTATGGGCCGCTCTCCGACCGCTTCGGGCGGCGGCCTTTGCTGCTTGTCGGCTATGTCGTCTATGTGGCGGCGAGCCTCGGCTGTCTCTTTGCCGGATCCATCGGCGAGCTGACCTTCGCCCGTTTCTTTCAGGCTCTGGGCAGCGGCGCTTCGGTGGTTCTCGCCCGCGCCATCGTCCGCGACCTCTTCGCGGCGGAACATGCGGGCCAGATGCTTGCCCGCATGGCGGCGATCATGGGCGTCGTGCCCGCCATCGCGCCGGTGATCGGCGGGCTCGTCGAGGGCGCGTTCGGCTGGCATGCGAATTTCCTCACCATGGCGGCGGGCGGCGCGCTCCTCGGCATCGTCAGCTTCTTCGGGCTTCCAGAAACGCTGCATCCCGAGCGGCGGCAAAAGGCCAATGTCCGCGCCATTCTCGGCCATTACGCGCGGCTGCTGCAGAACGCGCATTTTTTGCGCTATCTGCTTGTGGCGAGTTTCTGCTTCGGCGGCGTCTTCTCATTCGTCTCCGGCTCGTCCTTCGTCCTGCAAAACATTTACGGCCTTTCGCCCGTCGCTTATGGGCTTTCCTTCGGCGCGATGATCTTTGGCTATATAGCGGGCACGCTGACCGGCGCGCGCTTCACGCTGAAGCTCGGCATCGAGCGGATGCTGAAACTCGGCAGCAGCATGGCTCTTGCGGGGGGCTTGCTGATGATCGCCCTGTCGCAGACCTCGTTTCCGCCGGTCGCCGCCATCATCCTGCCGATGATGCTCTATACATACGGCGTCGGCGTGACGATGCCGCAGTCGATGGCGGGGGCGTTGACGCCCTTTCCCGAGATCGCGGGCACGGCTTCGGCGCTGATGGGTTTTTTGCAGTCGGCCTTTTCCGCCGCCGTCGGCCTTTACGTCGGACACATGCTGGCGGGCGGCAGCGCCATGCCGATGATCGCGACGACGGCGGTGATGGGCACGCTGTCATTCCTCATCGTCTTCACGATGGGGCGGCGAAAGCCTCAATAGCCCTGATGGCCCGGCTGGATGCTTGACGGACGATCTTCCCGCGACGACGCGCCGAAGAGACGTTCAAAGAAACCCGGCTCTTCCCAGTCGCGCTTGCGGTTTTCCGGTTCGGCCACCGGCGTCTCCCCTTGCGGCGCGGCGGTCGTCGGCGCGGGCGTGCCTGCATAGAGTGGATAGCGGCCCGGCAGATCGGCGACGGGCTGGCTGGCTTGCGTGCGCGCCATGAAGTCGTGCCAGATCGTCGCCGGAAGTCCGCCGCCCGTGACCTTCTTCATCGGCGTGCGGTTGTCGTTACCGACCCAGACGCCGACGACGAGATCGGCGGAATAGCCGATGAACCAGGCGTCGCGGAAATCCTGGCTGGTGCCGGTCTTGCCTGCCGTCGGGCGATCGGCCAGCGCGGCCTTGCGGCCCGTGCCGTCGGTCATCACGCCCTTCATCATGTAATTCATTTCGCCCAGCGCCTGCTCGCTCATCACGCGGCCGAGGCCGGAACCCTGGCGCAGATAGATCTGGCTGCCGTCGCGGGCATGAACTTCGTCGATGCCATGCGCGATGACGCCGAAGCCGCCATTGGCGAAAGTCGCATAGGCGGCCGTGAGTTCCAGCAGGTTGACGTCGCAGGTGCCGAGCGCCAGCGACAGGTTGGGCGGGAGATTTTCCTGAATGCCGAGCTTCTGCGCGGTGCGAATGACGTTACGAATGCCGACCTCCTGCGCGACCTGCACGGCGACCGTGTTGACCGAGCGCTCAAGCGCACGGCGCAGGCTCATCGGCCCTTCAAACTTGTTTTCATAATTGGAGGGCGTCCACGCGCCATAGCTCACAGGCCGGTCGACACGTACGGTCTCCGGCGTCAGACCACGCTCCATCGCGGTCAGATAGACGAAAGGCTTGAAGGCGGAACCTGGTTGGCGAAGCGCCTGCACGGCGCGGTTGAATTGGCTTTGTCCGTATGAACGACCGCCGATCATGGCGCGGACGGAACCGTCGGGCGTCATGGCGACGACGGCGGCTTGCGTCACGCCGAGCTCAGGCCCTTGCGTCGTCAACGCCTGAGCGACGATGTCTTCCGCCGCGCGTTGCATCGCCGGATCGATGGTGGTGCGGACGATGAGATCGGTATTGGGTTCGCCGGTGAAGCCCGGCAGGACATCGGCCACCCAATCGACGAAATAATTGATCGAGCCCGACGCCGAATAGCCTTCGAGGGAGGCGGGATGCGCCATGGCGTTACGCGCTTCGCCATCGGTGATGTAGCCGGCGCGCACCATGTTATCGAGCACGATGGCGGCGCGTTCGCGGGCACGCTCAATATCGTTGGTCGGCGAATAATGCGAGGGCGCTTTCAGAAGACCCGCCAGCATCGCAGCTTCCGGCAAAGTCAAATCGCGCGCGGTCTTCTTGAAGAAGCGCTCCGACGCGCCTTCGACGCCATAAGCGCCACCGCCGAAATAAACGCGGTTGAGGTATAACGTCAGAATCTGCTCTTTCGAGTAGCGCGCCTCAAGCCAGATCGCGAGCAGCATTTCCTGAATCTTACGGCTGAAGGTCCGGTCGGGTTTCAGAAAGACGTTCTTTGCCAATTGCTGCGTGATCGTCGAGCCGCCCTGCACGATGTAACCGGCGCGGAAATTCTGGTAGGCGGCGCGCGCCAGACCGATGGGATCGACGCCGAAGTGCCAATAGAAACGCTGGTCTTCCGTGGCGACGACCGCTTGCGGCACATAGGCGGGCATGTCCGCCGTCGTCACCATGCCGCCGAGAAGATCGCCGCGATGGCTCAGCGCCTCGCCGTCGGCGGCAAGGATCGAGAGCGAGGGCGCGTGGGCGACGTCCCAGAGGCCCGACGTATCGGGCAGCGACATCGCGTAATAGAACAAGAGCCCGCCGATGCCGATGGCGACCCAGAGACAGGCGACCGTCATCCAATAGACCGCGCCGCGCAGCACTCCGCTTACGGAGATTTTCCGCGAGGATCGCGGAGGACGGCGCGAAGGCCCGCGCGGTTCGCGCATTTCGGCGCGGACACCGGTCCGGTTCGGCTGTCTGCTTTGAAGCCTGGGTTCTTTTTTCGATTTGGGCGGATGTTTGGCGGCGCGCGGCGCATATTCATCTTCGAGCGAAGAGAGCGGCGGCACCGAACGCGTTGCCGCATCGGCGCGCAATACGATGCCTTTGGATGTCAGTTTTTTCTTTGGCGGCTTGTTCTTCGGCGAGCGGGGCTTCTTGGGGCCGCCGCCGAGACGCGCCAGCCGCGAGAGGGGGCCTTCCGTCTTGCGCGGCGCTTCCTGTTTTGAGGAAGGACCGGCCGGCGCATTGGCATCGACGCCGATGCGCACCGGGCCCAGGCCTGCGAGGCGGCGGGTCATCCAGTCGCCGGAGGCCCCATCCGGCCCTCGGCCGCCGGTGCCGCGCCTGTCTCTTCGGGATGCCATATCAGCCTTGCGCGAATCTTGAGGTTAGCAAACTAGCAGCCGGACGGGCCCTCGCCAAACCGGGGAAAACCGGCGGCAACTTTAAAACGCTGAAACTGGCCGAAATAAGGTGCGGACCGACCCCGAATCCGCCTGCCGCGACGGCGGGGACGCTAGTGAGCGAGCCTTAAGGAAGTCTGAAAAAATGCCTTCCGGCGCGCTTACGAATGCTTAGAGCGATCAGGGGGAAAGTGCGGGTCACTCCAATTGCGCACCGCCAGCCAGAACATGCATGGCGCATTCCCAGGACAGAGGCACAGTATGAAGTCGATTTCGCTCAGGCTTACCTTGATTATCGCGCTGGTCGCGACCGCCGCCGTCGCCGTTTGCGGCACCACGCTCACCATGCTCGGTTCAAACTATGCGCATACGCAGGCACTGGACATCATGCGCGTTCAGGCGCGCGAGCAGGCGATGCATATCGCCAATCTGCTGAACCCCGATGTCGCGGTCGCCAAGACCATTGCCGGGGCCGGCGTCGCCGCCGTTCAATCGGGCTCGACGAGCCGCGTCGCTTTCGACGCTTTCCTAAAGCAGACGCTGGTCGATCATCCCTCGGTGCTCGGCACCTGGATCGGCTTCGAGCCGAATGCACTCGACAATAACGACGCGGCTTTCGCCGGCACGGCGGGCTATGACGCCACGGGCCGCTATGTTCCCTATTTCGCGCGCGGCAAAGGCAACACGATCAGCCGCGTGGCGCTTGCCGATTACGACACGCCAGGCGTCGGCGACTATTATCAGCTCGCCAAGACAAGCGGCCATCCGGTCGCCATCGAGCCTTACGTTTATGAAGTCGATGGCGAACAGGTGCTGATGACCTCGATGACTTTCCCGGTCACGGTCAACGGCAAGTTCCTCGGCGTCGGCGGCGTCGATCTGAAGCTCGACGAGGTCGGCGCGATCGTCGGCAAGGCAAAGCCGCTGGGCACCGGCTATGTCGCCGTTGTTTCCAGCACCGGCCTTTATGTCGCGAACCGCAACCCGGACTCGCTCGGCAAGAAGGCCATCGAGGCGGGCCTCGACAAGTCCACCCTCGATGCGGCAATGGCGGGCGAAGAGAAGATTTTCCCGAGCATCACCAATAGCGACGGCGTCGCGGTCGTTCGCGCCACCGCGCCGGTGATCCTCAACGGCATGCTGACGCCCTGGTCGGTCGTCGTTACCGTTCCCGAAGCCACGCTGTTTGAAGCCAATAGAAGCCTGACCTATGCCGGATTGCTGACCGGTCTTCTGACCTTCCTCGGCGCGGCGGGCATCGCCTATTTCGTCGGCAATGCTTTTGCCAAGCCCATTCGCGGCATGACAGAGGCCATGAAACGTCTGGCGGGCGGCGACCATCGGACCGAAGTTCCGGCGCGCGAGCGCAAGGACGAGATCGGCGCGATGGCTGCGGCGGTGCAGGTCTTCAAGGAGAACGGTATCGAGATGGAGCGCGTCAAGTCCGAACAGGAAGAGAACGATCGCAAGGCCGTCATCGAAAAGAAGCGCATGATGAACGAGCTTGCCTCTTCCTTCGAGGCGAAGGTCGGCTCGCTGGTTCAGGCGCTTTCGGCGGCGGCGACCGAAATGGAGTCCACGGCCGGCTCGATGACGACGCTGGCCGAACAGGGCAACAGCAAGGCGATGACGGTGGCGTCTGCCTCCGAACAGACGTCCGCCAATGTGCAGACCGTGGCGACCGCGACGGAAGAGCTTTCCGCATCCATTCAGGAAATCTCCAAGCAGGTGGCCAATTCCGCCCGCATCGCCTCCAAGGCGGTCGACGACGCCCGCTCCACGGATGGCGTGGTGCAGGAGCTTGCGGTCGGTGCGCACAAGATCGGCGAGATCATTCAGCTGATCAACGACATCGCCGGGCAGACGAACCTGCTCGCGCTCAACGCCACCATCGAGGCCGCGCGCGCGGGCGATGCGGGCAAGGGCTTTGCGGTCGTCGCGTCGGAAGTGAAGTCGCTCGCCACGCAGACCGCCAAGGCGACGGAAGAGATTTCCGCCCAGATCACGCAGATCCAGGGGGCGACCGATCAGGCCGTCACCGCGATCAAAGGCATCGGTTCGACCATCCAGGAGATGAGCGAAATCGCCGCCGCCATCGCGTCCGCCGTCGAGGAACAGGGCGCCGCGACGCTTGAAATCTCGCGCAATGTGCAGCAGGCCGCGCAGGGCACGGAAGAAGTGTCGCGTTCCATCGTCGCGGTCAGGCAGGCTTCGACCGATACGGGCGTCGCTTCGGCGCAGGTCTTCGATGCGGCGGGCGAGCTTTCGCGCAACTCAAACGATCTCTCCAGAGAAGTCGATAACTTCCTTGCCGGCGTCAAAGCCGCGTAAGCGGTCTTCGGCGAGACAAGAAGCCGGATGCGAAGAAAGGGAAGGACTTCTGTCCTTCCCTTTTTTGTCTTCGTCAGGCGGTGACGCTGATGCTGCTGGTCGCCGAGCCGTTCTTGGCCTGGTCGGCGTAACCCGACAGCATCTGTTGCAGATAACCCGAAATCTGTTTGGTGAAATCGGTCTTGTCGTCGGCGCCTGTATCGGCGGCGTCCGACATTTTTGCGAGCACGTCCGCAAGCGAGCCTGTGCTGCTGTTCCCCGACGTCGATGTGCCGGAGAGAAGATCGGCGAGCGGGTCCGTGGCGCTGGCCGAAGACGACGAGGTGGATGTGCCGGCGAGGATGTCGGCAAGCGAGGTGCCGTCATCATCGTCGTCATCGGCGGGCGGCGGCATATGCCCGCCGTGATGGGCGTGGCCGGACTTTGTCGTTGTCTGGGCCGAGGCCCCGGACGGCGCTTTCGACTGATCGAAGGCCGTCAATTCGTCCTTCGTCACCTTGCCATCGCCGTCGGTATCCATCTCGCCGAACAGTTCCTTCGACTTGTCCGCCGTCGCGCCTTGCGGGCCCGCCGCCGTGAACTCGTCGAGGGACAGGCTTCCATCGCCATCGGTATCGGCCTTGGAGAGGAAGCTCGTCGCCCTGTCCGCGCCGCTCTGCTGCTGGAGCTGGAGAAGCGAGGACTGGGTGTTGGAGCTGAGCTTGGTGAAGAAGGAGCCAAGCTCGTCGCCGGTCACCTTGCCGTCCCCGTTCGCGTCAATCGACTTGAACATCGTCTGGGCTTGCTTGGTTTTATCGGCGGAACTGGTCGACCCGGTAGAACTGGCCGACCCGGTAGAACTTGCCGAGCTTGACGCCGTAAACTCGTCTATCGAGAGCGAGCCGTCGGCGTTGGAATCGGCCTTCTGGAAGAGAGATTGCTGCATTTGCTGCAGGTAGGGATTGGAAACGCTAGAGATTTGCATCTTGCTGCCTCTTTGCGTGAAGGGCCGCCGCTCAAGCAGAGCGACGGAGTTACGGCCCTGCGCCGTAAACCAAGAGGGAAGATGCAAAGCGCGCGCTGAGACGTTTCAAACGGGCGTTTGATGAAAGGGCTTACATGGCGGGGCAAAGCCAGAACACCAAGGAACGCCTGCTCGAAGCCGCGCGAGGGCTTTTCGCCGAGCGCGGCTATCACAATGCGACGGTGCGCGACATTGCCGCCCGCGCGCATACGAACCTCGCCTCGATCAATTATTATTTCCGAAGCAAGGACGATCTCTATCGCGAGGTGATGCGCAGTTCGTTCCAGGCGCCCGCCGCGAACGGCGAAGCCGTGCTCGCGCCTCTATCGGGCGCGGATCACCCGCCTGAAGAGCGTTTGCGCGCCTTCGTGCGCCGCCTCATTCCGGTTTCGACCGAGGAAGCGGGCGACGAACAGCACAAGCGCCTGATGGCCTGGGAGATGCTGGCGCCCACCGGCGCCATCGAGAGAGTGGAAGAGTGGGAGATCAAGCCGCATCTTGATGCGGCGCAAGACGCGGTGCGGCCGTTTCTTTCGGGCGGCGCGGGTGCGGCCGACATTATGACGACGGCGCTCTGGCTCGTCGGCCAGTGTCTCGTTTTCCGCAAGCTGGCGGCGGGCGCGGGCGACGGGTTTCATCCCATCGCCTTCACACCGGAAAACAGCGCCCAGCTCGTCGATCTGGTGGTGACGCTGGCCCTGCGCGGGCTCGGCGCCTGAGCCTCAAATATCGAGGTTCGCGACGCTGAGAGCGTTTTCGCGGATGAAGTCGCGGCGCGGCTCCACGATGTCGCCCATCAGCTTGACGAAGAGATCGTCGGCTTCATCGAGCTCTCGGACCTTCACCTGCAGCAGCGAGCGGACTTCGCGGTCGAGCGTCGTTTCCCAGAGCTGCTCGGGGTTCATTTCGCCGAGGCCCTTGTAGCGCTGCATCGCGATGCCCTTCGATCCCGCCGCGAAGACAGCGTCGAGAAGTTGCGAGGGCGAGCGGATGGCGTGTTCATCGTCCTTGCGCCGCAGCGTCGCGGCGAAGGTGTAGATTTCCTGCAAGTGTTCCGCGTTGGCGTCCAGGCGGCGCGCGTCGGTGCTGTCGATCAGCGGCGCATCGATGGTGACGGTCTCATGGACGCCGCGCACGTCGCGATGGAAAGAAAGACCGCCATCCGCCGTGACGACGCCGGTCCAGCCGCGTTCGGTTTCATCCGACAGAAGATCGAGACGGCGTCCGATATAGGCCGCAGCCTCGACCGCGCGGTCGGGTTCGGCCAAAGCCTTGGGGTTCAGCGCACCGGCAATCGCCGCCTGTTCGATGACGAAGTGCGGATATTTGGGCGGCAGACCGCGCAGGATGGCGCGAATGGCGCGCGCCTTCTCGACGATCTCGCGCAAGTCGTGTCCCGAGCGCTGCGTGCCGTCATGCAGCGTCAGCACCATGTCCTCAAGGCCGGTCGAGACCAGATAGTCTTCGAGCGCGCGCTCGTTCTTCAGATAGGTTTCCGACGAGCCGCGCCGCACCTTGTAAAGCGGCGGCTGGGCGATATAGAGGTGCCCGCGCTCGATCACCTGCGGCATTTGGCGATAGAAGAACGTCAGCAAGAGCGTGCGGATATGAGCGCCGTCGACGTCGGCGTCGGTCATGATGATGATCTTGTGGTAGCGCAGCTTCTCGATGTTGAAATCGTCGCGGCCGATGCCTGTGCCGAGCGCCGTGATGAGCGTGCCGATTTCATTGGATGACAGCATCTTGTCGAAGCGCGCGCGCTCGACGTTGAGAATTTTACCGCGCAAGGGCAGGACGGCCTGATTGGAACGGTCGCGCGCCTGTTTTGCCGAACCGCCGGCGCTGTCGCCCTCGACGATGAAGATTTCGGATTTCGCCGGATCGCGTTCCTGGCAATCGGCAAGCTTGCCGGGCAGGCTGGAAATATCGAGCGCGCCCTTGCGCCGCGTCAGCTCACGCGCCTTGCGCGCCGCTTCGCGCGCGGCTGCCGCTTCGACGACCTTGTTGACGACCGTCTTCGCGTCGGCGGGATGCTCTTCAAACCACGAGGTCAGCGTTTCGTTGACAAGACTTTCGACGACGGGACGAACTTCGGAAGAGACGAGTTTGTCTTTCGTCTGCGAGGAGAATTTCGGATCCGGCACCTTGACCGAGAGCACGCAGGTCAGACCTTCGCGCGCGTCGTCGCCGGTCAGCGCCACTTTCTCGCGCTTGGCGATGCCGCTTTCGCTGGCGTAGTTGTTGACGACACGGGTCAACGCGGCGCGGAAGCCGGCGAGATGCGTGCCGCCATCGCGCTGCGGAATGTTGTTGGTAAAGCAGAGCATGTTCTCGTGGTAGCTGTCGTTCCACCAGGTCGCGAGCTCGACGGTGATGCCGTCGCGTTCCGACTTCAGATAGATCGGCGCGCTGATGAGCGGTGATTTCGTGCGGTCGAGATGGCGGACGAATTCCGAGAGACCGCCCTCGTACATCATGTGAACGGTCTTCGGCTCCACGCCGCGCCCGTCGGTCAGCGCGATCTTGACGCCTGAATTCAGGAAAGCGAGTTCGCGCAGGCGATGCTCAAGCGTGGCGAAATCGAATTCGGTCTGAGTGAAAGTCTGGTCCGACGGATGGAAGGTGATTTCCGTGCCGGTGCGAAGCTTGCCCTTTTCGTCCTTGCCGACTTCACCGATGGTGGCAAGCGGCGCCACGGGCACGCCATCCTGGAAACGCATGGTATGCTCCTGACCGCCGCGCCAGATGCGCAGTTCAAGCCAGTCGGACAGCGCATTGACGACGGAGACGCCGACGCCGTGAAGGCCGCCGGAGACCTTGTAGGAATTCTGGTCGAACTTACCGCCCGCATGAAGCTGGGTCATGATGACCTCGGCCGCCGACACGCCTTCTTC
>DASYEM010000016.1:0-18864 GCA_036499025.1 Parvibaculum sp. | reverse complement strand
GCCTTGAGGTCAAGCCCCGTTGCAAGTCAGGCGACGCCGAGCTTCTTCTGAAGGCTCGTCGATGAGGTCGTGTACTGAAAGGTCAGCTTGGCGTCGGGATGCACATAGCGGAACGCCTGCTGCGCCATGAGCGCGACTTCGTGAAAGCCCGAAAGAATGAGCTTCAGCTTGCCCGGATAAGTATTGATGTCGCCCACCGCGAAGATACCGGGTGTCGACGTCTCGAATTTCTCGACATCGACGGGCACGAGATTCTCGTTGAGATTGAGGCCCCAATTGGCGATCGGACCGAGCTTCATGGTGAGGCCGAAGAAGGGCAGCAGCGTATCGGCTTCGACCTGGAACTCGACCTTGTCATTGCCCTGAACGGTGATGCCTTCGAGCTGGCCGTTGGCGCCGTGGAGCTTCGTCACTTGACCGAGATGGAACTTCATCTTGTCTTCGCTGACAAGGCGATGCATCTCGTTGACGGAAGCGGGCGCGGCGCGGAAACCGTCGCGGCGATGCACAAGCTGCATCGAAGCGGCCAGCGGATGAAGATTGATCGTCCAGTCGAGCGCGCTGTCGCCACCACCGGAAATCAGGATCTTCTTGCCGCGGAAGTTTTCCATCTTCTTGACGGCATAGAAGACCGACTTGCCTTCATATTCCTCGATGCCGGGAATGGGCGGACGCTTGGGCTGGAACGAACCGCCGCCCGCCGCGATGACGATGACTTTCGCGTTGAACGTCAGACCGCCATCGGTCTTCACAAGCCAGCTGCCATCCGCCTGCTTTTCGACTTCTTCGACCATTTCGTTGAAGTGAAACTGCGGATTGAAAGGCGCGGCCTGCTCCATCAAACGGTCGGTCAGATCCTGACCCGTGACAAGTGGCAAACCGGGAATGTCATAGATGGGTTTTTCGGGATAAAGCTCGGCGCACTGCCCGCCCGGACGATCGAGAATATCGACGAGGTGAACCTTCATATCGAGCAGGCCGAGCTCGAAAACGGCGAAAAGACCGACCGGCCCCGCTCCGATAACGACAACGTCGGTTGTGATCGTTTCTTCAGCCATTTCAATACCTGTCCGGGCTAATAACCATCGAATAAGTGTGATTTATCCGATTTCACAAAATACGCCGCTTATATAGGTCGGTCAGACCGCCCCGCCAAGCGAAAACTGAAGGCGTTTTCGTAAGGAAACCCATGTCATGAGGTCACACCTGCGATTTCCCCAGATGACAAAAGCGCCGTAGTCCCTATTTTATGGCGACGCAGCAATTATAGCCCCGGCCCCGGAGACGTCACATGGTCAAATGTCACACGATGGCGGAGGTCCGCACCGAAATCGACAGGATCGACCGGGCGCTGGTGAAACTGCTGGCCGAGCGCCTCACCTATATCGACCAGGCGGGCGCGATCAAAGGCGACCGCAACACGGTGCGCGACGACGCGCGGATCGAGGATGTGGTGGAGAAAGTGGCGCGCGAGGGAGAAGCCGCCGGCCTGCCCCGCACCATCGCCGAACCGCTGTGGCGGTTGCTGATCGAGAAATCGATCGAGCATGAGTTCACGGTCTTCGACGCGAAGACGAACAAGAAATCAGCCTGAAATCAAAAGCTTTTAGAACTGCTTTTCCGGCAGATCGACGCGGAGACCATCGAGCTCGTCGGTGATCTTGATCTGGCAGGAGAGGCGCGAATTTTCGCGCACGTCGAAGGCGAAATCGAGCATGTCTTCTTCCATGCTCTCGGGCTTGCCCACCTTTTCGGTCCATCCCGCCGCCACGTAAACGTGGCAGGTCGCGCAGGCGCAGGCGCCGCCGCAATCGGCATCGATGCCGGGGACCATGTTCTTGATCGCGGCTTCCATGACGGTCATGCCGTTTTCGACGGACACTTCATGTTCTTTGCCGTCATGCTCGATAAAGGTGATCTTCGCCATATCTGCCGCCGAATTCCTGAACTGTCATAAGCGCTTGGACGCCGCCCGCATGCTGGGCCCGAAGGCCCGCGGACAAGCGCCGCGTTGAGGTAGCACGGGCGGCCCGATCCCGTAAAGCGTGCCGTTGCCACGCCTGCCGCCTCGTTGCCGAGCCTTGCCGGCTGTTGCCCGAAGTTGCCGGGAAGTTGTCGGCGGCTGTCGAACCAGACGCCCCGCGTTGCGGAGCCGTCGCACCCGCCGCATAGTCTCCCCAAAACGACACTTAATCCCCGGGAGACGGCACCATGGCCGAGACGCGCGAACCGCTCGACATCATCTTTATCACCGCCGACCAGTGGCGCGGCGAATGCCTGAGCGCCCTCGGCCACCCGATGGTGAAAACCCCGAACCTCGACGCGCTGGCCCGCGAAGGCACCCTCTTCCGCCGCCACTATGCGAACGCCGTCCCCTGCGGCCCGTCGCGCGCCTCGCTCCACACCGGCATGTACCTCCAGAACCACCGCTCCGGCACCAACGGCACGCCGCTCGACGCACGCCACACCAATTGGGCAAAGGAAGTGGCCAAGGCCGGCTACGACCCGGTTCTCTTCGGCTATACCGACACGAGCCAGGACCCGCGCGAGGCGAAGGAGAACGACCCCTGGCTCCTCACCTATGAAGGCCCCCTGCCCGGCATCCGTCCCGTCTGCATGTTCGGCTCATGGCCGGTGCAATGGGTCGAGTATCTGAAAGCCAAAGGCTACGAAACGCCGGACGACATCCGCTTCACTTACGGGATGCGCGAAGACGGCCCCGACTATGAAGACGGCGCGCCGCACCCCAAGCCGTTGATTTATCCGCAGACGGACGATGACACGTCTTTCCTCGTCAACCGCCTGATCGACTATGTGGACGGCCAGACGACGCCCTTCGTCGCGCATCTCTCGCTCTTGCGCCCGCACCCGCCCTTCGTCGCGCCCGAACCCTATAATGCGATGTACGCCCCGGAAGACGTGCCGGGCTTTGCGCGCAAACCGACGCCCGCCGAGGAAGGCGCGCAGCATCCCTGGCTCGCGCATCAGCTTTCACAGAAGCTCTACCGCGCGCCGGCGAACGAAAAGAAACTGCGCCGCCTGAAGGCCGTCTATTTCGGCTTGATGTCGCTGGTCGATCACGAGATCGGCCGCCTCGTCGCCTACCTGAAAAAGAGCGGCCGCTGGGACCGCACCATGATCGTCTTCACCTCGGATCACGGCGAGCAGATGGGCGACCACTGGCTGCTCGGCAAATGCGGCTATTTCGACGCCTCCTACCAGATCCCGCTGATCGTCCGCGACCCGCGCAAAAGCGCCGACGCAGGCCGCGGCCAGATCGTCACGCGCTTCACCGAGAATGTCGACATCATGCCGACCCTGCTCGATTACGTCGGCGTCCCCTTGCCCGTCCAATGCGACGGCAAATCGCTGCGCCCCTTCCTCGAAGGCCAGTTCTCCAACAAAGGTGGCGCGCCCGCGCACTGGCGCACGGAAGCCCATTGGGAATACGACTTCCGCGACCCCGGCGACGATGCCGCCGAGCGCGCGCTGGACCTGACGCTGCACCAATGCACGATGAACATCATCCGCGACGAGAACTGGAAATACGTCCACTTCACGAAACTCCCGCCTTTGCTTTTCGACCTGAAGACCGACCCCGGCGAAACCACGAACCGCGCGAACGATCCGGCGTGCCTGCCGGTGCTGCTCGCCATGACGCAGAAGATGCTGTCGTGGCGGATGAACCACGACGAGCAGACGCTGACGCATATTAGCCTGACGGGGGATGGGCCGGTGGAGAGGGTGAGCGCGCGGTATTAGAGGAGCGCCGCGCGGAATTTAGGGGGGAGCTAACCGCGCGGCTGAGCAGACGAAATAGTCCGCACACCCCTCCCCTTATTCGTCATGGCCCAGCTTGACCGGGCCATCCACGTCTCTCTAGAAATGCACATACAAGAAACCGAATAAAATCTTCGTCCAGATGATCGCTCTACTGATTGTGTTGAACACCGGCGACATAAGCTATTGAGAGTGTTTAAGTCTTCCTAAATAGAAATTTGTTGACCCTTGGAAACAAGTGCGAATCTGATTTCGCAACGGTTCGGGGGCTCTAATGCAAAACACTCTCTATTTTGGCGACAATCTCCATGTCTTGCGCGAATACATAGACGACGAAAGCGTTGACCTAATTTATCTCGATCCACCATTCAATTCGAATGCAAGTTACAACGTACTGTTCAAGACACCGGTTGGCGGCCCATCATCTGCCCAAATTCATGCATTTGAAGACACTTGGCGCTGGGGTCGAGAAGCTGAAATCGCGATGGACGAAATTCGCCGATGCAGCAACGAAACTTTCAAGCTTCTAACTGCCATGAAAGATTTTCTGGGCCATTCGGATGTGATGGCCTATTTGGCCATGATGGCCCTTCGTTTGATCGAGCTTCGCCGAGTCCTCAAAACCAACGGGACTCTTTATTTGCACTGCGATCCAACGGCGAGTCATTACCTGAAGGTTCTGCTTGATGGGATTTTCCGCGTCGAGAATTTTCGAAATGAAATTTCTTGGCGAAGATCAAATCCGAAGGGATTAACTAAAATCAATTTTCCTAATTGTCGGGATGTCATTCTTCGATACTCAAAGAACGGACACGCGACCTTCAACAAGATATTTTCCCAGCACGATCCCGCATATGTCGAAAAGGCTTACAAATATTTGGACGAAAACGGGCGACGTTATCGTCTGCTGCCTTTATTAAACCCGAACGACGACCGCCCCAACCTCACCTATGAGTTTCTCGGCGTGACCAGAGTGTGGCGGTGGACACAGCAAAGGATGCAAAAGGCCTACGAGGACGGAACTGTCGTTCAACTGAAGCCGGGCGCTGTACCACAATACAAAAAATATCTGGATGATTCTGGCGGACGAACAATTACCAATGACTGGAATGACATTCTGTTGGTAAGCGGCAATGAATCACTTGGATATCCAACACAAAAGCCACTTTCTCTTCTAGAACGCATAATTTCGGTATCAAGCAATCCGGGAGACGTCGTACTCGATCCGTTCTGCGGTTGTGGCACTGCGGTTCACGCAGCTGAGAAGCTTCAAAGAAATTGGATCGGGATCGACGTTACCTATTTAGCTATCCAACTTATTGAAGATCGAATGAAAACTTGGTTGCCCTTAGCAAAATATGTTGTTGATGGCATTCCGAAAGACCCTTTAGCAGGACGGCGCCTCGCAAAAAATTCGCCGTATCAATTTCAACTTTGGGCGGTCGGTAGAGTAGGCGGGCAATCTCGGGGACAAGGAGCGGATCGAGGCATCGATGGGGAGATCATTTTTCTGCGTGGAAATAACGATTTCGGACGCGGAATTGTATCTGTCAAAGCAGGTCGTCACGTAAATCCCGATATGATCAGAGCACTGCGAGGTACCATGGAGCGTGAAAATGCCGACTTAGGTATTTTCATTTGTATGGAAGCACCCACGAAGGAGATGAAGCGAGAAGCAGCATCGTGCGGCCTTGTTGATCTTCCAGGTGGAAGCCGACCTCGTATCCAAATTGTGACCATCGACGACTTAATCGTCGGTCCCAATCTCGGAATCGTAACGGGCCTCAATAGTATTCAGAACGTTGAAGCCGCCCGCGTGGTGGACAGAAAGAGGCCGAAGCAGCATCAGCCTGAAAAACTGCGGCGGGAACCTATGATGAAGCTACCTATCTCGGGTGGCAAAGCATCGCAAAAGCCCCTTCCTTTGGAAGAGCCGTTGTCAACGTTGTCAAAGCCAAAACGACGTAGCTCGAAATAGACACCGAATGCAGACTTACACACAACGCGTCAGGGAAAGCATTCTCCCTCTTTCAATAGATGAGACACTCCCAAAAGCATTCGAAGAATGGAGCTTTACAGGCGGTTGTGAGGACCATGGATTTCCCATCGAAACTTGCCAACTTTGTGGACAAGAGGGCCTACGATATCATTTTGAAATTCGGAACGAATTTACCCAAGCCGCGCTACAAGTGGGTTCCCATTGCATCCTTCAATTCGATGTTGCTGTTTACGAGGACGGCACCAGACTTTCTGTTTCAGAAGCGAAAAAGAGACTTGAGAAACTAACGCAGCAGATGCGACTTGAGTCATGCATTCGGGCGCTCGAACAGCTGGCAGAGCGTAAAAAAAACCAAATTCTGGCTGGCGCTCTTGTTTATTATAGGAAAAATAAGAAGCTGACTCCGAAGCAAGCATTTGTCGTGTTCTGGCAATTCGAGAAGAATAAAATAGATCATCATCCATCATTCTTCGGTGTTAGCTTAAAGTCTCAGAAACACAAAAAAGACCTTTCCGAAATGCCCACTGATAGAGTTCATTTTTTTTGGAAGGCTCTCACTGCTGCACAAAAAAACACCGCAATGACGATGGGACACATGCCTCCACCTGTGCCGGTCAAATTATGAGCCTGGCCCTTTTTGAGAAAGACGTGGATGGCCCGGTCAAGCCGGGCCATGACGAATAGGGATGGAAGAGTCTTTAAAGAAGTCTCGAAGAGCTTTGGAAGAAATCCAGAAGAATTTTGAGGCAGAGCCCCCACCCTGCCCTCACCCTCCGCTGAAAGGTGCGAACGAAAAAGCGGAGCCGCCCATTCTGACAGCTCCGCTCATCGTTCTCCGTCTCTCAGCCTCCGCCGCTCAGTAGAAAATCCCGTAGACGACCTGCAGGATCTGGCCGCTGTCGGTGTTGATCAGGAGCGCGTCGTCGCCGTAGCGGACCCATTCGTAGCCATAGGGCGGGATGGCGAGGCCGAACATCCAGTAGTCGGACAGCCAGTAATTGCGCGCCCAGAAGAGCGGCGGCAGGCGTTCGCCGTAGTACCAGCGGCGCTCGTACCAGCCGCGCGGGCGCTCATAGGGGCGGTAGTGGTAGCGATGCGCTGCCTGATAATTGTGATTGTAGTCGCGCGCGCTGAACTGGCGCGGGCGGGCGTTCTGCGGCGGGCGGCGGCCCGGCGTGTAGTTGCGCGGTCCGCTATAACGCTCCGTATGCGCCGCCGCGCCTTGCCTGTTGTCGCGGGGCGGCGTCTGGCGGCGGGCATCGGGACGCTGTTGGGCGGCAGCCGGATTTCGCCCCGTGCGATCCGGCGCGGCGTTCTGTCTCTCGTTCTCTCTCTGGCGGGTTTCGCCATTGGACTGCGGGCTGCGCCGGCCATCGCTCTCGCGCGCGCCGGCGGAGGGGCGCTGCTGAAGGGGAGGATGGCTCGCGGGCGTTTGCTGCTGTTGCAGCGAGCGGTTCACCTGCGGCTGAGCGGCGCGCGGTCGCTGCTCCTCGCGCTGGAGCTGCTGCATCTGGCGCTGCGGCGCGGCGGCAGGGCGTTGTTGCACTGGTGCGTGCTGCTGAACAGGTGCGCGTTGTTGAACGGGCGCACGCTGCTGGACGGGTGCGCGTTGCGGCGCGGCTCTTTGCGCGGCGGCGGGCGGGCGATGCTCCGGCGCGCGGGCGGCCTGGCCCGGATGGTCATCGCCGGGCGCGGCCTGCACGGGCAAGGCGCTCAGCAGAAGAATGGAAAAGGCTGGAACGAGGAGCCGGTTCATGGCGGAATTTCCTGTGAGGCGGAGGGAGCGCTGGAGCGACATTCGCATGGATTGCGCGAAGCTCGATCCTTCGCCGGCGCGGTCGCCTGTCGTTGAGGAGAAAAGCCGAGGCGGGAGACAGGGCGCGAGCGCGCCGCACCTTCATCAGGCGCAACCACACAACGCAATTAGGCCGGAAGAGTTCCGCGCCGCCATGCTAGGATTCGCGCCTATCGTTTCAGGGGAACATGATGACGAAGACGACATTCGCGCGGGCTGTTTCGGCTGCGGTTCTGGGAGCCGGATTGACGATGGCGGCCCTGCCCGCCTTCGCTGCGCATATAGAAGCGCGCTTTGGAAACACCATGCTGGGGATCAGGCCCGACGGGACGATCCTGAAGCTCTATTACAACAAGGACCATACTTTCTCCGGCCTGATCACGCCTGCGGGATCGCCGACCTCGTTCGAGGCCAAGGGGACGTGGAAGCTGAAGGGCGAGAAGCTTTGCGTGACGCCGGAAGGCGCGGGAGCCGACGGCAAACCGGCGAAGGAAAGCTGCGCGGTGCTGAAAGGCGACAAGGTCGGCGACAAGTGGCAGACGACCGTTCAGGGCACGGACGGGAAGCCTGTCGTGCAGTCGGTGGAGATCGTGAAGGGGCGGTGATGATATTTTCTTCCGCTGCACCCTCCCCTTGAGGGAGGGTCAAACGGCGGGACGCCGTTTGGGGAGGGGTCATCGCCATGTTCCCCAATCTCGATCATCGACAAAGTGTTCGCTGCGTCCCCTCCCCGAACGACACGGTCGTTCGACCCTCCCTCAAGGGGAGGGTGTGAAGTAGGATATGGAATACCCTTCCCAAGCGCTTGATGCTTGCCAAGCCCTGGATAAACCGGCACATCCTCTATGGAAGTTCCAGGGAAGCGGCATGAGCGACATCGACGAGGTCGAATGCGTGGTGGTCGGCGCGGGCGCGGTGGGTCTCGCCATCGCCCGGGCGCTTGCGCTGCGCGGCCGCGAGACGGTGGTGCTGGAGCGGCACGAGGCGGTGGGAACCGAAGTCTCGGCGCGCAACAGCGAAGTCATCCATGCGGGCATCTACTATCCGGCGGGGTCCTTGCGCGCCCGGCTCTGCGTCGAGGGGCGGCACCGGCTCCACGACTATATGCAGGCCCATAACGTCCCGCACCGCCATTGCGGCAAGTTCATCGTGGCGACCGACGAGACGCAGCTTGGCGAACTCGCGCTGATCGAGGCGCGGGCGCGCGCGAACGGCGTCGACGATCTGCACATGATGAGCGGCGCCGACGCGATGCAGACCGAACCGGCCCTGAGCGTCCACGGCGCCCTCGTCTCGCCCTCGACCGGCATCCTCGACGCCCATGCCTATATGCTGGCGCTGCGCGGCGACGTCGAAGATCATGGCGGGGCGATCGCCTTCGGCGCGGCGCTGACCGGCGCGGAGGTCGCGGCGGACGGATTTCTGCTTCACGTCGGTGAAACGAAGCTGAAATGCCGTATGCTGATCAACAGCGCCGGGCTCTCGGCCCCTGCCCTCGCGCGGCGCATCGAAGGGCTCGATGCCGCTCATGTGCCGCAAGAATATTTCGCCAAGGGAAATTACTTCACGCTGGCGGGCCGCGCGCCTTTCGAGCGGCTGATCTATCCGGTGCCGGAAACGGGCGGGCTCGGCGTGCATCTGACGCTCGACATGGGCGGACAGGCGCGCTTCGGCCCCGATGTCGAATGGGTGCCGTCCGTCAAAGAGGTGGACGAAATCGATTATGCCGTCGATCCGAAACGCGGCGACGCTTTCTATGCCGCCATCCGTCGCTATTGGCCGGGACTGAAGGACGGCGCGTTGACGCCGGCCTATGCGGGCATCCGTCCGAAGATCCACGGGCCGCACGAGCCGATGGCGGATTTCGTGATTTCGGGGCCGGAGACGCATGGACTGCCGGGCCTCGTCAATCTCTTCGGCATCGAGAGCCCCGGTCTCACCGCCTCGCTCGCCATCGCCGCCGATGTCCTCGCTCGCCTCGACGGTGACGCATGAGACTGAAGTCGCGCCTGCAAAACATCTGGCGCGTTGCGAATGTGCGCGCTCTGCTGCTGCATCGTTCGCTGCGCAGCTCCGAATGGAGCATCATCATCCTCTGCGCGCCGCTCGGCATCACCGTCGGCATCTCGGTCTTTCTGCTGCGCGAGGCGGTCTATGGCCTGCACGACATCGCCTTCGGATTGAAGCCCGGCAGCTATCTGAGCGCGCAGACGCATATCGACACGCTGCGGCTGATCCTCGTGCCGATCTGCACCGCCCTGCTCTTCGGCCTGCTCGCCTGGCTGATCCGCAAGCGCCGCTCCGCCGACATCACCGACCCCGTCGAGGCGAACGCGCTTTTCGGCGGACGCATGTCGATGCTGGACAGTATCCGCCTCACCATCGCGACGATGTTGTCCAACGCGGCGGGCGCGTCCGTCGGCATGGAGGCGGGCTATACGCAATTCGGCGCTGCGATCTTTTCCGCCGTCTCGCAATATTTCCGCCTGCGCCGCGACGATGCGCGCATCTATGTGACGGCAGGCGCGGCGGCGGCGATTGCGGCGGCCTTCAACGCGCCGCTGGCGGGCGCTTTCTACGGCTTCGAGCTGGTGCTGGGCAGCTATGCGCCGCGCGCGCTCGCCCCCGTCGCCATCGCAGCGCTGGCGGGAACGTTGACCGTGCAAATCCTCGGCACCGACGCGCCGCTCTTTGAAGTGACGACGGATTTCCACATCACGCCGTTCCTCTACATGCTGTTTGCGATTGTCGGCATCGCGGCGGCGGGCTTTTCGATCCTGACCATGCGCGCGGTCACCTGGGCCGAATGGGCGTTGCGCGGCCTGCCGATCTGGCTGCGTCCGGCCATCGGCGGCGCGGCCTTGAGCCTCCTCGCGCTCGGTTCGCCGCAAGTGCTCGGCTCCGGCCACGGCGCGATCCAGTATGCGCTGGAGCATGATCGCAGCTTCACGCTGGTGGCGCTGCTGCTGGCGGGCAAATTGCTGGCCTCCGCCATCTCGCTCGGCTCGGGCCTGCGCGGCGGCATGTTCTCCTCCTCGCTCTTTCTCGGCGTGCTGCTCGGCGCGCTGGTCATCTCGGCCATGAGCTTCATCGCGCCCGACCTCGAGGCCCATCAGGTGCCCTTCATGCTGGTCGGCATGGGCGCGGTGGGCGCGGCCATCATCGGCGCACCGATCACCATGGTGCTGCTTGTGCTGGAAGGCACGGGCAACTTCCCGGTGACGATGGGCGTTCTCGTCGCCGTCGTCATCGCCTCGACGATCATGCGGCTGACCTTCGGCTACTCCTTCTCGACCTGGCGTTTTCATCAACGCGGCATTCCGATCACCGGCGCTCATGATGTCGGCTGGATTTCGGACCTGACCGTGCTGCGCGCCATGCGCTCGGACCCGCTGATCGTGCCCGAGAACACATCGCTGCTGAAGCTGCGCGAGATGGCCCCGCTCGGCGGCGCGAAACGCGTCTTCGTCGTCGACGATGCGTTGCGTTATCGCGGCCTCATCAACATGGCGGCGGTGCACGACCCCGACATCAACGACGCGGCGGCGACGCTGGTCGCGGGCGACTGCGCGCAAGGCGCGGGTATTTTCCTGCAACCGAAGGAAAACCTGCGCGTCGCGCTATCGCGCTTCGAAACGGTGGAAATGGAAACTCTGCCCGTCGTCAATGACACGACGGAGATGCGCGTCATCGGCTATGTGACGGAAGCCTATGCGCTCAGGCGCTATACGCAGGAACTTGAACGCCAGCGCGGCAGCGAACTCGGACAAGGGCCGTTCCCGCTGGGGCCGACAAAGGGATAACAGCATCGCTGAGGGAATTGAAGACAAATACTGCCATTCATTGAACCGGCCCTGACGAGGCCCGTATCTCGGCGACAGGCGGCAACAGGCGGAACGCCTCTCCCGCGAACCAGACCGAGGTCGTCTGCCGACCGTCGCCGAAAAGATGGGAATAATCCATCCAGTTGCTTTTTGCCTGGAGCCGACGGAGAAGTTCGGGATTGGGCAAAATGCAGACTGCGCCGGGCCGCTGCATACAAAAACTTTTGACGTATAAAAGCTCAGGCCATTGTGGCGTCGGCAACGCATAAAAACCGAAACGCGATACCCCGTGCTTCTTCAGTTCACTTATCATTTCAGGATAGATGGAGCGGTCCCAATTTGCGACCTTCGTGGTCTCGCTGGAATTCAGCGCTTTGATGCCGTTTGCTACTCGCCGGTCTATCTCCGCCTGCGCGATGTCAGCGCCCTTGGGGGGCATGTATTCGAACTTGTCTGGTAAAACGGCTTTAAAGGGTTCCAGTTTCTGAGCCTGCCCCGCTAAAGTATATCTGTCGATGCAGTGTCGAATAATACTCCAGCTAAGCGAAACCTTGCCTTTCAAATTCGATGGGGAATCGTAATAAACCCACCTGAGTGCGAATAGCGCTGTGCGCCAATCCATCATCTCGATCATACGATTCGTTAGCAGATTGTTCTCGAATTGCAGCAAGGGCATCAGATCGTAATATTGCGAGACCTCAAATATAACGGCGGCAGGCGAGTGCTCTGAATAAGAGAGAATAAATTTTAAATAGTAGAGTCTCTCAAGCGGCGACAGGCCACCCCAAGCAAATTTAATGACCCGATAATTTCTGCCTTTTGACGCGAGCACATTTTCCAATACCGCGGGGTCGAGACCGTACTGGGTAAGGCTGCTGCCAATCAGCAGAAGAATCGGGCGGCTGTCTTGAACCGACGCAATCTGTTGCACCAACCTGTAAGGATCGGTGGGGCGGATTAAATTGTATCTATCCTTGACCCAATTCCCCCCGAATAAAGCCAGAGCTATCCCGAGCGCAAAAAAGAGTACGGATACGAATAGTGAGTTTCTATGCTGCACGGCAATCTGCTGATGAGATAGCGGCTCTACAGTGAGCCGTGAGAAAAACGAAGAGCGGACTCATACCAACAACATATTTGCCGTGGCGCGGCAACGGTACCACACCTATAGTCAGAAGACGTATCATTCACCGCTCCAGACCATCCGCGCTTTCATCCCTTCGGCCCCATCCCCGGATCGCCAGACAGCAGCTTCAACCAGTATGAATTTTATTTCATTCCAGTTCGTCGGCTTTGTGCTGGTCGTTTACGTTGCCTATTGGTCGATTCGCTCCAATACAGGCCGCGTTGCTCTTCTCGTTTTTGCCAGTTGCGTATTCTATGCCGCCTGGGACTGGCGCTTTCTCGCGTTGATGTGGCTGGTGACATTCAACGCTTACGTCGCAGGACTGGCGCTAAATCGCGAAACAAGAGTTCGTCCGATACTTTTTATTAGTATCGGAGCGGATCTGCTGGTTCTGGGGATATTCAAATATCTCGGCTTCCTTTCACATATCTCCGCCATGCTTCTGGAAGCCATCGGAGCGACAGCAACATGGCCCTCTCCGCACATCATACTCCCCGTAGGCATAAGTTTTTATACATTCCATGCGATCAGCTACGTAATGGATGTCAGCCGGAAAAAGATCCTTCCGCAAACCAACTTCCTGAAAGTCGCACTTTATATTTCTTTTTTTCCCCAACTGATCGCTGGGCCGATAGTACGTGCTTCCTTTTTTATGCCGCAACTTTCCAGCTTACGAAAAATGCACCACGTGCGGCATTTGCAGGGACTGCAACTCTTTCTGATAGGTTTTGTCTATAAAGCCCTGATAGCAGATTCTCTTGCGCAAATCTGCGATCCGGTTTACGCGCAAGTTGGCGCAGCTACGCAAACCAAGTTGCTGGAAGCCGCAACCGCGTTTTATGGCCAAATCTATTTTGACTTCGCCGGCTACTCATTAATGGCAATCGGTACAGCCCGGCTTTTCTCATATCGATTTCCGAAAAATTTCGACTTCCCTTACTCATCGCTCTCCGTCACCGAATTCTGGCACCGATGGCACATCTCATTGTCAACTTGGCTGAGGGACTATCTATACATCCCATTAGGTGGGAACAGAGGTAGCACCCTTTTCTATTATCGCAATCTGATGCTGACGATGGTGCTTGGAGGTCTTTGGCATGGAGCCAGCTGGAACTTCATCGCTTGGGGAGCGGCTCATGGTCTTGGGCTGTGTGTACACAAGATCTGGATTGGCGCGCGCCATCGCATTCCGGTATCGCCCGATCTTTTCGGCGGATGGACCTATAAAATATTCGCACTCTTGTTAACGCAGGTCTGGGTTTTTGTAGCTTGGATATTTTTTCGCGCAGCAAGCTTCGGGGATGCCACCATTGTCCTCAAAGCTCTTATTTCGTCGAAATCCTATAGTGCCCCTGTCCCAATTATTCTTATTCTTCTGACTGTGGCGATAGACAGTGCGCTAGGCCGCAAGCGGCCGTTCGGAAGAGGCCTCTGGCGAGCGCCTACAACCGGCCCGCTTTATTGGATGGGAATGGGCGCTTTCATCACGATCACGATTATGATGCTACCTATGGCATCCAAGAGTTTCATCTATTTTCAGTTTTGAGAGACCTGACAGGCGCACCTGCATCTCCATAGTCGATAGCCTCGGAGCGTTCCGATCTCCTGATCGCGTCGGAATGTGCCGTTGCTGAAACTGCGCCAGATGACCCCGCTCGGCGGCGCGAAGCGCGACTTCATTGTCGATGACGCGCTGCGCCAGCGCGGCAGCGAACTCGGACAAGGGCCGTTCCCGCTGGGGCCGACAAAGGCATGAGGCCTCAAGCCATCAACTCGTCGATGAAGACGTTCACCGTCAGGATCGCGGCGCGGATGCGGTGGATGGCGGTGGCGCGGGCGCCGGTGTTGTCGTAGTCGATGGCTTCGGATTCTTCGGCGAGATCGCCAAGCGCCCAGGCACCGAGGCCGCGCGATGAGCCCTTGAGACTGTGGGCGGCGTCTTTCCATTCTTTCGAAGTCGCAGCTTCTTCCAGACGAGCGACATAGATGCCGGCCTGCGAGCGAAAGAGGCCGAGAAGTTCGCTTTCGAGGCCCCGGTCGCCCAGCGTGTATTTCGACAAGTGGACGAGATCGAGCGGCCGTTCCGCTCCGTGATCCTTGGCAACCATCGCGCTCATCGTATTCATCGCCATCTCCCGCCGGCTGTTCCGACAGGCTCGACTTTAAGGCCTCGAAATGTACCGAACCGTTAAGGCGGACGCGGGCTAATCCCGGTTTATGCTCAACATATCGTTAACCACGCGCGCCGGCCCACAACCGGTCACACAAGAAGGCCCCTAAACCCTTGTCGCGGTTGACGCGGCGGGCCTCATCCGACACCCTCGAATCCGAAGGCAAGGCGGGACAAAAATCATGGCGACACTGGAACTGGCACCGGGCAAAAGCGCGAACGACGCGGCACCGGACGCCTCGGCCGAAACGACCGTGAAAGCGGCGAATGAAGACAGCCCTTCGGGCGGTGCGCTGTACCGGCTGATCGCCCGGCGCCCATCGAAACGCATCCCCGCCACCGCCGTCGTCGCCACCCTCTTCTGCCTTGGCGTCATGGCCGCCTACGTCTGGGGCTTTTACGGCCTGTCCGGCATCGAAAGCCTGACGCCGCAGGAAATGGGCATCATCGGCGCGACGGCGCTTGTGCCCGTGCTGCTGATCTGGCTCGCCGCCTATACGATCTGGCGCGGACAGGAAATGCGGCTGATGGCCGAAGCGCTGGCGCGCACCGCGATCCGCCTCACCGATCCCGCCGACGCGGCAAGCGGCGAGATCGCCACCATCGCGGGCGCGGTGCGCAGCGAAATCGACAACATGAAAACGGGCCTTGCCGAAGCGCTGGCCGAAACGACGCGGCTGAAGACGCTTGTCGCCGAAGAACTGGAAGCCATCGAACGCGGCAGCGCGCGGGCCGAGACACGCACCGGCCGCATGGAAGACCTCATCACCAAACATCACGACAGCCTGACCGAACTTGGCCGGATGCTCGGGCAGGAAAGCGACACGATTTCGCGCGGGCTGAGCCAGCAGGTCGACGCGGTGCGCGGGCTGATCGGCGAAGCCCAGAACACGCTGCAATCGGCGGGCGCGCGCGTCGTCGCCGAAACCGAAACGCTTTCGCGCGTCAGCGAGGCGGCGCGCGCCAGCGCCGACGCCACCGCTTCGACGCTCGACCGGCAAGCCTCGCGGCTTGAAGTCGTCGCCGAGACGGCGCTCGGCAAGGCCGACACGCTGACGACGCGCTATGAGACCCAACGTCAGATTTTGGCCGACGCGGCGAACCGGCTCGAAGGCGAGCGCGAACGGCTGGAGACATTGTTCGAGGCGCATCGCGACCAGATGGCGACGGCGGCAGCGACGATGACCGAACGCACGAAGGAAATTTCGGGCGCGGCGGCGGAACTGGCGACGAGCCTCAACGCCACGTTCGACAAGGCGGCGGCGCGCGCCACGACGGTGCGGGCGGAAATTTCAGGCGAGGTCGCAAAGGCCGTCGCCGAAGTCAGCGATGCGTCCGGCTCGATCAGCCGCTCGGCAGGCGCGGCGACGCGGGCCATCGGCGCCACCATCGACGAGCTGCATGCCGCGACGAGCGCGCTGAGCGAAGATGTCACGCGCGCGGCGACGGAAGCGATCGCCTCGACCACCGACGATCTGCGCATCGCAACGAACGCGATGACGTCCGAAGTGAACCGTGCGGCAGCCGCGCTGACCAACGACGTTTCGGCTCGCGCTCAGGAATTGCGCGGCCTCGTCACCCATGCCGTCTCGGAAAACGATGTGGCGGCAGAACGCTTCAACGCCGCGATGATCCGCCTCGGCGGCACGGCGCGCGAAGCAGGCAACGCGCTCCACACCGCCGCCAGCGAACTCGAAGTGCGCATCGCGCATATGCCGCAGGAGGCAGCGGCCAGCACCGCCTCGATGACGCAGGTGTTGCAGGAGCAGGTCGCGGCGCTCGCGGCCATCGCCGATATTGTCGTGCGCCACGCCCGCGTGCTCGACCGCTCGACGCCGCAGCCTGCCGCGCCGAACGTGATGCCCATGCCGATCCCTGCCCCGCCGCCGCGCCCCGACCCCGCGCCCGTGGAAGCGCAGGCCGCGCGCCGCTGGGGCATTTCCGAACTGCTGGCCGCCGCCGGGCGCAATCCCGAACGCGCCGCCGCCGAAGCGCCGCCGCAGGTCTTGCCCGGCACGGAAAGCGACGGCGAATTTCAGCGCTCGTCGCTTCAGGTGATTGAAACCTTGCAGGCGCTGGCCATCGATCTCGACCGCGCGCTGGAGCAAAGCCCGCCGCCGGATCTCTGGCAGCGCTATCAAGCGGGCGAACGCAACGTCTTCACGCGGCGGCTTTACAATATTTCGGGCCGTCAGCTTTACGACCGCATCGCCGTCAAATATCGCGGCGAAGCGGAGTTCCGCGAGAATGTCGATCGCTTCGTCGATCTGTTCGAACGGTTGCTGGCTTCGGCCTCCGCGCGCGACCGGGACAATATTCTGGTCGAGACGTATCTCACCTCGGATACGGGCAAGGTTTACCTGATGCTGGCGCAGGCAAGCGGGCGGCTGGCTTAGCGGGGTTTTTTGGGAAAGTGAAGGAAGACGTGGATGGCCCGGACGAGCCGGGCCATGACGTTATTATTTAATTCTGAATTCATAACCGTCGTGGCCCGCTTTATGCGGGCCATCCACGTCTTTCCTACTTCACCACCGGAGCCTTGGCCGTTTCCGCCAGCGTCCAGAGCATGATCTCGCTGAGGTTCTGTCTGAGCGCCGCGTCGTAAGCGGCGACGACGGAGGCGATGCCGCTGCCGGTGACCGGCACGGTGACGTTGAAGTCGCGCGAGGCGACGATCGAGCGGTCGCCGATGCGAACGAGGCGTGTGAAGAAGTCGATGCGCACCGTCGTCTGTTCGCCATTGGCTTCGGCGGCGAATTGGCGGATGTCGCCCTTCAACACATAGTCGCCGCGAATTTCCGAACCGCGCGCGGCGACGGAGGCAAAGCGCCCGGAATTTTCCAGCGTCTCGATCATCAAGGTCTGGATCATTTGCGGCGCGCGATCCGTCCAGCGGGCGTCGGCATAATATTTGAGCTCATTGGCGCTCGGCTGAAAGACGATGCGGGCCGTATCGACGGCAGCGGTCGCAGAGAAATCATCGACGAGGATTTGCGCCGTCGGCGTTGCCGCCGTTCCCGCCGCATTGGGATGGGCGGAGGTCAGTGTGAACAGTTGCGGCGCGGGATCGCTGGCGACATTGGCAAGCGCGCAGCCGCCGAGCGATCCGGCAAGGAGAAAGACGATGCCGAGCTTCAGATGCATCTTCATTTGGCTTTCACCTCGGGGACGTTGTTGCCGATGAGGAAGCGCGCCGGATCGTCCTGCGCGCGGGAGACGACGCGGTCGAGCGAATTGACGAGCCCGCGCATTTCGCGAATGAGTTGCGGCAATTGATCGAGCCCGTTATTGGCGAGACGGTCGATGGCCGGGCCGTTGGTCTTCACCAGCTTGTCGAGCGTGTCGGCAAGCTGACGGTAGGAGGCCGACGTTTCCTTAGCGTCGGCGATGAAGCCCCTGGCGTCGTTCTGCACCAGACCGTCGGCGCTGTGGCTGAGCTCTTTCAGATTGCGCGAGGCTTCGGAAATATCCTTGATCGCCTGCTTCATGTCGCCGGAACTGCTGGCCAGCGCGCCGGAAAGCTTGTCGATGTTTTGCAGCGTGTGGTTGATCGATTCCTGATTGGAGCGGATGACGTTGCCGAGATCGCTGATGAGCCGGTTGGCGTTTTCAAGCGTTTCGGGCGCAGCCTTGGCAAGCTCCTGCAAGGTCGAGGGCGTACCCTTGATGACCGGATAGGTCTCGTTGCTGCTGTCGCGCAGAAGCGGCGAGCCGGGGCTGCCGCCCGTGAGCTGCACGACGGCAAGGCCGGTAATGCCCGAGGCTTCGAGCTGGGCGATGGAATCTTTTTTCACCGGCGTGCGCGCATCGACCTGAATGATCGCGACGACCTTGGTCGGATCCCTTTCGGCCAAAGCGAGATCGATGACGCGGCCGACCGGCAGACCGTTGAACTGCACCGGACCGGATTTGCTCAGGCCCGAGACCGAGCCCTGAAAGACGATCTTGTAATAGGCATATTGCCGATCGAGCTGCACGCGGCTGATCCAGAGCGTGAAGCCGAAGATCATGAGGAGGACGATGAGCGTCGAGAAGCCGATCAATACGTTGTTCGATTTGATTTCCATGATGGGCCTACTTGCCTATGGCAGCCGCGCGCGCCCGCGGTCCGTGAAAATATTCGCGCACCCAGGGATGATCGCTGGCGAGCATGTCGTCCATTGTGCCGAT
>DASYEM010000015.1:0-10366 GCA_036499025.1 Parvibaculum sp. | reverse complement strand
GGCGGCGGCGAGATCGCGCGCGACGCCGTAGACGCCGAGGCAATCGGGACGGTTGGGCGTGATGGCGATTTCGATGACGGGATCGCTGGCGCCGAGTGCTTCCGACGCGGGCGTGCCCACCGCCCATGTGCCGGGCAGCTCAATGATGCCTTCATGTTCGTTCGAGAGTTCCAGCTCGCGCTCGGAACACATCATGCCGTTCGATTCGACGCCGCGAATTTTCGTCGGCTTCAGCACCATGCCGTTTGCGGGGATCGTCGCGCCGGACGGCGCGAAGACGCCGGTGAGACCGGCGCGTGCGTTGGGCGCGCCGCAAACGACCTGCAATTCCTTCACCGTGCCGTCGATCAGCGCCTCGACCTTCAGCACCTGAAGTTTATCGGCATCGGGGTGCGGTTTTGCTTCCAGCACCCTGGCGACGCTGAAGGAGGCGAGCTTCTTCGCCGGATCTTCGACGCCTTCGACTTCGAGGCCGAGCATGGTCAGCTGCTCGGTGATCTCGTCAAGCGTTGCGTCGGTTTCGAGGGGCTGCTTCAGCCAGGAGAGGGTGAACTTCACGACGAGAGCCCTCCGGCGAGAGACGGCACATCGAGCGCCGAGAAACCATAATGGCGCAGCCAGCGCAGATCGCTTTCGAAGAAGGCGCGCAGATCCGGGATGCCGTATTTCAACATCGCGATGCGGTCGAGACCCATGCCGAAAGCGAAGCCCTGATATTTCTCCGGGTCGATGCCCGCCGCGCGCAGCACGTTTGGATGAACCATGCCGCAACCGAGAATTTCGAGCCAGTCATCGCCTTCGCCGATGCGGATTTCATTGCCGAGGCGGGCGCAACGCACATCGACTTCCATCGAGGGTTCGGTGAAGGGAAAGAAGCTCGGACGCATGCGCAGTTCGACGCCGTCGACTTCAAAGAAGGCGCGCAGGAATTCTTCCAGCACCCATTTCAGATGGCCCATATGCGTCGTCTCATCGATGACGAGACCTTCGATCTGGTGGAATTGCGGCGTATGCGTCTGGTCGCTGTCGCTTCTGTAAGTGCGGCCGGGACAGATGAAGCGGAAAGGCGGCTTGCCCTTTTCCATCGTGCGGACCTGCACGGGGCTCGTATGTGTGCGCAGCAGGAGACGCGAACCGTCGGCGCGGGGCTCGAAGTAAAACGTGTCGTGCATCTCGCGCGCGGGATGGCTTTCGGGGAAGTTCAGCGCGGTGAAGTTGTAATTGTCGGTTTCGATGTCGGGGCCTTGCTCAACGGCAAAGCCCATGTCGGCGAAGATCGCGACGACTTCATCGAGAACCTGTGACAGCGGATGGATACGGCCTGCCTCGGCAGGGCTTTCGCGCACCGGCAAGGTGACGTCGATTTTTTCTTCGGCGAGGCGCGCTTCGAGTTTGGCTTCGGAGAGGGCTGCCTTGCGCGTGGCCAACGCGTCGGTGAGGCGATCCTTCAGGCCATTGAGAGCGGGGCCTGCGGTCTTGCGCTCGTCGGCGCTCATGCCGCCCAGACTTTTCATCAACTCGGAGACGCGGCCCTTCTTGCCGAGCGCCGCGACGCGCACGGCTTCGAGCGTCGCTTCGTCCATCGCGTCCACGATGGCTTGCTCAAATTCCGCTTCGAGCTTTTCGAGATCCTGAATATCCGTCATGGCGGGTCTTGGGCCTTCTCAAACGTGAATATGCCGCGTCGCGAGCGCCGGTGGCCTGCGGGCGAGGGAACACGGTTGAGAAAGGATGGTCCGCCCCACCCCGGTCAGGCCCGCGCGTAAACGCGCGAGCCCCGACGGGTGTACCGGCCCTGAGGGATCAGGTAAAGAGCAGCGCCTTGTTAGGCGAGCGCCGCCTGGGCCTTTTCCACCAAAGCCTTGAAGGCCTCGGGCTCGTGGATGGCGAGATCGGAGAGCACCTTGCGGTCAACCTCGATGCCAGCCTTGCCGAGGCCGTCGATAAATCGGCCATAGGTCAGGCCGAGCTCGCGGGTCGCGGCATTGATGCGCTGGATCCAGAGGGCGCGGAAATTGCGCTTCCTCGTGCGACGGTCGCGATAGGCGTATTGACCCGCCTTTTCGACCGCCTGATTGGCGACGCGGAAAGTATTCTTGCGACGGCCGTAATAGCCTTTCGCAGCCTTGATAACCTTGCGGTGACGGGCGTGGGTGGTAACGCCCCGTTTGACGCGCGACATGAGCTCAACTCCTGTTCAGGGAACGGTTCCGGTTCGAGGGCGCTTCAGCCGTAAGGCATGAAGTTTTTCACGACGCGGGCGGTATCGACGTCCGCCATGATCGTGGTGCCGCGCTTGTTCCGAATCTGCTTGTTCGAACGCTTGATCATGCCGTGCTGTTTGCCGGCCTGACCGCGTTTGACCTTGCCTGAGGCGGTGAGCGTGAAGCGCTTCTTCACACCGCTCTTGGTCTTCAACTTGGGCATTTTGCACTCCTTTAGGGTCAGCCCCGTTCGCTGAAGACCTTGAATTTTCAAGGAAAAACGGAGCCAGTCTTGGCATTTCGGACCGCCACGGCATGCCCTTCATGGCCGGGCAGTCCCGAAGGCGCGGATTTATAAGGGAAAAGGCCGGAAGGTCAAGGGCGGAAGGGCCGCAAAGGCAAGGCGGCCAGCTTGACGCGCATGGGTCATGCGCATAATTTATGCGCATGGCAAAGAAAGCAGTCAATCTCAGTGTCGATGCCGACCTTCTGGCGAGGGCGCGGAAGGCAGACGTCAATTTGTCCGCGACCTTCGAAGAAGCCCTGCGCGGGCGCATCCATGAAGAAGAGCAGGCGCGCTGGCGGAGCGAGAACGCCCGCGCCATTGAAGCCTATAACGACTTCGTGCGCGAGCATGGTGTGTTCGGAGAAGGGCTGAGGCTCTTCTAGTGGCGCAGTATGACGTTCATCGAAATCCCGATCCGCGTACGCAGTCCGCAATGCCTTATGTGCTCGAGCTTCAGGCTGACCTTCTCAATGACCTCGATACACGGGTTGTCGCGCCGCTTGTCGTGGCCTCTGTCTATAAGGGTGCTGTGCCTCGGCTCAATCCGATCCTCATTGTCGAAGGCGTTGCGCATGTTCTGCTATCGCAACAATTGGCTGCTATTCCAAAGCGCGTGCTGACCGCCGAGCGGGTTATGAATGTCGCAGACAAGAACTATGAGATCACGGCCGCCGTCGATTTTCTTGTAACGGGTATCTGATGCCGACATCGAAAGCCTCGCCGCATCCCGCCGACGATCTGCAATCCTTCACGAATGCCGAAGCGGCGATAGAGCGCATCACCGAGATTTACGACACGGCAGCCGGCGCGGTGCGGGCGCGGTTTGCCGCTTTTGCGTCCGGCGCACGCGCGGGCAAGCCGACGACAGCGGCCTGCTACCCTTATCTCGGGCTCAGCGTCGGCTCGCAAAACCTCGTCTATGACAGCCGTCCGTCCTGGGGCACGCTGGCCTATCCCGGCGCCTATGGCACGACGCTGACGCGGCCCGATCTCTTTGGCGATTATTACAAGGCGCAGATCGCGCGGCTGATCGAATATCACGGCATTCCGGTCGAGGTCGGGGTCAGCCGGCATCCAATTCCGTTGCCTTTCGTCATCGAGGAAGCGACGAGCGATATCGGGCCGGAAGATGTGCGGGCGCTGGGCGCGGTTTTCAGCCTGCCCGATCTCTCCACGGTCGACGATGCGGTGGCCAACGGCACGTTCCGTCCGAAATCCGGCGAGACATTGCCGCTGTCGCTTTTTTCCGCCGAGCGCGTCGATCTCGCCTTGCAGCGGCTCTATCACTACACGGCGACCAACCCGAAACATTTCCAGCGCTTTGTGCTCTTCACCAACTATCAGCGCTATGTCGATGAGTTCGTGGCGCTGGGGCGCAAGCTGGTGGCCGAGGGCGGCGGCGAAGAAGGCTTCACGCATTTCGTCGAGCCCGGCGATTTCATGCAGGAGCTTGGAGACCAGCCGCAAACCAACACGCTGGCGGCCGCATCATTGCCGCAGATGCCCGCCTATCATCTGGTGCGCGAGGACAAGCTTGGCGTGACATTGGTCAATATCGGCGTCGGACCTTCCAACGCCAAGACGATCACCGACCATCTGGCGGTATTGCGTCCGCATTGCTGGCTGATGATCGGCCATTGCGGCGGGCTTCGACGTTCACAGCAGCTTGGCGACTATGTTCTCGCCCATGCCTATGTGCGCGACGATCATGTGCTCGATCAGGATTTGCCGCCCTTCGTGCCGGTGCCGCCGATTGCGGAAATTCAGGTGGCGCTGCAAGAGGCGGTCGAACGCGTGACGGGCCTTTCGGCGGGCGATCTCAAGACAAGGATGCGCACGGGCACCGTCGTCTCAACCGACAACCGGAATTGGGAACTGCGTTACGAGGAGCTCTATACGCGCTTCAATCAATCGCGCGCCGTCGCCATCGACATGGAGAGCGCCACCGTCGCGGCCAACGGCTTCCGTCTGCGCGTGCCTTACGGAACTCTGCTTTGCGTTTCGGATAAGCCCATGCATGGAGAGATCAAATTGCGCGGCATGGCGAATACGTTTTATCGCCAGCGCGTCAGCCAGCATTTGTCGATCGGGCTTGAAGCTCTGCGGATCATTCGTGCGCGCGGCGTTGACGAGCTGCACTCGCGCAAACTCAGAAGCTTCGACGAGCCCTCCTTCAGATAGAGGGCTCGCCGCTCAAGCTCTTATCAGTATTTGTGCTGATTATAGCCGCGACCATAATGATGCGGATCGTCATAGGTATTGCCGTGGCCGGACGGTCCGTAGCCATAGCCGTCGTTTTCATAGACCGTCGTCCGCGTGGTGGTCGTGGTCGTCGGGCCCGTACCGGGCTCATAATAAGTCGTGGTGGTCTGCTGCGCCGGGGGCGCGTAATAAGCGTCGCTCGGCGTACGCGCCGGGGACACACACCCGCCAAGCGCCGAGAGGCCCAGGCCCGCAGAGAGGGCCACAAGGGCGAATTTGATGTTCTTGCGCATGACGCTCTCCTTTTAACCGGCCCGCTTGTTCAACGGGCGGAGGGCCGGAAAGTTTCACCAACCTTCCGGCCTATCCGATCACACGGGAGCCAAACCTCACCTCAGTGGCGGCCGTGGGAGTAAGTCGGGCCGCCATGATGATGGGAACCGCCGCTGTAATGCCGCGGACCTCCGCCGAAATTATGCGTGCCGCCACGATATGGGCCGCGATAACCCGGCCTGCCGTAATATCGTCTGGGTCCGTAATATCTCGGCCCGTCGTAATAGTAGAGGGAACTGGAATAATAGGGCGCGTAGTAAGGCGCGGGCGCGGGGACATAGGCATATGTATCGACAGGGCCCGCGGGATAAGCGACGCAACCGGAAAGACCGACACCGAGAAGCAAGCCGAGACTTGCCAATTTCAAACTCGTGCGCATAGCAACCTCCTTAGCGCCAATAGCCGTGATCGTGATAGCCGCCATGGCCATAGCCATGACCGCGATGCCCGTCATAGTAACCAGGCGCGACGATGCAGCCGGCCATCGACAGGCCGATGATCGCGAGAAGCGCGGAGGCGGCGAATTTTGTTTTGCGACGCATGGTATGAACTCCTTCATAGGGAGAACGCGTGTTCTCCTTGCAGGTTCATTCCGGTGCGCAGGCCGTACCCACAATCTGGGCGAGCCGGAAGGCGTCCGCGATAACGAACGCCTATTCAATGTGGGAAGCGGTTATGGCGAAACCATTGCGCGGGCGTGGCGGAAAGAAGGCGCCGCGAAACCGCCATCCCACTTCCCTGCGAAAACAGCTTCTTCAGCCGCAATAGATTTTCGTCACGACGTCCTTGTCGTCGAGATCGACGTTGAGACGGTCGATGCGATAGTCCTTGGTCACCATTGTTCCCGGACGGATGACACGGATCGAGGTGACGGGCCCCTGCGGTTGCAGCACGGAGGTCGCTTCCGCATAGGGTTTTCCGTTCCAGACGGACAGCGCATGCGCCGCCGCCGCGCAATCTTTCAGCTCGCCGTCAAACGCGCCCGCCAGCTTGTCCTTGCCTGCATCCGCATCAGCCGAGTTTTGATCGCAGCCCGCGACCAATCCGGCTCCCGCCAAAACAAGAGCCAAAGCAAAAGATACTTGCCTGGTTTTTCTCATCGACACCTGCTCCTCCCAAAGCACAGGCGGCCAGCTTACCCCTACTCCGCAGCGCTTGTCTGGTTCACTTGCGCCTTGGCGACGGAGGCTTTGACCAGCGGAATCTCATGGTCTTCGAGTGGCTTCATCCAGTTTTTGCGGGCAAGCGCCGCCTCGATGAAGGGCGCAAGTTCGCGGGCTTTCTTTTCCTCTCGGGCCGCGACCTCGGCCTTGAATTCCGGCATCACCTCGGCGGCGAAAAGTTCCAGCGACTCGCAGATATGCTGGTGGCGGTTGCGGCCCGCCTGCTGCATGAAGATCACCTGATCGATGCCGGACGCCTGGAAGGCGCGCAGATGCGAACGCATGTCGTCGGGTGTGCCGATGCCCGACGCGTAGTTTTCGGCAAGAGCCGCGGCGGCAACCATTTCCTCGGTGCGGTCGCCGCGCTTCTTCAGATAGTCGCCCCACATATCGGTGCGGCCCGGCACCGTGTCGTGAGCGACGAGGGCATTCAGCGCATAGCTGAAGAATTCAAAACCTTCATGGCCACGCCGGATCGCTTCGGAACGGTCCTTATGGACCGAGAAATTCGAAACCATGGCGATGTTCGCGTTGACCGTATGGCCGATGGGTTTGCACTGATCGGACTTGATGATGCCGTAATAAATTTCAGACCAGGCATGGGCTTCCTCCGGGTTGAGGAAGGAGAAAGCCAGCGCGCCGACGCCCAATTGCGCGGCAACCTTGATCGTGTCGCGATTGGTGCAGGCCATCCACATCGGCGGATGCGGCTTCTGCACCGGCTTTGGCAGCACATTGCGGCAGGGCATCGAGAAATACTGGCCTTCAAACCCCGGATAGGGATCGAGCGCCATCATATTGGCGATCTGCTCGCCGGCTTCGATGGCCATGGCGCGCTTTTCCTTGGCCGGAATGTGGAAGCCGCCAAGCTCGAGCCGCGTCGCGCCCTCGCCTATGCCGAAATCGACGCGGCCATGCGAAATGATGTCGAGGGTGGCGAGACCTTCGGCCGTGCGCGCCGGATGATTGTAATTCGGGATCACCTGACGGATGCCGTGTCCGACGCGGATATTTTTCGTGCGCGCGGCGGCGGCGGAGAGAAAAACCTCCGGCGAAGACGAGTGAGAATATTCGTCGAGGAAATGATGCTCGACTTCCCAAGCGTGATCGTAGCCGAGCTTGTCGGCCAGCACGACCTGATCGAGCGCCTCGTGGAAAAGCCGCTCCTCGTCGCCAGGCAGCCAGGGCTTGGGCAATTGCAACTCGTAGAACACACCGAACTTCATGACGCGTCTCCCGTTTTCAATTCCGTTTCCGCAAGTATGCCACGGAGTTGAACAGGGATGACGTATTTTCGACATCAAAGTCGAAGAGCTGCTGGCCGGAAGCGTCGCTCGCCCGTGCAGATGGCGGTCTCGGCGCGGGCGCAGCCCGCGACCGAAACCGTCGCATTGCCGCTCAGGTCATGCCGAAAAGATCGAGCGCGGTCTTGCCCAGAATCTTCTGGGCATTCTCGACGCTGGTCGCCTTGAACACCGCGTCGATGGCGCTGCGCGTATAGCCGAAAGTGCTTTCCTGATGGGGATAGTCCGATGACCACATCACGCGGTCGGCGCCGATCCTGTGCAGCATTTCAAGCCCGACCGGGTCGGTCATGAAAGTCGCATAGCAATGCTTCGACCAGTAATGGCTGGGCGCATGCTTCAGCTTCGGATTGATGCTGGTCTGGAACGAACTGTAGATCATGTCGGCATCGTGCAGCATGCCGGGAATCCAGCTCAGGCCACCTTCAACGAAAACGATGCGCAAGCCCGGATGGCGGTCGAAGACGCCGCCGAAGGTGAGCGTGCCCCATGTGGGGCGGAAGCCCTGCATCTGCGTCAGCACGAAAGCGCCGACGGCGCCCGGCACATTGACTGGAATGTTTTCGCCGATATGGAAGCAGAGCGGCAATCCGCTTTCCTCCACCGCCGCCCAGAAGGGGTCCATCTTCTCGCTGCTGTACTGGATCGGTTCGCCGTCAACGTCCTTGCGCGGCAGGATTGGCACCATCAGGCAACGCCCGCCGAGCGCCTTGATTTCGGCGATCGAATCTTTTGCCCCGGCCGGGTCCCAATAATTCGGAATGCCGACGAAGAAGAGACGGCCCGGTGCCTGCGCGCACACTTCGGCGATGTAGCGATTGTAAGCGCCGAAAACCCATTCGCGCATTTCGATGTCGCCGGCCATATAGAGACCGAAGAGGCGCTGCGGAAAGAGCAGTTCTTTCTCGACGCCTTCCGTGTCGAGATCCTTCAAGCGCTCGGCGACGCTGGTGATGCCCGGCACGCATTCGAAGTTTGTGCAGAGAAACGCCGAGCCGCCGGGCGGCATCATGTTCTTGCCCTTGACGGTCAGCTGCCAGCCGCCATCTTCAAAACGCATACGCGGCGCGTGTTCCTTCAGATGCGGCGGGAAACGGTCGATCCAGAGATCGCCTTCCAGCCAATGGCTATCCGCCGAGACGATGGTGGTGCCGTCAGGCCATTTATGCGTCTCGCGCTGCGCCCGGCGCTTCGTCGCGTCTCCGATGAGATTCATCTCGGGTATTTCGAGGACTGAATTGAAGGGCATAGGTTCCTCCCCTGCCGTTCATTCTCTATGGCGTATTCCCATGTCGAATTTTTTTGAATCCAATAGCGATCCGGCAAGCGTGATCCTGTCGAAGGGGCGCGTCAATAAAAGGGAATACCCGTCTGCACGCGAGACGCTGCGTTAAGCGCGGCAAAAAAAGTCAGCGAAACGGCGGCGGCTCAGCGGCTGAGAACTTCGGACACGGGCATGGCGGCGGCGAGGCGTTCGCGGGCGCGGCTCTCCAGCTCGTGGTGGGCGGCTTCGGCGCGCAGCGTATGCGGCTCGTTCTCGACGATGCGATTGAGCGCCTCCTCGGTCAGCCATGAAATGTTGACCGGACCTGCCGTCTCGGCGGCCTTGCGCATCAAATCGGAGTCGTAGAAAGAAACCCGCCGTCGCCGTCCCGTCAGGCGTCTCCAGAATGCGGATAAAAACATCTGTCCGTTCCCGTGCTTCTAATGCCCGTTTCGGCGGAGCCCGAGATACCGCCAAAGACTATATATCATAAGGTCTATACACACAGAAATCGGAATTTCATCCGGCGAGGGTCGAATTTCGAGGTAATAGACCTCGCCCGACCGGCTCAGCTAGGTTGGCGCCCGAATTAGGGACGGAGAAGCTCACATGCCGAAGCCACTTCAGATCGCGCATCGCGGCGGCACGGGGCTTTGGCCCGAGAACACGATTGAGGCCTTCACCCATGCGATTGACGCTGGTGCAGACGGCATAGAGCTCGACGTGCATCTGTCGCGCGACGGCCTCCTTGTCGTTCATCACGATGAGAGCCTGAAGCCCGCCATCGCGCGGGGACCCAACGGCAAATGGCTCGACCGGCCGACCCCGCTCATCAAAGACCTCACCTATGCGGAATTGCAGCGGTATGACATCGGGCAATTGCGGCCGGGTTCGACCTATGGCGCGCGTTATCCCGACCAGACGCCCATAGGCGGCGCGGCGATCCCCCGGCTGGAAGACGCGCTGGCGGTCGCCAAAAGCCACGCAAAGCCTGACTTCCATATTTATGTCGAGCTGAAGACGGCGTTGCTCGATCTTACGCAATCGGCCGCGCCGGAGCCGCTCGCCGACGCAGCGGTCGCGCTTGTCCGCCGCATGGGCATGGACCATCGCGTGACCTTCGTCTCCTTCGATTGGCGGGCGCTGGCGCATGCAAAGAAAATCGCGCCGGATATTCCGAACGCCTTCACGACGCTGCCTTTTTTCCAGATCGATCCCGATGACGCCTCCGCGGCGCGCGACAAGCCCGGTTCCGAAGACGCGGCGATCCGCGCGGCATCGGCCTCCGGCGCGCCCTGGGCGGCGGGCCATGACTGGCGCGATCAGACAGGCCCGACATTTGCGGCGCGCATGCTGAAGGCGATTGGCGCCGCGCCCGCCAATGGCTGGTTTGCATGGGCTGGCGACGTCACCGCCGAAACGATGGCCTTGGCCAAGGAGCTCGATCTCAAAGTGTCGTGCTGGACGGTGGATGAGCCCGCCGAAATGCAGCGTCTGGCAAAACTTGGCGTCGATGCGATCCTGACCGACAGGCCGGATCGTTTGCGCGCGACGCTCGCCACTCTCTGACGACGAACCATAGAAATAGGCCCGGCGCAATGCCGGGCCTT
>DASYEM010000014.1:0-20719 GCA_036499025.1 Parvibaculum sp. | reverse complement strand
AACTTGCCTTCTTTTTCGATCGTATAGGGCTCCGACGACAGATAACCTTCCTGAATGGCTTTCTTGTCCGTGAGGAATGGCGCGAGGTTGAAGGTATATTTGCGGATCTGATCGTCGGTAAAACCGTATTTCGCCTTCAGCCATTGCCAGAAGGAACTGACGGTGGCGTCGGCAACGAGGATCGGCTTGCCCTTCATATCTGCAAGTGTCTTCACGTCGTCGCGCGGATGCGCGATCAATACTTGCGGGTCTTTCTGGAAGCTCGCCATGACGGCTTTGGAACCGGCTTTGGCGACGACGACATTCAGAGGAATGAAACTGTTCGAACCCATGCCGAACTGAATGGCGTTCGTGGCGAGAAGCTGCGGCACATTCACGCCGGGTCCGCCTTGCTGGATGGTGACGTCGAGACCCGCCTCTTTGTAATAGCCCTTGGCCAGCGCCTGATAGAACCCGCCATGCTCAGCCTGCGCTTTCCAGTCGGTGGCGAAGACGATATGCGTCGCGCCGCTTTCGATGTTCTTGCCGGGGCGTATCGCCAGCAAGATCACGACGGCGACAATGACGACGGCAGCGGCGAGCCCGCCGAGCAGAAGATTGCGATTCATATGAAAGGCCCCCGAGGGAATGCAGTCCGATCCGGGCGCAATGCTACCAGCGGAAAACCGGGAGGGCTACCGCAGAGCTTAACTCCCGCTTGCGTGGTCGCGCCAGCATCCAACGCCGGACATGCGGGCGCAAAAGGGAATGTCGCAGGGTGGTTAAGTCAGGAGCCCGAAAGCTCTTCGCGCTTCATCTCAAGTTCGAGCCATTGCTCTTCGGCCCGTTCAAGTTCGGCGCGCAGGGCGTCGTGCCGGGACGTGATCTTGGCGAACTCGGCGGGATTGCGCGCATAGAGGCCGGGATCGGCAAGCTGGGTTTCGAGCCTGGCGATGTCGCCCTGAAGCTTCGGCATTTTTGCGCCGAGTTCCTCGAGGAGCCGGGCGTCCTTGTAGCTGAGCTTGGTGCTGGTCTTCGCCACGCGTTCGGATTTTGAAGTGGCCGCACCATCGGCTTTCGAGGCAGGTCGCGGCGCGGCGCGGTCGCGGGTGAAGCGGAGCCAGTCGGAATAGCCGCCGGGATATTCCTCGGCATTGCCCGAACCGTCGAGAGCGATCACGGAGCCGACGACACGGTCGAGAAAGTCGCGGTCATGGCTCACAAGCAGCACGGTGCCTTCGTAATCGGTGAGCATTTCCTGCAAGAGATCGAGCGTTTCCATGTCGAGATCGTTCGTCGGCTCGTCGAGCACCAGAAGATTCGAAGGTTTCGCCAAGGCCCGCGCGAGAATGAGCCGCCCGAGTTCGCCGCCGGAAAGCGCTTTCACGGGCTGGCGCGCCTGTGCCTCGCGGAACAGGAAATCTCGCAAATAGGAAACGACGTGGCGCGGCTGCCCGCGCACCATCACCTGATCGCCGCCGCCTTCGCAAAGCACTTCCCAGAGCGTCGCTTCGGGATCGAGAGCCTCTCGCTTCTGGTCGATGACGACGGGTGTGAGATTGGTGCCGAGACGGATGCTGCCGGTGTCTGGCGGAAGAAGACCCATCAACATTTTCAGCAACGTCGTCTTGCCTGCACCATTCGAGCCGATAAGGCCGACCTTGTCGCCGCGCATGATGCGCGTGGAGAAATCAGCGATGATCGTCCGCTCGCCAAAGGTCTTCGAGATGCCCTTCGCCTCGATGACCAGCGTGCCGGACGATGCGCCGGTTTCGACGGCGAGTGCCGCGCGACCCGTCTTGTCGATTTGCTGGGCGCGTTCGGAGCGCATGGCGTGTAGACGGCGCAAACGGCCTTGATTGCGTTTGCGGCGGGCGCTGATGCCCTCGCGGGACCATTGCGTCTCCTGAAGGATCAGCCGGTCGAGCTTGTGCTGGACGATTTCTTCCTCGGCCAGGATCTGCTCGGTCCATTCCTCGAATTGGCCGAATCCCTTGTCGAGGCGGCGGACCGTGCCGCGATCGACCCAGAGGCAACCAGCCGTCAGCCTACGGAGGAAAGCGCGGTCATGGCTGATAAGAACGAAAGCGCCGCGAAATTGCGACAGGCGCTCTTCGAGCCATTCGATGGATGGAAGATCGAGATGGTTGGTCGGTTCATCGAGCAGCAGAATGTCCGGCTCATCGGCAAGCACGCGGGCGATGGCTGCCTTACGCGCTTCGCCGCCCGACAGCGTCGCGGTCGGCATTTGAGGATCGAGACCCAACTCGTCAAGCACGGCTTCGGCCTGATGCGGTTCAGCGCCCGCCGCCGTTACGTAATCGAGAATGCTCGTCGCCTTGCCGAAGTCCGGCGCTTGCGGCAGATAGGAAACGCGCGTGCCGGGCTGAAGGAAACGCTCGCCGCCGTCTGGGTCGACGAGACCGCCCGCGATCTTGAGAAGCGTCGATTTGCCTGCGCCGTTACGTCCGACGAGACAAAGCCGGTCGCCCGCGGCCAGCGCAAAGCCCGCGCCGTCGATCAGAACTTGATCGGCGAAGGCGACGCGAATATCGCGAAGGGCAAGCAGCGGAGGCGCCACGGCGGAAACCGGATGTGATTGAAACCGCCGCCTGTATGGCCTATCGGACCGAAAGTCGCAATGGTCTCAAGCCCTGACGGGAACCGCCAGCGGCTCGGCGGGCTTGCCGCGTCCGATAAAGAGAACGGAAACCGCGGCGAGAAGGCAGAGGCTGCCCGCGAAGGTGAAGGCGTAGAAATAGTCGCCCGTTTCCACGCGCACGATGCCCGCGAGCCAGGCGGCGGACGCGGCGCCGATCTGATGGGCGGCACCTATCCAGCCGTAATAGACGCCGACATTCTCTTCGCCGAAGCTCTTGGTGGTGAGACGCACGGTCGGCGGAACGGTGGCGATCCAGTCAAGCCCATAAAAGACCGCAAAGAGCGACAGGCCGTAAAAGCTGATGAAGGAATAGGGCAGGAAGATCAGCGAAATGCCGCGAAAGCCATAATAGAAAAAGAGAAGCTTGCGCGCGTCGAAACGGTCGGACAGCCAGCCCGATGCCGTGGTGCCGAAGAAATCGAAGATGCCCATGACGGCGAGAAGGCTCGCCGCCGCGACCTCCGGTATGCCGTGATCGAGGCAGGCGGAGATGAGATGCGTGCCGATGAGGCCATTGGTGGATGCGCCGCAGATGAAGAAGGTCCCGGCGAGCAGCAGGAAATCGCGCGACCGCAATCCATGCGAGAGAACGCGGAAGGCGGTGCCGAAAGGATTGGCTGTGGAGCGGATCGGCGCGACATGCGCTTTGTCCGCGCCATAAGGCGTGACGCCTGCGTCTTCCGGCCGGTCGCGCAGTAGCAGCGCGACGGGAATGATCGTGGCGATGGCGACGCAGCCGAGTGTCGCCGCTACCATGCGCCAGCCATAGGCTTCGGCGAGCTTGGCAAAGAGCGGCAGGAAAACAAGCTGGCCCGTCGCCGTGCTGGCGGTGAGCAATCCCATCACGAGGCCGCGCTGCTTCACGAACCAGCGCGTCGCGATCATGCTCGCCATGACGAGCGCGGTGAAGCCGGTGCCCGCGCCGACGACGAAACCCCAGAGCACGACAAGCTGCCAGCTTTCGCGCATCGGGATCGTTGCCACGACGCCGGTGGCGACAAGCGCCAGGGCCCCCATGATGGTGCGGCGGATGCCGAAGCGATCCATGATCGCGGCGGCGAAAGGCCCGGTCATGCCGTAGAGGAAGATGTTGACCGCGACGGCGAAGGAAATGGTGGCGCGCGACCAGCCGAACTCCTGCTCGAGCGGAACGATCAACACGCTCGGCGCCGAGCGCGTGCCCGCGCCGACCAGCAGCACCATGAAGGTGACGGCGGCGACGATCCATGCGTAGTGAAGCTTGGGACGGATGGATTTCAGATCGGCAGGCAAGGGCACGACTCCGGCGAGAGGCGGGCCCAGAATGTGGGGCCCGCGCCGCCGAAGTCAATCGACGGTTTCCGTCAAAATGCAGGCGGCCTCTGCCATTCCTCGGGAGGGATCGAAGGCCCGACGAAGACGCCTTCGACCGCTGCGCTTTGCATGACTTCATTCGTTTGTGGAAGACGAGCGGTTTTGCCGCATGGCCGATAAGCATCGCGCTCATCATCCTTGGGGTGTTATATTGTGACGTACTCAAACGACATTGGAGTAACAGCTACAATGGTCAACTCAATCCTTTCTCCCGATCCGAATTCTCTTGCCGAAGAACGCGAAACGGAGCCGCGAGTACATTACGCGCCCAAAGGATTTTCCGATCACTTTGCTCTCGGCTTCACGAAGCTGCTGCGCTTCTGCGCCGATACGTTCTTCGCCAAGCGCTATGGACATCGCGCAATCGTTCTCGAAACGGTGGCCGCCGTGCCCGGCATGGTCGGCGCGACCATCACGCATCTGACCTGCCTACGTCGCATGGTGGGAGACGATGGCTGGATCAGAACCTTGATGGAGGAAGCGGAAAACGAGCGCATGCATCTGATGACGTTCGTCGAGATCGCCAAGCCCACGATGTTCGAGCGCCTGGTCGTGCTTCTGGTGCAATGGATTTTCTATTTCGGGTTCTTCATTCTGTATCTGATTTCGTCGCGCACCGCTCATCGCGTCGTCGGCTATTTCGAGGAGGAAGCCGTCGTCAGTTACACGCTCTATCTGAAGGAAATCGACGAGGGGCGATCGCTGAACGTTCCGGCTCCCGGTATCGCCAAGCATTACTGGAAGATGGCGGACGATGCGACGTTGCGCGACGTCATACTTGTGGTGCGCGCCGATGAAGCGCATCACCGCGATGTCAATCACGGATTTTCAAGCAAGCTCGCCGGGCGGCTTTCCGATCTCGCGCCCGCTTCGCCATATCCACCGCATGCGGATGAAATTCGCCAGAACGCGTGAGAGCGATCGCGTCGGCGTCTACCTCGGGCGACCGCCACCGGTCTGTAGTAGTCCGCCTCTCTCGCGGTGGCCACCGCTGAAGTTGCCTTCTTCTCCTTCGAGACGTGGAGCGGCGGTGAAGAGGTCGGCGAGTTGGGAGAGGAAGCCCTTGATCGGGGCGCTCTCCTGCGCCTGCGCGACAGGCGTTTCTTCGCCTTCGGCGCCCGGAAGCGGCGCGGCGGGAACGCCTTTTTGCGAGGCGCGCATATAGTCGCGCCAGGCGATGGCGGCGAAGTTGCCGCCCGCCGCGCCTCTTGTCGGCGAGTTGTCGTCGTTGCCGAACCAGACGCCCATTGTCTCGTTGGCTGTGTAGCCGACGAACCAGGCGTCCCGATTGTCCTGACTTGTCCCCGTCTTGCCCGCGGCGACGCGGTCGCCCGGATCGGCGCGAAGGCCGGTGCCGTTGGTGACGACATGGCGGAGCATATACGTCATCTCGTGGGCATATCGCTCATCGGTCACGGGGACCGAGGCGGGGGTATTTTTGTACAGCGTCTCGCCGTCCAATGAGGTGATCTCCGTCACGCCGAAGGGAATGGCGCGGCGACCCCCGTTTGCGAAAGTAGAATAGGCGGAGGTGAGTTCGAGCAAGGTCACTTCCGAACTGCCGAGCGCGATGGAAAGGTTCGACTGGATCGGCGAGGAGATGCCGAGACGCGCGGCGGTGTCGGCGACGGTCTTGACGCCGACCTTTTCGGCGAGCTTCACCGCGACCGTGTTGATCGAGCGGGCGAGCGCTTCGGTGAGCGTGACGGTGCCCGCATATTTCGCGTTGGAATTTTGCGGCGACCATTCGCCGAGGGCGACGGGCGAATCCGTGATTTCGGTCGAGGGCGTGAAGCCTTGTTCAAGTGCGGCGAGATAGACGACGGGTTTGAAAGCGGAGCCGGGCTGGCGCTCGGCCTGCGTCGCGCGATTGAACTGGCTTTGCAGATAAGACTTGCCGCCGATCATCGCGACGATGGCGCCGTTGGAGGCGAGTGCGATGGCCGAACCCTGACCGACATGGCGCTTGCCGCCATCGTCTTTCAAGGCGGCGGCGACCGCCGCTTCCGCCGCGCGCTGGCGTTTGGGATCGAGCGTCGTTTTGACGGTGAGACGTCCGGTCGCATCGGGCAACAGCGTGCGGACTTCTCCCGCCACCCAGTCGACGAAATATTGCGGGCCATCGCGTTTGTCGCGCTCTTCGACCATGGCGGGATGCGCGCGCGCTTCGGCGGCCTCCTGCGGCGTCAGATCGCCATTATCGACGAGGCGGGCGAGAACGACGGAGGCGCGGGCCTGCGCCAGAGCGAGATCGTTGGTCGGCGCGAAACGCGACGGCGCTTTCGGCAGACCGGCGAGCACGGCGGCTTCGGGCAGCGAGACATCGCGGGCGCTTTTGCCGAAGTAGTAATGCGCGGCGGCGTCGATGCCGTAATTGCCCGCGCCCATATAGACGCGGTTCAGATAGAGCGTGAGGATTTCGTCCTTGGTGTAATGGCTCTCGAGCCAGAGGGCGATCAGCGCTTCCTGCGATTTGCGCCAGAGCGTGCGGTCGCTATCGAGATAGAGGTTCTTGGCGAGCTGCTGGGTGATGGTCGAACCGCCTTCGACGAAACCGCCAGAGCGCAGATTGACGAAGGCCGCGCGCGCGATGCCGCGCAGGTCGATGCCGAAATGCGAATAGAAGCGGCGATCCTCGGTGGCGACAAAAGCTTTGACGAGATAGGGCGGAAGCTCGGCCAGCGGCACGATGGGCGCGGAACTGCCGCCGCGGCTGCCGATCTCGTTGCCGTCGGCATCAAGCACGGTGAGGGCGAGCGCGGTGGCCGGGCCGTCATCGATGTTGCGCTGAAGCTTCGGGATGGTGACGAGGACGAGAAGCAGCGCGGCGAGAATGCCGGCGGTGAGGGCAAAAGAGGTAAGCCGCAGCCAGAGCGGGCGGCGGCGCTTGGGCGCGCGCGTCGGCTCTTCGTCCGGTGGCGTCTGGTCTTCGTCCTGAGATCGATCCGACAAGGTAAACTTCCCCAACCCGCGTTCTGCGCCCCATCATACAGGCAAGCCCCATGCCGGGCGCGGATGGAGCCAAGGTCAAGTATTCCGGTGCTTTGTGCCGGGATTGGGGCGGGATTTGGGTCGCGCTTCGTTCAATTGTGTTCCAATAAAGCACGGCACTTGACCGCCGCCGGGGAACCGGGTTTCTGTGCGCTCATGGAACGCGAACCTTTCTGGAAGCGCAAGACGCTTAGGGAAATGAACCGCGCGGAGTGGGAATCGCTCTGCGACGGCTGTGCCAAATGCTGCCTCGTCAAACTGGAAGACGAGGACACGCTGGAAATCTCGTTTACCGAGGCGGTCTGCAAGCTGCTCGACGGCAAGACCTGCCGCTGCACCGATTACAAGAACCGCACCAAGCGCGTGCCGGATTGCGTGCATCTGACGCCGAAGGTGATCGAGGAAGTGAACTGGATGCCGCCGTCTTGCGCCTACCGGCTGGTGGCGGAGGGCAAGGACCTGCCCTCATGGCACCCGCTGGTCTCGGGCGAGACGGAAAGCGTGGCGCGCGCCGGCATGTCGGTGCGCGGACGCGTGATCTCGGAAGACAAGATCGACTTCGAGGATATTTGCGATCACATCGTCGAGTGGCCGAAGCTGGTGGCGGATTAGGCTGCCGGAAATCGGTTGAGGCATTTCCAAAATTTCAGTGTCACCCCGGCACAAGGCCGGGGTGACATTGGCGATTTGTCGAAGCGCGAAGACATTTCTGAAACGTGCGAGATATCCCCAGTTGGCAGCGCACCGCTGCTTTCCTATCTTCGATCCATCTCTGGAATTGCATCCTTCTCCACGGCGGCCCGCTGCACGGGCAGCGCATCGGGATGCTCGGCTTGCAGAAAGTCGATCAGCTTCTCGCGCATCTCGCAGCGCAAATCCCACGCCTTGCCGGAATTTGCCGCGCTGACGAGCGCGCGGATTTCGATCGTGTTGTTCTTGGCGTCCGAGACCTGAAGATTGACGACATCGCCGTCCCAGAGCTTCGACGCCTTGGCGAATTCGGTGAGTTTCTCGCGTAGGAGGCCGACGGGCGCGCGGTAATCGAGGTAGAGATAGACCGAACCGATGAGCGAGGCGCTCTGGCGCGTCCAGTTCTGGAAGGGGCTTTCGAGGAAATAAGAGAGCGGCACGATGAGCCGCCGCCAGTCCCATATCTTGATGACGACATAGGTGCTGGTGATTTCTTCGACGCGGCCCCATTCGCCCTCGACGATGACGGCATCGTCGACACGGATCGGCTGCGTCACCGCGATCTGGACGCCCGCGATGAGATTGGCAAAGAGCGGACGGGCCGCGAGGCCGACGATGAGGCCCGCCGCGCCGGCCGAGGCGAAGAGGCTGACGCCATATTGGCGGACGCTGTCGAACGTCATCAGCGCCGTGGCGACGGTGACGATGACGATCAGCGTTTCGAGCGCGCGCTTCAGGATATTGGTCTGCGTCACATGCTTGCGCGCGAGGAGATTGTCTTCGACGTCGATCTGGAAGCGCGCGAGATAGACCGTCGAGGCGAGCTCGCTGGCGATCACCGCCGTCCAACCGATCAGAACGATGAAGGCGACCAGCAGCATTTTGCCGACATGGGCGACGCCTTCGTCGCTGAAATCCGAAACGGGCAACACGAGGCCGAGCGCGAAGACGACCAGAGCGAGGCGGCTGACGGCGCGCGTTCGCGCGATCAACGACAGAACGAAGGGATAGCGCGTGCCGAGCAAGCGCCGCGTCAGACGGATGAGCGCGCGGTGGAAGCCAAGCGCCAGCACTGTGGCCAGCGCCATCAGCACGATGCCGAAAAACGGTGGCGGCAGATAGATGAGGATCAGTGTGCGCCAGGTGCTGAGCAGGCTGAGCAGTTCAGGATTTCGCATTGATCTTTCGAAGCGCTTTTCGGATTTGGTGAATAGCCGAGATTTCCCCGCTTAACAGCGTAACGCTCCAACCCCACTTAAGGTCCATGTCGGGAATTGCGCGTCACATTCAATTTTCCACTTCCGTCATGCGCGGACTTGATCCGCGCATCCACGTCTTCCTGCTCTGGATCAGAAAGGAAAGACGTGGATGGCCGGGTCAAGCCCGGCCATGACGAATAAAAAGGGGAGAGATTGAGCCCATGAACAGAATAAGAAAAACCGACGCGCTCGCCGCCGATCCGAAACGGCTTCAGAAGATCAGGAAAGCCTATCTCGGAGACCGGGAGGTGGCGGAGATCGCCGCCGAATACGGAACCACCAAGCAGGCGATTGCGATGCTGGCGCAGTTGCAGGGCTGGCGGCTGCGCAACGGAAAAATCGGCAAGCCGCCGGCGATGCCGGCTCAGCCGAAGGCGGATGACCGCGGGGACATTGCGACGCCAAGGCAACTCGGGCTGCGCCTTCGCCGGATCATCGCCAGCGAAATCGCCGACATCGAGGAAAAGACCGACAGCAAGGACGACGCCGAGCGCGAGAAGACGGTGCGCAGGCTCGCATCGCTGACACGCTCGCTCGACAAGCTGAAGCTCATCAAGAGGCCGGAGCAGGAAAAGAGTGCCGACGGAAAAACAAAACGCTCAGGCAAACCGGCGGACGATGCCGGCCTCCGCGCCGAGCTTGAGCGCCGCCTCGCTCGCCTCTCTGCCGGAAGTGGCGAGGGCGGCGTTTCTGGCCAGCCTGACGCCGCCGGAGACGGCATGGCTTCTTGACGACTGGCCCTTCTGGGCGCGGCCCGACCAGATCGCGCCGGGCGGCGACTGGACGACATGGCTGGTGCTGGGCGGACGCGGCGCGGGCAAGACACGCTCGGGCGCGGAATGGATACGCGGACTCGTCGAGCGCGGCGAGGCGGGGCGCATCGCGCTGATCGGCGAGACGCTGGGCGACGTGCGCGAGGTGATGATCGACGGGCCGTCCGGGCTTTGCGGACTGGGAGGTTCGCGCCCGCGCTATGAGGCTTCGCGCAAGAGATTGCTCTGGCCGAACGGCGCCGTGGCGCAGGCTTTCTCCGCGTCGGAGCCTGAAAGCTTGCGCGGCCCGCAATTCGACGCGGCCTGGGCGGATGAAGTCGGCAAGTGGCGTTATGCGGAGGCGGCATGGGACATGCTGCAATTCGGATTGCGGCTCGGTGCGCATCCGCGTCAGGTCGTGACGACGACGCCGCGCCCCGCGCCAATCTTGAAACGATTGCTCGCCGACGAGCGATGCGCGGTGACGCGAGCGAGCACTTACGCCAACCGCGCCAATCTGGCCGACGCGTTTTTCCGCTCGGTGATCGCGCGCTACGAGGGCACGCGGCTCGGGCGGCAGGAGCTGGACGCCGAGCTGATCGAGGACAACCCGGATGCGCTCTGGTCGCGCGAGACCATCGACAAGGCGCGGGTGCGCAAGGCGCCGGAGCTTGTGCGCATCGTCGTCGCGGTCGATCCGCCGGCGACGAGCGGACCCAATGCGGACGAATGCGGCATCGTGGTGGCGGGCATCGCCGATGACGGCCGCGCCTATGTGCTGGACGACCGCTCGATGGGCGGGTTGACGCCGCTGACCTGGGCGAGCCGCGCCGCTAAAGCGTTTCGCGATCACGAGGCGGACAGGATCGTTGCCGAGAGCAACCAGGGCGGCGAAATGGTTTCGACCATCATGCGGCAGGTGATGCCGACGGCGCCGCTGAAGCTGGTGCGGGCGACGCGCGGCAAGCGCGTACGAGCCGAGCCGGTGGCGGCTCTCTATGAGCACGGATTTGTAAGCCATGTCGGCGCGCTGGCGCGGCTTGAGGATCAGATGTGCGATTTCGTGCCGGGCTCGGGCAAGAGCCCCGACCGGCTTGATGCGCTGGTCTGGGCGCTGACTGATCTGATGCTCGACCGCGAGGCGGGCGCGCCGAAGGTGAGAAGGCTGTGACGTTCTACAAACAATAATTGTCATCCCGGCCTTGTGCCGGGATCCAGGCCGCTTGCTCCGTTCTTGCCGTTCCTGGACCCCGGGACGAGCCCGGGGTGACAGCAGAGTGTGAGGAGAGTCATTTCAATGCCCACCGACATGATCGCAGGCCCTTGGGCGAAGCTCGCGCGGCTGATGCGCAACGATCCGCGGGTGCCGCAAAGCCGCGAGGAAAAGGCGAGCCGCACCGGGCCGCTGGTGGCGCTGCAATTGCAGGGCCGCGCCGTCTGGACGCCGCGCGATTATGCGGCGCTGTCGCGCGAAAGTTTCGAGCGAAATCCGGTCGCCTATCGTTGCGTGCGCATGATCGCGGAAGCTGCCGCAAGCCTGCCCTGGCTGCTTTATGATGGACCGCGCGAACTGAGCGAGCATCCGTTGCTGAAACTGCTTGAACGCCCGAACCCGCATGAAAGCGGGGCGGACCTCTTCGAGAGCTGGTACGGCTATCTCGAAGTGGCGGGCAATGCTTACATCGAGTTGGTCGAGCTCGACGGCGTTCCGCGCGAGATCTACGCGCTGCGACCCGACCGGATGAAAGTTGTGCCGGGGCGGTCAGGTTGGCCGGAGGCTTACGATTACGCGGTGGATGGGCGCACGGTGTCTTTCGCTTACGATCCGGCGCGGGGCGAGACGCCGATCCTGCATATGAAGATGTTTCATCCGACCGACGATCATTATGGACTGAGCCCGCTGGAAGCCGCCGCCTTCGCCGTCGATATTCACAATGCTGCGGGACAATGGAACAAGGCGCTGCTCGACAACGCGGCGCGGCCCTCCGGCGCGCTGGTCTATAAGGGCGCGGATGGCGCATCGAATTTGAGCGAGGATCAGTTCGAGCGGCTGAAGCGCGAACTAACCGACAATTATCAGGGTGCGGCGAATGCAGGCCGTCCGCTGCTGCTCGAAGGCGGGCTCGACTGGACGGCGATGGGATTGACGCCGAAAGACATGGATTTCATCGAAGCCAAACGCGCCGCAGCCCGCGACATCGCGCTCGCCTTCGGCGTGCCGCCGATGCTGCTCGGCATTCCGGGCGACAACACGTTTGCGAATTACGCGGAGGCGAACCGGAGTTTCTGGCGTCAGACGGTATTGCCGCTCGCAAACCGCACGGGCCGCGCGCTGACGCGCTGGCTGGGGCCGCGCTATGGCGAAGGCTTGCGGCTGGGTTTCGATCTCGACGGGGTCGAAGCGCTGTCGAGCGAACGCGAGGCGCTGTGGGCGCGGGTGGGACGCGCGGATTTTCTGACCGACGAGGAGAAGCGCGCGGCGGTGGGATATGGGGATGGCGCGCAAGATTAGCGCTGGGGCCTCGCCCTTCGAGACGCGAACCTTTGGTTCGCTCCTCAGGGTGAGGGTTGTTTTTTGATCTCTGAATCTCTCCTCATCCTGAGGAGGCGCGGAACGCGCCGTCTCGAAGGACGAGGCCCGTGAGGTATCCATGAAACTCGGCGAAAACACCAGCTGGCGGCTCGACCGCCATGTGCCGGTCGCGCTGGTTGTGACGATCCTGATCCAGACCGGCACGGCGTTGATGTGGTCAGGCGCGGCGGCGGAACGGCTTTCGGCGCTGGAATTGCGCTCGGCGCGGACGGACGAAGTGGTGGAGCGCACGGCGCGGTTGGAGGAACAGTCGAACGCGATGCGGGCGTCATTGGCGCGGATCGAGGAGAAGCTCGACCGGGTGATTGCGGGGAAGAGGTAGAGCGAGCGGCGCTTACTTTCCCCTCTCCCCTTGAGGGAGAGGGAGGGACCCGTTGCGAAGCAATGGGAGGGTGAGGGGTTTGCTTCAAGAGAATCTTTGCGCAGTTGCACCCCCCACCCAACCCTCCCCCTCAAGGGGGGAGGGCTTAGAGGTCAGGCACCGGGGCGAACGCGGTGTCTTTTTTATTTTGGAGGGCATGTGGGCGATCCGGGCATTTGCGAGCGCAAGGCGACGCGGTTCGATTTCAAGAGCGTCGGCGGCGATGGGAGTTTCGAGGGCTATGCGTCGCTCTTCGGCGCGGAGGATCTCGGGCGCGACATGGTGATGCCGGGCGCGTTTCGCGGGACGTTGCGACGGCGCGGTGCGCGCGGCGTGAAGCTGCTCTATCAGCACGATCCGGCCGAACCCATCGGCGTCTGGACGAAGATCGCTGAAGATGGGCGCGGTCTCTTCGTGCAAGGGCAGTTGCTCGGCGACGTGGGCCGGGCGCGCGAGGTGCTGAGCCTGATGCGTGCGGGCGCCATCGACGGGCTTTCCATCGGCTATCACGTGGTCAAGGCGCAGTCGGACAAGAAGACGGGCCTGCGGCGTCTGATGGAAGTCGACTTGTGGGAAATTTCGGTCGTGACGTTTCCGATGCTCCCCCAGGCGCGGATAAGCGCGGTCAAAACGACGACGCGAGAGACGAGTGCGAAACTGGCGCGGGCCTTCCGCGTCGCGTCGCTGATTTTCAAACCCTGAAAGGAGCACTTATGAGTGCAATGAATAAAGGCGTCCCGCGCATCGGGGCGTCGCTGAAGACGCTTGAGGTGAAAAGCGCGCCCGCGTCGCATGAGGTGCGCGACGCGCTCGACGAATTCCTGGGCGCTTTCGAGGCGTTCAAGGATGCCAACGACGAACGCCTCGGCGAGATCGAGAAGAAGCTCAGCGCCGATGTCGTGACCGAGGACAAGGTCGACCGCATCAACCGCGCGCTGGACCGGCAGAAAAAGACGGTGGACGATTTGGCGCTGGCTTTCGCCCGGCCGGAAATCGGCGGCGAGACGCGCACGCGCCTCGATCCGGCAAAGCGCGAACACAAGCGCGCTTTCGATCTCTATGTGCGCAAGGGCGAAGCGCATGAACTGCGGACGCTCGAAGCCAAGGCGCTGAGCGCGCAATCCGATCCCGACGGCGGCTATCTCGTGCCCGCCGAGACGGAGCGCATGATCGACCGCATCGTCTCCGACGCTTCGCCCATTCGCGCCATTGCAGGCGTTCGCCAGATCGGCGCGGCGAGCTACAAGAAACCCTTCACGACCAGCGGCCCGGCGAGCGGCTGGGTCGGCGAAAGCGAGGGCCGCGTCGAAACCGGCGCGCCGCAGCTTTCCGAAATCGAGTTTCCGGCGATGGAGCTTTACGCGATGCCGGCCGCGACCTCGACGCTGCTCGACGACGCCGCCGTCAACATCGACCAGTGGCTCGCCGAAGAAGTGCAAACGGCTTTCGCGGAGCAGGAGGGCTCGGCCTTCGTCAGCGGCGACGGCATTCGCCGCCCGCGCGGCTTTCTCTCTTATCCCAAGGTCGCCAATGCGAGCTGGGCGCATGGCAAGCTCGGCTATCTCGTCACCGGCAATGCGGGCGCGTTTCCGACATCCAACGCCTCGGACATTCTGATCGACCTCATCTATTCGGTGAAGGCCGGTTATCGCGGCAATGCGCGCTTCGTGATGAACCGCGCGACGCAATCCGCCATCCGCAAGTTCAAGGACGCGGAAGGCAATTACCTCTGGCAGCCGGGCATCGCCGCCGGGACGCCGCCGACGCTCCTCAACTATCCGGTGACGGAATCCGAAGACATGCCGTCCATCGCATCCGACGCGACGGCGCTGGCCTTCGGCGATTTCAAACGCGGCTATCTGATCGTCGACCGGCTTGGCGTGCGCGTGCTGCGCGATCCCTATAGCTCGAAACCCTACGTGCTTTTCTACACGACGAAGCGCGTGGGCGGCGGCGTGCAGAATTTCGAGGCGCTGAAACTTTTGAAATTCGGAACGGCTTGAGGAGGGCCCGCTTATGAAAGATCTGCATCACAATCTGAAAACAGTGCAGTCGCTCGATCCCGCCGTGACGACTACGGCGCGGTCGGGCGCGCCCATCGACCGCCAGGGCTTCGAGGCGGTCGAGCACATCGTTCTCTTCGGTGCGAGCGGCGACACGTTGTCGTCTTCGCTGAAGACGGAGGTGAAGCTCGAAGCCTCGGAAGACGGCGCGAACTGGGCCGCCGTGACGGAAGCGAAAGCCGTCAACGGCACGGTGTCGGCGAGCGGCATTTTCGCGACGGTGGATGCCGCCGCGAAAGCGCAGAAGGAATATCGCATCGGCTATGTGGGCAATGCCCGCTATAGCCGCGTGAGCCTCGTGCTGACCGGCACGCATACGAACGGCACACCGGTTTCGGCGCTGGCTGTTCTGGCCCGCGCGCATGTGAAGCCTGTCGTTTGACTCTAGCCCCTCCCCCTTGTGGGGAGGGGTTGGGGTCTCTTGGCGAGACATCTTCGAAGAGACCCCCCACCCGAAATGCTGCGCATTTCGACCTCCCCACAAGGGGGAGGTGGAAGGAAAAGTCATGACATTGTTTTTGATTTCGGGACCGGCGGAAGAGCCGGTGACGCTGGCCGAGGTGCGCGCGCATCTGCGGCTCGACGGAACGGGCGAGGATGCGCTGCTGACGGCGTTCATCACGGCGGCGCGCGCCGTGCTGGAGGGCGAGACGCGGCGCGCTTTCGTCACGCAGAGCTGGCGGTTGCTGCTCGACGAATGGCCGGGCGCGGCGGTGAGGCTGCCGCTTGCGCCGAGCGCCGCCGTGACGGCGGTGATGATTGACGGTGTGGGCGCACTCGATCCGGCATTTTATCAGACGGCGCTGGCGGGCGATGAGCCGCGCATTGTGGCGGCGGGCACATGGCCCGCACCGCTGCGGCGCGTTGCCGGCATCGCGATCGATTTCACGGCGGGATATGGCGACGCCGCCGCCGTGCCCGCGCCGCTGAAACAGGCGGTGCTAATGTTGGTCGCGCATTGGTTTGAACATCGCGAGCCGGTGAGCTTCGGCGATGCGCCCGCCGAGATGCCTCTGGCGGTATCGGCGCTCGTTGCGCCTTACCGGAGGATGCGGCTGTGACGGCGGCGGGGCAATTGCGCGAGCGCGTGATCATCGAGCGGCCCGTGCGAACAGCCGACGGCGCGGGCGGCGCGGATGTGACATGGGAAACGCTGGCGACCGTCTGGGCGGAAGTCATGGCGCTTGGCGGCACGGAACATGTGCTGGCCGAACGCGATGAAGCGCGGGGGCCGCACCGCATCACCATTCGCTTTCGCGGCGACGTGACGGCAGAGATGCGGCTCGTCTGGCGCGGGCAGACGCTCAATATTCGCGGCATGCGCGATCCCGACGGCAAGCGGCAATGGCTGGCGATCAATGCGGAAAGCGGGGCGGCATGATGGACGCGGATCTCGCTTTGCAGAAAGCACTTTATGCAAGGCTCGCGGAGGACGCGCCGCTCGCCGCCCTGGTCGCCACGCGCATCTACGACAACGTGCCGGGCGATACGGGCTTTCCGTACCTGACGCTCGGCGAGGCGCAGGTGGAGGACTGGAGCGCGGGCGAGGCGACCGGCGCGGAACACCGCCTCGCCTTTAACGCCTATGCGCGCGGCGGCGGCCGGGCGGAGGCGAAAGCGATCATGGGCGCGGTCAACGCGGCGCTGCATGACGCGGAGCTGACGCTCGAGGGGCATCGCCTCGTCAATCTGCGCTTCCTCGGCGCGGAGACGCGGCGCGACGCCGATGGCGCGACCTGGCGCGGAACGATCCGTTTTCGCGCCGTCACCGAACCGATCAAATCTTAAGGAGACATCATGGCGGCTCAAAAGGGCAAGGACCTGCTCGTCAAACTCGACGCGGAGGGCGCGGGCGCATTCACGACGGTGGCGGGATTGCGCACGCGCTCGCTCGCCTTCAACGCGCGCAGCGTCGATATCACCAATGCGGATTCGAGCGGCCAATGGCGCGAGTTGCTGGCAGGCGCGGGCGTGCGCACCGCGAGCGTCAGCGGGCGCGGCATTTTCCGCGACGAAGCGTCGGACGCAAGCGTGCGGCAGATCTTCTTCGATGCGGCGATCAGGAACTGGCAGATCGTCATTCCCGACTTCGGCACGGTGACGGGGGCGTTCCAGATTACGGCGCTTGAATATGGGGGTGAGCATGACGGCGAGGTGACGTTCGACCTGTCGCTGGAAAGCGCGGGCGCGGTGACGTTCGCGGCGCTGTGAGCATGGCCAACAGACATCGCGGCGAGATCGAGGCGGTGCTCGGCGGCGAGCGCCGCGTGCTGGTGCTGACGCTCGGCGCGCTGGCCGAACTCGAAGATGCGTTCGGCGGCGAAGATATGTTGGCGCTCGCCTCCCGCTTCGAGACGGGCCGCATCGGCGCGCGCGATGCGATCCGCGTGATCGGCGCGGGGTTGCGCGGCGCGGGCGAGGATGTCAGCGACGAGGACGTGGCGCGCATGAGCGCGGAAGGTGGCGCAGCGGGCTATATCGCCATCGTAGCCGACCTGCTCACCGCGACATTCGGCGGCGAGGGCGCATGAAGGCATTCCCCTGGGCCCGGGCGATGGAGTTAGGCCTCGGGCATTTGCGCCTCGCGCCGCGGGACTTCTGGCGCATGACCTTGCCGGAACTGGCGGCGGCGGCGCGCGGGTCGGGGCTGGGCAGTTTTACTCAATCGTCGATGAGCCGTGAGCAACTCATCGCCCTCAATGAAGACTATCCCGATCGCTAGTCGTGTTCGCACCACGGCTTCGGCTTTTCGGGCGTGCGTTTCACCTGACCATGCTCAAGCGGAAAGCTGACTTCCTTATGCTCCGGAATGGCCGCCATATAGGACTGGCCTCTTGCCGCCAGGTTAAGAAAGAACGTGTTTTTGGGATAGACGGTTTTGCCGTGAGTCTCATCCTCGATCCAGAAATCGAACCTCAGGCGACCCGGCGCACCTTCGATTTTTCCGTACTTGAGGACATAGGTCGTCGCCGGCTCGGCCTGAAACAGAATGGGCATGTTGATCCATCCGTAGCTATCGCCACCGTTGATGCCCACAAATGAGTAGTGAGCGCCGATCATCAACGCTCTCGCACCGGGCGCTATATTCAGATCCGCGTGATCGCCCGCCCGTTTGGAGAGTTGCGTCTGGTATCCGTCAACAAATTGGCCATCGACCGCACTGACATAGATGTGTCCGACATCTGCATCGCCGAAGGGCCAATTTGATTGCCGGAGCTGGGACGTTTTTATGGTCGCAAGATTCCTGGTGTCGCCCGCCGGCGGAGCATAAGGGCTGGGAAGATCATCGAGATTGGTGGAGATTCTGGCGACGATTTCTTTTGTGTTGCCGTTCTCGACCAACGCAACCGGCGATGAATCATTCGTCCATTTGACGGCATAGGCTGTGTCGGGCTTCGCGTCGAGGCGGAGCGGAAACTCCTTATCGTCAACGTCCACGACCAATGAGTGCAGGCCGACCGCGAGGGAAACCGGCTTGCACGGCTCGACCTCGCCATAAATGAGGCGACCATCGACGGCGACGATGCGCGACCCGGTTGAAGATCGCAAGGGACCTGAAACAAGGTCGCCACGGATGCTCGCGGTGCCCGCCGGCAATACAGGTTCGTCGGCATTGGCGGAATGACAAAGCATTGCGACGGCAAGCGCCATGGCGGAAACGGTGATCTTCAATTGGGACGTCATGATGCGGAATCTGCTTTCCGGGCTAACCTAAAATTCGATAGGTAAATCTATGGCGGGAACGGCGACCGTGTGGGTCGTTTCGTTTTCCACCAAAATGTTGATGGTGGCGTTCAGCTTGCCGTTTATTTGCCTGTCCACGAGATCGCATTTGACGACATAGCTTGCGTTTGGCGTAGCATCCAGCAAGAACGGATAAGCGCCTTTTATGTTGCCGAAATCGATGCTGACGGCAACGGCGTGCCGTCCGGGAGCGATTTTCGCGACGGCGTCGAAGTCGGAGCGGTCGTGATCCAGAAAAGTCTGGCCCTCGATTGTTGGCATGAAGCGGCCGTCGATGGCGGCAATGAAGCAGGCGTTTGAGCCCAGCAACTTCTCCATCTTGATCCCGCGCAGGGTAGCGGCGCTCTTGTCTGTCGACTGGATGTACATATTCGTGTTGCGGCGCAGCGTGTCGGTCACCTTGTCGGTTGCCGCAAGGCCGGTCTTCTCGTCTTCGATGTACATATATTCATTGGTGACATCCTCAGCCGTCCCCAGACGGAGGAACCCACCCTGGTATTCTTCCTTGACGACGTAAGCCGCACCCGGCTTTGCATCGAGCATGAGGGGAACGAAGCCATGCGACGCGCCGCCTATCGATCTGTAGGCGACGAGAAGTGAATGAATGCCGGGATCGATTTGCACAGGGTCAAATATGTCGCCCCGCCCTTTCACATTCTTGCCGTCGATGGAGACTAGATAGGCGATCATCGTCGGACTGAGCATCGTCCCGCTGGTATCGCCGCTGCCTTTGATCGTGGCGTGTTGCGATGATGTGCCAACGACGTAGGTATCGCCCAAATTTGCCTGGGGGACATTCTTGATATCGACCCTCGCACAGGCTCCGAGCAGCGCAAACAGGGCGCAGATACGTACAAATCGAATGTTCAGCATATGGCACTCTGTTACCGGAAAACTCGTTGTTCGTTTGTAAGCGAAAAGACGAGCTGGCGGCAAGCCGGATAATTGGATCGCGCTCTATACGGATAAATTACGTTGGTTGCGGCGCGGATCTGCACCAACGAACGGGACAACGCTCTTCATTGAAAGATGAGGGGCATTTTTTATGACGAAAGGGATATGACCATGTATGCGATTGATCTGACGCCGCTGCAGCCGCTCATCGGAGATTTGATTCTCGGCGTTCTGACCGCGCTTGCCTCCGTCGTGGCCGCGAAAGCCTGCCAACTTCTCAAAGCAAAACGCGACGGCGAGCTCGGGCAAATCCTCGACAAGGCACTCGGCATGGGCATCGCTTTTGCGATGTCGAAGCTCGACGCGCTGGAGGCGGGACGGCTCAAACTCGACGTTAAAAGCGACCTGCTCGCGGAAGCGGCGAATTACGCGCTGGCGCATGTGCCGGAAGCAGTGAAGGCGCTCGGTCTCGATGGCGATCATTTGCAACGGATGATCGAGGCGCGGCTTCAGGCGGCGGAACCGGCGGCGTGATCGATCTTCTCGCCAAACTCATCGGCGTCGTTGCCGATTTCGGTGCGGCATTGATCGCCTTTCTCTGGGCGCGGGACCGCGAGCGCGCCTCGGCGCTGGAGCAGAAACTGGAGACGCAGAATGCCATTCGTGAAGCGGGTGAGCTTGGTCCTCGCGATCAGTCTGATGCCGTTGAACGGCTGCGCGACGGGAGCTTCTGACGCGGCATGTCTGAGCGTGAGGCCTTATGCGGCGGCGGAGCAGGCGGCGGCAGCGGATGAACTCGAGCGGCTGGGGCCGCAATCCATGACGGGAAAGTTCATCGCCGATTACGGCCGCCTGCGCGACGAGGCGCGTGCGATGTGCCGGTGACGCACGAGGCCCTCACCCTCCCGCGCCTTCGGCACGGGTCCCCCCTCCCAGAGGGAGAGGGGATCGAGGGCGGCCTCATCTTTCTAGCCCTCTCCCTCTGGGAGAGGGTTGGGTGAGGGTCTTCAAACAGTGAGGAAAGCAATGACCGACACGAACGATCCCGTCGCGCTGACATCGGCGATGGAGGGGGCCGCCGCGGCGACGCGGGCGTTTGGCGCGGAGACGACGCGGACGCTGTCCGGCGTGACGAGCGATTACAAACGCGCGGCTTCGGGCGGGCGTGATTTCGGGCGGACGCTGACCGGCGCTTTCGACGATGTGGCGCTGCGCGGCAAGTCGCTTTCCGACACGTTGCAGAAACTGGCGCTCAACCTGTCGAAGCTGGTGTTGAACAATGCGGTGAATTCCATCGGCAGTTCGGTCGGAAATTCCTTTGGCTCGTCTTTCGCCAGCATGGCTGGATCGCTGTTCGCCAGCGCAGATGGGAATGTGA
>DASYEM010000013.1:0-68352 GCA_036499025.1 Parvibaculum sp. | reverse complement strand
CCGCGACATGGGTTTCGACGGCAAGACGCTCATCCATCCAAGCCAGGTTGCGCCGTGCAACACGATCTTCTCGCCCGATCCCGGGACCGTCGCCTTCGCGCGCAAGACCATCGAGGCGTTTCAGGCGCCGGAGAACAAGGGCAAGGGCGTGCTGAAAGTCGATGGCCGCATGGTCGAAATTCTGCACGCGGAAATCGCAAAGCGCACGGTTGCGATTGCCGATGCGATCAGGGAGCTTGAGGGGGCGGGTTCGTAACGCCTCCCCCTCCCCCTTGTGAGGAGGGCAGGGGTGGGGGGTCTCTTCGCAAAACGCCGATGCAATCGGTCTTTTCGACGGCCGCGACCCCCACCCGAAACGCGTTCCGCGTTTCGGCCTCCCCGCAAGGGGGAGGCAGGTTCAGAGCGACGTTCTGAAAGGAATGCTATGACCATCAAAACCGTCACCACCGGCCTCATCATCGGCGTCGCCATCGGCGCGGTCATCGGTTCGGTGACGGAGAATATGAGCACGGGCATGATCTTCGGCATCGGCATCGGCGTTGCGCTCAGCATCGCCGTCGATGAATTCGCCAAGCGCAGGAACGGAAAATGACCAAAACCAATCCGGGTAATTTCTTCGAGGACTTCAAGGTCGGGCAGGTGCTCACCCACGCGACGCCACGCACGGTAAACGAAGGCGACCGCGCGCTTTATCAGGCGCTGTTCGGCTCGCGCTTCTCGCTCCAGTCGTCGGATGAAGTGGCGCGCAAGGCAGGCTATGCGCAATCGCCCATCGACGATCTGCTGGCTTTCCATGTCGTCTTCGGCAAGACGGTGCCCGACATCTCGCTCAACGCGGTCGCCAATCTCGGTTACGCCGAGTGCCGTTTCCTCAAACCGGTTTTCCCCGGCGACACGCTCTCGACGATTTCCAAAGTCATCGGCCTGAAGGAAAATTCCGATGGCGCCACCGGCGTCGTCTATGTGCGCTCGACGGGCCGCAACCAGCGCGACGAGATCGTTCTCGATTATGTGCGCTGGGTGATGGTGCGAAAGCGCGACAAAGCGCATCCCGCGCCCGTCGCCGATGTGCCGAAACTCGGCCATGCGGTTTCCGCAAAGGACCTCGCCGCGCCCGCCAAAACGCATTTCAAGGATTTCGATGTCGCGGCATCGGGCAGCCCGCATCTCTGGGACGATTACCTGCCCGGCGAAAAGATCGATCATGTCGATGGCGTGACGATCGAGGAAGCCGAGCACATGATGGCAACGCGGCTTTATCAGAACACGGCCAAGGTTCATTTCAACCAGTTCACCGAAGGCCAGGGCCGTTTCGGCCGCCGCCTCATCTATGGCGGCCACGTCATTTCGCTGGCGCGCTCGCTCTCCTTCAACGGTCTTGCCAATGCCGTTCTGGTCGCGGCCATTAATGGCGGGCGTCACGTCGCGCCCTGTTTTGCGGGCGATACGATTTTTGCGTGGTCTGAAATTCTCGAAACCGCTCCGCTCGACGGCCGCGCCGATCTCGGGGCGATCCGGGTGCGGACAATCGCGACGAAAAACCTGCCTTGCGCGGAATTTCCGGGCGCGTTGGAGAAAGGTTATGACGAAGGCGTCATTCTCGATCTCGATTATTGGGTTTTAATGCCGAGGCGATAGGATTCGGATCGACGATGGCGCTATAATGCCATCGTCTCGGGCGGACGACAGTGCGGGTGGGCTATGCTTTCTCAATCGGATCAGGCTTCTCAATCGGATGAGGCGCGGGGCGGCGTCTCCAGTCTTCGAACGGCCGACAGTCTCGCTTTCGAGGAAGCGTGGTTTGCGGCGAAAGGCGATGCGGCTTTTCCGGCCCGCAACGCCATCGATCTGAAAAGCTTTGCCCGGTTTGCGTCATTCATGGCGATCATCGAACCCGATCCGGCCATTTCGTCTCTGCCGTTCCGGCTTTCCGGTTCCGGCTTCTTCGATCTGCTCGGTTTCGATCTCACCGGCCTGGATTATCTCGATCTCGTCGATCCGGCGATCAAGGACGGCGCTTATGCGTCGGTCATGGCCTGTCTCAGCCAGCCCTGCGGCTTGTGGCAAAGCACGCCGACGGAAATCGCGGGTGGCGAGATGGCGGCCTTCGAGCTCACCATTTTTCCGATTTCGAAAACCGGCGCGACTGCGGACCACATTCTGATTTTCGTCACCCGCGAACATCGTCCGGGCCTTGGCGTGCCGACCATAGAACGCGTCAAGCATTCGACGGTCTGGCAGTGGATCGATACGGGCTTCGGTCTGCCGGACATCACGGCTTAGGCATCGCGGGCTCGCCTGCTCTCCGTTTATTTTCCCGTGGCGATATAGGCGACGGTGCCGAGCGCAATGGCGATCAGCTTTTCCTCGCCCTTGTCGATTCCGTAGACCCGCGCCTCGACCACGCATTGCGTGCGGCCGGCCTTGACGACTTCGCCGCGCGCGACGATGCGGCTGCCGATGGCGGGACGCATCAGGTTGATTTTGTATTCAGCGGTCAGCACGTCCATGCCGTCGGGCCGCACGGTGCCTGCCGCACCGGCAATCGCATTGTCGGCGAGAAAGCCGACCACGCCGCCATGCACGAAACCGTGCTGCTGTGAAATCTCGGGCCGGTTGTCGACATGAATTTCGGCAAAGCCGCGCCGGATTTCCCCGGCCTTCGCGCCGACGAGCCGCATGAAGCCTTGCGCGTTCCAGGCGGCGGCGAGGCGGCTCGCGATTTCGGCATCGCTATCGGGGGCTTTTGCGGTCATGGCTCACTCCTGTTTTTCAGACTTCAGACCTTGTGACTCCGGCGATGGAAACCTAGACCGGCCTCCGCAAAGGCTGTTGCGGCTCCGCAATTGACGCAGCGTTCGAGGCTTGCGCGCGCCGCCGCTTTTCGCAAAATCATCCGCCCGGCCGCTATTGATGCGAACCGTTCTTAGAAGGCGATTGTTCAGCGCGTATCGGCATTTGCCTTCAACCGCGACGCGCGATAAACAACAGCTATCCCACCCGCCCGACGTATTTCCGGGAACCAAGACATGGCTGCTCCGCGACAGGTCGAACGTCCGCTTTCGCCGCATCTCCAGATTTATCGATTCACCATCACGATGGCGATGTCGATCATCCATCGCATCACCGGCATGGGTCTCTATTTCGGCACGGCGCTCCTTGCCTGGTGGCTCATCGCCACGGCATCGGGGCCCGAGGCCTATGCGACCTTCCAGAGCGTCGCCGGATCGTGGATCGGTCTTCTCGTTCTCTTCGGCTTCACCTGGGCGCTCATCCATCATCTGCTGAGCGGCATCCGTCATTTCTTCTGGGACGAGATTCTCGCCTTCGATCTCAAGACCGCCGATCTCATCAGCTGGGCGGCGGCCATTGGCGGGATCGTGCTCACCGTCGCGGTCTGGGTCGCGGCCTATGCGTTGCGGGGGATGCTCTGATGTCCGTTTCCAAAAAGAACGACATGCGTACGCCCTATGCGAAAATTTCGCATCTCGGCGCGGCGCATGGCGGCACCACCGAACATATCCGCCAGCGCGTCACGGCGCTTGCCATCGCGCCGCTGGCGATTTTCTTTCTCGTCTCCATCGTCGCGCTCGCGGGCACGGATTACGAAACCGCGCATCGCTATCTTGCTCATCCGCTCGTTTCGATCCTGCTGCTCGCGCTGATCGGCGCGAGCATCATGCATATGCGCATCGGCATGCAGATCGTCATCGAGGACTATGTCCACACGGACAGGCTGAAGCAGGTCACGCTCATCGCCAATACGTTCTTTTCCTATGCCGTCGGTCTTGCCTGCGTTTTTGCGGCACTCAAGATCGGCTTTGGTTCCTGATTCAACGCGTCGAGACAGATCATGGCGGCATCGCAGACTTATAATTTCATCGACCATACGTTCGACGTCGTGGTCGTCGGCGCGGGCGGCGCGGGTCTTCGCGCGACGCTCGGTTGCGTCGAGAAGGGCCTCAAGACCGCCAACATCACCAAGGTCTTCCCGACGCGCAGCCACACGGTCGCGGCGCAAGGCGGCGTTGCGGCCTCGCTCGGCAATATGGGGCCGGACGATTGGCGCTGGCACATGTACGACACGGTCAAGGGTTCCGACTGGCTCGGCGACCAGGACGCCATCGAATATCTCTGCCGCCATGCGCCGACCGCCGTTTACGAGCTTGAGCATTTCGGCGTGCCCTTCAGCCGCACCGAAGACGGCAAGATCTATCAGCGTCCCTTCGGCGGCATGACGACCAATTTCGGCGAAGGCATCGCGCAGCGCACCTGCGCCGCCGCCGACCGCACCGGGCACGCAATGCTGCACACGCTGTATGGCCAGTCGGTGCGCCACAACGCCGATTTCTACATCGAATATTTCGCCATCGATCTCATCATGGATGAGGACGGCGCTTGCCGTGGCGTCGTCGCCATCGACATGGCGACCGGCGAAATCCACCGCTTCCGCGCCTCCCTCGTCATTCTTGCCACCGGCGGTTATGGCCGCGCCTATTTCTCGGCGACGTCGGCCCATACCTGCACGGGCGACGGCAATGCGATGGTGCTGCGCGCCGGTCTGCCGTTGCAGGACATGGAATTCGTGCAGTTCCATCCGACCGGCATTTACGGCTCGGGCTGCCTCATCACCGAAGGCTCGCGCGGCGAAGGCGGCTATCTCGTCAATTCCGAAGGCGAGCGTTTCATGGAACGCTATGCGCCGTCGGCCAAGGACCTCGCCTCGCGCGACGTCGTTTCCCGCGCCATGACGATTGAAATCCGCGAAGGGCGCGGCGTCGGCCCGCAGAAGGACCACATCTTCCTGCATCTCGATCACCTCGATCCGAAAATTCTCGCCGAGCGTCTGCCCGGCATTTCGGAAAGCGCGCGCATCTTCGCCGGCGTCGATGTGACCAAGGAGCCGATCCCGGTTCTGCCGACCGTGCATTACAACATGGGCGGCATCCCGACCAATTATCACGGCGAAGTGCTGACCTTGAAGAACGGCAATCCCGACACCGTCGTTCCGGGCCTGATGGCCATTGGCGAGGCGGCTTGCGTTTCCGTTCACGGGGCCAATCGTCTGGGCTCCAATTCGCTGATCGATCTTGTCGTCTTCGGTCGCGCGGCGGGTCTTCGCGCCGCCGAGCTCGTCACGCCCGCTCAGCGCCAGCCCGAACTCGCCAAGGGTGCGGGCGACAATGCGCTCGCCCGTCTCGACAAATTCCGCAACGCGTCCGGCTCGACGCCGACCGCCGTGCTGCGCGGCAAGATGCAGCGCATCATGCAGGACGATGTCGCCGTCTTCCGCACCGGCGAGACGCTGGAGCAGGGCCGCAAGCGCATTGCCGACGTCTTTGCCGAACTCCCCGACATTCGCGTCAGCGACCGCTCGCTGATCTGGAATTCCGATCTCATCGAGACGCTCGAATTCGACAATCTGATCGTTCAGGCCATCGCCACCGTCGAGGGCGCGGTCAACCGCAAGGAAAGCCGCGGCGCTCATGCGCGCGAGGATTTCCCGGATCGCGACGACGCCAACTGGATGAAGCACACGCTCTGCTGGGTCGATGATGCGACGGGCAAACCTTCCGTCGATTACCGTCCGGTCCATACCTACACGATGTCGAGCGATATCGACTACATCAAGCCAAAGGCGCGTGTGTACTGACACGCGCAGGGAAACCAGAGGCGCGCGTTTACGAGGCGCGAGGGACGACACATGGTTCAGTTTGCTCTGCCGAAAAATTCAAGGCCCACCGAGGGCAAGACCTATAAGGCGGCGGGTGCGACGCGGGTCAAGAATTTCCGCGTCTATCGCTGGTCGCCCGACGACGGCAAGAATCCGCGCATCGACACTTATGAGGTCGATCTCGACAAATGCGGGCCGATGGTTCTCGACGCGCTCATCAAGATCAAGAACGAGATCGACCAGACGCTGACCTTCCGCCGCTCCTGCCGCGAAGGCATTTGCGGGTCCTGCGCGATGAATATCGACGGCGCCAACACGCTCGCCTGCACCAAGGGCATCGACGAGGTGAAGGGCGACGTGAAGATTTATCCGCTGCCGAGCATGGCGGTGGTGAAAGACCTCGTGCCGGACCTCACGGGCTTTTACGCGCAGCACGCCTCCATCGAGCCCTGGCTGCAAACGAAGTCGCCCGAGCCCGTCAAGGAATGGAAGCAGAGCCATGAAGAGCGTGAAGCTCTCGACGGTCTTTACGAATGCATTCTCTGCGCCTGCTGCACCACGTCGTGCCCGAGCTACTGGTGGAACGGCAATCGCTATCTCGGCCCCGCGACATTGCTGCAAGCCTATCGCTGGCTCGCCGACAGCCGCGACGAAGCCAAGGGCGAACGTCTCGACAATCTCGAAGACCCCTTCAAGCTCTATCGCTGCCACACGATCATGAACTGCGCCAAGACTTGCCCCAAGGGTCTGAACCCGGCCAAGGCCATCGCCGAAATCAAGAAGATGATGGTCGAACGTCAGGCGTGAGTTTCTCCGCCCGTTGAAATGAAAAGGCCGCTTCCTTAAACCCCTCTCCCTTGAGGGAGAGGGAGGGACCCGCGCCGCAGGCGTGGGAGGGTGAGGGGTCTGCTTCGCAAGACTCTTCATCGCTCCCGCCGCGCCCCCCACCCGAGAAATCCGCAAAGACGCGAATTTCTCGACCTCCCCTCAAGGGGGAGGTGAAGTAAGAAACGCTCCCCCCTTTTTTCAATCCTCCGCGACTCCTCCCCATCCTCAAATGTCACCCCGGCATGCACCGGGATGACAGCTTCTATATGGAGTCAGGCAAAGGTGGGGCGTCCCCTCACTCCGCCACATACTCCCCGTTCGGCGTTGCAAATTGCAGATGCATTTCCATCGCCGCTTTCAGGTCGGCATAGCTTGGAAACGCGCAATCGTTGCCGCTTTGCGCGATGTGGAAATCGGCGCGGGATTTTCCATGCGTCGCGGCGAGCCTTGCAAAGTCGCTGCAATTGGGCGCATAGCGCAGCCAGCTCGTTCCGTCCTTGCGCAAGACCGCGTAAGTCGCCTTGCCGGGTTTCGTCGCATCGCGGCCCATGACGATGAAGGTGCCGGGCGCGATCTCGTTCATCAGCCCATGCACCGGCGTCTCGTCGCGCAAGCTGTAGACATAGTCCGCGCCCGCCCGCGTCACCGTCACGTGTTCGGCCTCGCCGACGCGTTTGCCGCCGGGATCGAGTTTCCAGACCGCAAAGTGCGCACCGTCCGCAATCGGATAATCGGCGTCCGCAGGCGCGATCAGCGGTTTGTCTGAAATGAAGCAGGCCGACAGCAGGACGCTTGCGCCCAGCACGATCAGCCATCTCAAGCCCTGAGACATTGTTCCTCCCGGTTGTCCCGCCCGTGCGCCCGTGGCTATGCTGGCCCGGCGCGCGGACGGAAGCAATGGAGGAGACGATGCTCGATCATGTTGGCCTCAGCGTCACGGACTACGACAAATCCAAAGCCTTTTACGAACGGGCCCTCGCGCCCCTGGGCTATGCGGTGTTGATGAACGTCACGGCGGCAGAGTCCGGCAGCGTCGATTTCTGCGGTTTCGGCGTCGCTCCCAAGCCCGATTTCTGGATCGACGGGGCGGGGCGCCCTTCGCCCAAACTGCATGTCTGTTTTCGTGCCGATACGCGCGGCGCGGTCGATGCCTTCTATGCCGCCGCGATCAAGGCGGGCGGGCGCGACAATGGCGAGCCGGGCCTCAGGCCCCATTACCATCCGAATTATTACGGCGCTTTCGTGCTCGACCCGGACGGTCACAATGTCGAAGCGGTTTGCCACACGCCGGAATAAATAAAAGGCCCGCGTCTTGAGGAGAGACGCGGGCCGGTATCGAGAGGCGGTAGATAAGCCGGGACACGAAGGTTAGCCGGGGCTCCGCCTTGGTCTTTGCACCACGCCAGTGAATGGCGTGAGTGAACTCTATGCCTTGAAGTTGAACGCCAGGTGAACGGCGCGGGTATGCGGAGGAAAATCCCGGTTACGAATTTGTAACCTCGTTTTCTTAAGCGCCGCTCTTGCCGGGCTTTTCCGCGATGGTGCGGATATTCATCTCGGCCTCGCCTTGCGTGAGCTTGCGCAGGCGCTTCACGAAATCGAGGCAGTAGTCCTGCCCGAAATGAAAATCGACCGCGCCGCGGTCTTTCCATTCCTCATAAAAGAAGAACGTGCCGGCCTGCATCGCATCTTCATAGAGATGATAGGAAGCGCAGCCGGGCTCCTCGCGCGAGAGCCGGACCTGGCGTTCGGCAATGTCGAAGAAGTCTTTCCTGTTGGCGTCGGGAATGGTCATTCTGCCGGTGATGACGATCATGGTTGCCCTTTCAGCTTCATCCGCATGCCGCATAAAAGAAAACCCGCGCGCTCGTGAAAGCGCGCGGGTCGTAGACAAGGAAGAAGCGGTGATTACTGCTTCTGCTCGGCGGGCGGCGAAGCCGGCGTCGTGTCGGACGGAGCGGCCGTCGACGGCGCGGATTCCGGGGCGGCAGGCGCAGCTTCGGGAGCAGCCGGGGTCGCTTCCGGCGCGGCAGGCGTCGCTTCGGGTGCGGTCGGCTCGGCGGCGGGCGCCATTTCAGACGTCGCGGGCGCCATGCCTTCGGGCGCGGGAGCTTTATTCGTCAGCTTGTAGCCGACCAACAAAACCACTGCGATCACGACAACGGCGATGATAACTTTCACGGTGTTGGACATTGCTTTTCCTCTTACCCAGTGTTCTTAGGCCGGTTTGTTTCATTGGGCCGGACGCAGTTCCCCTGCTCCCGCCAGGCTCCCGAGCGAATCCCCGAGTTCCCCGCAGAGGATGCTAGTCGAATGGGCGCGAAGTGCCACTGTGAAACGAGGGCGATGCCTGCTTTTATTGGCTCAGCCTCACCCTGAAGCCGCGCTTGTGTTCAAAAAAATCAACGCCGCCAGCGAATTAGAGGGCGGCAAGCCTTGCCCGCGCCCGTCGCGGCGCGCTAACTAAAGCCAATCAAAAAGAGCGTCCCGGGGCCTCAAATCGTCCGGGGGGCGCATATGAAATCCAGCCTCGCGAGGAAAGCCTTATGGTCAAGGAACTGACGCATTTTATCGGCGGCAAGCACGTCAAGGGCACGAGCGGCCGTTTCCTCGACGTGACGAACCCCAATACAGGCGAGGTCACGGCGCGCACGCCTCTGGCGACGGCGGGCGAGCTTGGCGCCGCGGTTGACGTCGCGGCAAAGGCGTTCCCGGGCTGGGCCGCCACCAACCCGCAGCGCCGCGCCCGCGTCATGTTCGAGTTCAAGCGTTTGCTTGAAGCGAATATGGATGAGCTCGCCGCCATGCTGTCGGCCGAACACGGCAAGGTGCTGGCCGATGCGCGCGGCGATGTGCAGCGCGGCCTCGAAGTCATCGAATTCGCCTGCGGCATTCCGCATTTGCAAAAGGGTGAATTCACGGAGGGCGCGGGCCCCGGCATCGACATGTATTCGATGCGCCAGCCGCTCGGCGTCGTCGCCGGCATCACGCCGTTCAACTTCCCGGCCATGATCCCGATGTGGATGTTCGGCGTCGCCATCGCTTGCGGCAACACCTTCATCCTGAAACCGTCGGAGAAGGATCCCTCGCTGCCGATCCGCCTTGGCGAACTCTTCCTCGAAGCGGGCGCGCCCGAAGGCGTCTTGAACGTCGTCAATGGCGACAAGGAAGCCGTCGATGCGATCCTCGCCCATCCGGCCATTCAGGCGGTGAGCTTCGTCGGCTCGTCGGCCATCGCGCAATATATCTATGCGACGGGCGCCGCGCACGGCAAACGCGTGCAGGCGATGGGCGGCGCGAAGAACCACGCGATCATCATGCCCGACGCCGACATGGATCAGGTCGTCAACGATCTTATCGGCTCGGCCTATGGCTCGGCGGGCGAGCGTTGCATGGCGCTTCCCGTCGCCGTGCCGGTCGGCGAGGAGACGGCCGAACGCCTGATCGAAAAGCTCATCCCGCGCGTGCAAGCGTTGAAGATCGGCACCTCGAACGATCCCGAAAGCGATTACGGCCCGCTGGTGAGCCGCGCGCATCTCGAAAAGGTCAAGGGTTACATCGACCTTGCCGTCAAAGAGGGCGCGAAGCTGCTCATCGACGGGCGCGGCTTCAAGCTGCAAGGCTATGAAAACGGTTTCTTCCTCGGCGGCTGTCTCTTCGACAATGTGACGCCGGAGATGGAAACCTATAAGGCAGAAATCTTCGGGCCCGTTCTCCAGATCGTCCGTGCCAAGAATTTCGCGGAAGCCGCCGCGCTGCCGACGAAACATCAATATGGCAACGGCGTCGCGATCTTCACGCGCGACGGCGATGCGGCGCGCAGCTTTGCTTCGCAGGTTCAGGTCGGCATGGTCGGCATCAACGTGCCGATCCCCGTGCCGCTCGCCTATCACACATTCGGCGGCTGGAAGCGTTCGGCTTTCGGCGACACCAATCAGCACGGCACCGAAGGCGTGAAGTTCTGGACCAAGGTGAAGACGGTCACCTCGCGTTGGCCCACCGGCGTCAAGGAAGGGTCTTCCTTCGTCATTCCAACGATGGAGTAGCGGTCCGGGCCTCGCCCTTCGAGACGCGATGCGGACGCATCGCTCCTCAGGGTGAGGATCGGAGGCTGGATTCTGTTTCACTCCTCACCCTGAGGAGGCGCGAAAGCGCCGTCTCGAAGGGCGAGGCTCCAGACCGGCCCCCGCAGAAACATCAAATGGCGCTTCCCAAGGGGAGCGCCATTTGCTTTCGTGGCGTTCACATCAGGAGACGGCCATGAGCCTCGACACGCGCGCCCTCGACATCGACGCCTATTTCACCCGCATCGGCTATGCGGGCTCCCGCGCCCCGACGCTCGAAACGCTTCGGGGCTTGCATTTTGCCCATGCGACTTCCATCCCTTTTGAAAATCTCGAAGTGCTGTCCGGCAAGGTGCCCGCGCTCGACGTCGCGTCGGTACAGGCAAAGCATGTCGGTGAAAAACGCGGCGGCTATTGCTTCGAGTTGAATTCGCTGTTCTCGGCCGTGTTGCGCGCGCTCGGCTTCCGCGTCACCGATCTCATCGGCCGCGTGCGCTGGATGGCGCCCATCGACGCCGTCACCGCGCGCAGCCACCGGGTCATCCGCGTCGAATTGCCCGAAGGCGTCTTCCTCGCCGACATCGCTTTCGGCGGTCTCACCATGACCGGGCCCTTGCGCCTCGAAACGGGCATCGAGCAGCAGACGCCGCACGAGACCTATCGTCTGTTGCCGCATGGCGAGGCCGGGCGCGGTTTCGAGCTTCAGGCCAAGCTTGGGCCCGATTGGGCGAGCATCTACAGCTTCACGCTCGAGCCGCAAGCGCCCGTCGATTACGACGTGGCGAACTGGTGGACCGCGACGCATCCCGCTTCGATTTTCGTCCAGCATCTCATTGTCGCGCGCCCCGCCGTTGACCGCCGCCATGCGCTGCTCAATACCGGCCTCACCATCCGTCACAAGGATGGCCGCGTCGAAACGCGGACGCTTCAAAGCGTCGATGAGATTGCAGACGTGCTTCACAGCCATTTCGGCATCGCGCTCAGCGCCGAACAGAAAGCTGCCTCGCTCGCGCCGCACTTCAAATGCTGGCAGACGGCGGCGACAGGATAAGAGACTAAAAGTCGTCATGGCCCGGCTTGACCGAGCCATCCATCTTCCGCCCCGTCCGCTTGATCGCCACTGCACCTCACGGCCTGATCCTTCGAGACGCATCCGCTGGCGCGGATGCTCCTCAGGATGAGGAGCATTGGGGAAAAATGCCGTGAGATCCCGCCGGTCCTCACCCGCCTCCAACCACCACCCATCTCCTCACCCTGAGGAGCGGGCGCAGCCCGCGTCTCGAAGGGCGAGGCCCATATGCCCGTAACCCCCGGATTGATCCGGGGTCCATCTCCGCCACTTGCGCTTGATCGCCGGGGCCAGATCGATGCCGTTGCGCCGCGCGAATAGCAGGATATGGCCGAGAAGGTCCGCCGTTTCATCGGCAAGGTCAGAAGACAGATCCGCTTGCGTGCGGCCTCTCGCTCGTCCGCGATCTGTCAGCTTTATCCAGACTTGCGTCAGCTCGCCAAGCTCTTCCTGCATTTTCAGGATGAACCAATCGTCGTTTCGAGCTATGCCGTTTGTCTCGGCATAGGCTTTCGACGCCTCCTCGAAACGGTCGGCGAGTTCGATCAGCGCCTCATGAGCTTTCTCCTGATCCTGGAAAACCATATTCGGCTCATGATGTTCTTTCAATGTTCCAATTGGCGCGTGATCTGATCGATGACCGAAGGCCCCGTCTCCTTCTATCGCGCGAAGATTGCGTCCGGCGAGATCGCCGCCGATGCCGCGCAGGCGCGTGCCGCCGAACGGCTTCAACATCTTCATGACGAACTTGCCGACTGGACGCCCGGCAAGAAGGTCGGCGCGTTCTCAGGCTTCGGCTTCGGCCGTCCCGTCACGCCGCCCGAGGGCGTTTACATCTGGGGCGGCGTCGGGCGCGGCAAGTCGATGCTGATGGATCTTTTTTTCGACCATGCGCCCTGCGCGCCCAAACGCCGCGTGCATTTTCATGCCTTCATGCAGGAAACGCATGAGCGGATTTTTGAATGGCGGCAGCGCGAAAAGGCGGGCGAGGTCAAGGGCGGCGATCCCATTCCGCCGGTTGCCGCCGCGATTGCCAAAGGCGCGGCGCTGCTCTGCTTCGATGAGTTTCAGGTCCAGGACATTGCCGACGCCTCGATCCTCGGGCGGCTCTTCACGCAATTGTTCGATCTCGGCACCGTCATCGTCGCGACGTCGAACATCGCGCCCGACGATCTTTATGCGGGCGGGCTCAATCGTCAACGGCTTCTGCCGTTCATCGCATTGGTGAAGGAGCGGATGGATGTCGTGCATCTCGACAGCGCGACCGATTATCGTCTCGACCGGATCAAGGGCCTGCCGGTCTATTACACGCCCGCCGATGCGGCGGCGCGCGCCAAACTCGACGACGCTTTCCGCCATCTCACCGACAAGGCGCATGGCGAGCCGCAGGTGCTGGCGCTCAAGGGCCGCGCCGTGCATGTGCCGCAAGCCGCGCATGGCGTGGCGCGATTTTCCTTCGAGGACCTTTGCGCAAAGCCGCTCGGCGCCGCCGATTATCTGAAGATCGCGCAAAGCTTTCACACGGTCCTCATCGACGGTGTGCCGGTGATGACGCCGGAGCGGCGCAATGAGGCCAAGCGTTTCGTCACCTTGGTCGATGCGCTTTACGAGGCGAAGACCAAACTCATTCTGTCTGCCGCCGCCGAACCGCAAGCCCTTTATCCGCAAGGCGACGGCGCTTTCGCGTTCGAGCGCACGGTGTCGCGTTTGATGGAAATGCAGAGCGCCGATTATCTGAGCCTGCGCGCCGCCGACTAGATCGCCGGCGTTTTTTCCGGCGCTCAGCAGCGCCCGATTAAAACCGGCGAGCGGCCATGATCGTCCGCGCGCTCGACCTCGAAGCCCGCCTTTCTCATCAGAGCCTTCGCGCTCCCCGTTTCATCTTCGCCACGGCTCCAGGGGTTTGGCAGCCGCTCGGTTTCGCGCCCCTCGCGGTGGCGCAACACCATCACGAAAACGCCGCCGGGCTTCAGCGTTCTGTGCACCTCATTCAGCACCGCCGTCGGATCGGCCCAGAATTGAAAACAATGCAGGGCGGCGGCGGCGTCGAATTCATCCTCGCTCCAGGGCAGGCGCTCGGCGTTTCCGCCGCGCAGGTCGCGCGCCACGCGCCGCCGGTCGAGCCGCCGCGTCGCGGTCGCGACCATCAATGGCGAGGCGTCGATGCCCGCAAGGAATAGCGTTGCGTCCCGCTCGGCCAGCATGTCGAGCAATCGTCCGGTGCCGAAGCCGATTTCCAGAAACGCGCCGCCCCGTGGCGGGGCGGCGAGTCCGGCGGCGAGCCGATAGGCGGGGCGGTTCAGCCGCTCCATCAGGGTGCCGAAAATGCGGCCGCGCAATCCGTGGGGCCGCATCGGTTGCGGCAATTTATTCTCTATACTGAACATGTGGATTTTCGGCTGTCTCTTCCGGTTTCATTTCTTCCTGACCAGCATCACGCCGTCGCCGATGGTCGCCAGCGCCGCATCGACGCGCGCATCGTTCGATATCTTGATGTTGAGGGCGCGCAGCGCCACCGTATCGGCATCGTTCGCCTTGTCGTCGATGACGGCGCCCGACCACAACACATTGTCGATGGCGATGAGGCCGCTCGGGCGCAACAGTTTCAGGCAGGCTTCGTAATAGGCGTCATAGCCCGTCTTGTCGGCGTCGATGAAGGCGAAGTCGAACGTGCCCTCTTTGCCTTTGCCGATCAGGCCTTCCAGCGTTTCGAGCGCCGGGGCGAGTTTCAGCTCGATGCGCCTGTCGACGCCGGCATCCTTCCAGTAACGCTTTGCAATCGACGTCCATTCGTCGCTGACGTCGCAGCAGATGAGTTTGCCGTTCGAGGGCAAGGCGCGGGCAATCGCAATTGCGCTATAGCCGGTGAAGGTGCCGATCTCGATGGCGTTCTTCGCGCCGATGGCGCCGACGAGAAGCGTCAGAAACGCGCCCTGATCGGGCGCGATCTGCATGCCTGCCGTCGGCAGTTTCTTCGTCTCGTCGCGCAGACGCTTTTGCGCATCCGTTTCGGCGGCGACGAGGCTGTTCACATAAGCGTCGATTTTTTCCGGCAGAAAAGATCGTGGCATTTTTTGTCCTGTTGTTGTGCTTACGCGCGCTCGACGGCGGCGGCCGCCTCGTCGATGGCTTTGGCGATGGTCGTGATTTCGCTCGCCGTCAGCGGTCCGCGTTCGACGCGCAATTCGAAAGCCGTGCGAAAGTTCTGCATGGCGCGGCGGATTTCGGGCGCGAGGCCGCCGCCGAAATTGCGGCGCGCTTCATCCATGCGGGTGAAGAGCGCATCGACCGTCGGCTTGTTGGTTTCAAGGAACGCCGTGCCCTCCGGCGTCACGCTATAGAGTTTCTTCGCGCCTTCCACGGCGACGGTCGCAAAGCCCTGATCCTCGAGCAGCGTCAGGGTCGGATAGACGACGCCGGGGCTCGGGGAGTAAGTGCCGCCGAAAGTCTCCTCGATCGCCTTGATGATGTCGTAGCCGTGGCGGGGTTCGTCGGCGATGAGCTTCAGGATGACGAAGCGCAGGTCGCCTTGTTCGAAGGCGCGGCGGCGTCCGCCGCGATGGCCTTCGAGGCCCATGGCATGCCGTCCGCGTCCCCAGCCCCTATGGCTGTGTTCGTGGCGGTGGCCTCTGAAATGTCTGAACATGATTGGTATTTCTCCGAGTTACTTAGATATATCGAAAACAAAGATATATCTAAGTAACTCGGAGTCAAGGGGCGGGATTCAGGAAATTTCGGGAGACAAGTTGTCGGCAGCAGGCGCGCAGGCGTCTGGTTCGGCAGCCACGGCAACCGGCCGACAAGATTTCAGGGGACGGCGACGGGCCCGTTGGCGGCGGCGTTCAGAGGCCGAAATAGTCGCTGCGGGTCGGGCCGGCGGCCTGATGCGGCTTCATCGCCGGGGCGGGCTCCTCGACCATGGCGAGTTTCTCGGTGCCATTGTCGGTGATCGAGCCGCGCATGGTCAGTCCATAGGAGAAGGACGAGCCGAAGGTCGCCGAGAGCATGCCGAAGGAGAGCATCGGCGCGTCGATCCGGGCTGGGTTGTTCTTGCGGGCGATCTCGAGCGAGAAGTCTTCCGCCGCGCGGCGATCGACGGGTGCAAAGCCCAGCACTTCGGGATCGAGCGTGGCGGCCGCGACCTTCGTTCCCGTGTCGGTCTTGTCCTTGTCGAAGAGCGCGATGACGCCGTGGAAATCGTCTTTGGTCGCGACGGCGTTCGGCTCTTCGCAGAAAGAGCGGCCGTTGCGGAGCAGCGTTTCGAGGAAGCGGCAGTCCTTGCCGGTGACGAGCGAAACCGCGTGTTCGGTGAGATCGCGGCCCGTCATGATGGTGGCGCTGAGACCGGCGATGGAGAAGACCTGAGCGGCGGTAAGACCTGCGACAATCGGCGCGGCGCAACCCGCAAGGCCTGCAAAACCCAAGGCGACGACGACGGTCAAGACACGAGCGGTCTTTCCTTTACGGCACTGCCCCGACATCGCTTACGCCCCCGTTACTCAACTCGGGCGATGGCTCCAATGGGAACCGCCACCCGGTGACGGTTCAAGCCCCCGCGAACCGCCATCCGGCCTGCCGAGCTGCCTTGTTTTAAGCACATCCTGGTGAAGGTTTGCTTAAGCGGCAGCACGCATTGTGCCATTCTGGAATGGTGCGCCAAGCCTCATCGCCCGTCAATACCATGTGAAATTGTTGGTTAATTCCGACGCGCAGTTCATTGCGATTGTTCGAGATTCACGCTACTAGCTGCCTCAGATTTCACCCATGGAGCGCACGCGCGTCCAGCCGGTCGCTGAAGTGCCCCCCAAGACTGACAGAGGCTTTTTCATATGGCGCGGAAGAAAATCGCTCTCATCGGCGGCGGCCAGATCGGCGGCACGCTTGCTCTTCTCGCAGGGCTCAAGGAGCTCGGCGACATCGTCGTTTTCGACATCGCGGAAGGTCTGCCGCAAGGCAAGGCGCTCGATCTTGCGCAAGCCTCGCCGGTCGAGGGTTACAACGCGGCGCTCAGCGGCGCCAATGATTACAAGGGCATCAAGGGCGCCGACGTCGTCATCGTGACGGCAGGCGTGCCGCGCAAGCCCGGCATGAGCCGCGACGATCTGCTCGGCATCAATCTCAAGGTCATGCGCCAGGTCGGCGAAGGCATTGCGAAATATGCGCCAAACGCTTTCGTCGTCTGCATCACCAACCCGCTCGACGCGATGGTCTGGGCGCTGCGCCAGTTCTCCGGCCTGCCGCACAACAAGGTCGTCGGCATGGCCGGCGTTCTCGACAGCGCGCGTTTCCGTTATTTCCTCGCCGAAGAATTCAATGTCTCTGTTGAAGACGTGACGGCTTTCGTGCTCGGCGGTCATGGCGACAGCATGGTGCCGCTGCCGCGCTATTCGACGGTCGCGGGCATTCCGCTTCCCGATCTCGTCAAGATGGGCTGGACGACGAAAGAAAAGCTCGACGCGATCATCCAGCGCACACGCGACGGCGGCGCGGAAATCGTTGGTCTACTGAAGACCGGTTCGGCCTTCTATGCACCTGCGGCGTCGGGGATCGCGATGGCTGAAAGTTATCTCAAGGATCAGAAGCGCGTCATGCCTTGCGCGGCCTACCTCGACGGCGAGTATGGCCAGAAGGACATCTATGTCGGCGTGCCGGTCGTGATCGGTGCGGGCGGCGTTGAGCGGATCGTTGAGATCGAGCTCAATGGGGCCGAGAAGAAGGCCTTCCAGAAGTCGGTCGATGCGGTTTCGGGTCTCGTCGAGGCCTGCAAGAAGATCGATCCCGGCGTCGCGAAGGGCGCTGCGGGCAAAGCGAAGAAGAAATAACCGCAAACTTTCCAGATACTTACGGACTATCCAGCGGACGGCGAGCCATCGCCGTCCGCTTTCGTTTGCGCTGCGCTTCGATCCAGTTTAATGTTATCCATTAATTCGGGCTCGGGAGGATAAAGCCATGTCGAAAGGCAAGTTGTGGAAGTTGTCGGTTTTGTTGTCGTTGTTGTCGGTTGGGACGCTTGCAATCGTGTTGGCTGCCGTCGTCTGGACATTGCCTTCCATTCAGGACCGGCTGATGAAGCGCATGGCGCTGGAACGGCTCCAGAGCGGGGATAACTCGGGGCTGCTCACCGACAATTCGCTGCATATCCTTTTGTGCGGCACCGGCTCGCCGATGCCCGATCCATCGCGGGCCAATGCCTGCACGGCGGTGATCGCGGGCGGGCATATCGTCATCATCGATGTGGGGCCGGGTTCATGGTCGCGGATCGCCGGAGCCAAACTGCCGGCGACCAAGATCGACACCATATTGCTGACGCATCTCCACTCGGACCATATCGGCGCGCTGGGCGAGTTCGCCGTGCAAGGCTGGATTGGCGGGCGTGACGTTCCGCTCGAGATCACGGGACCGGCGGCACCGGTCACCGCCGACCCGAAAGCCGAAGGCCATATGTCGGGAACGGCGGAACTCGTCGCGGGCTTTGCAAAAGCCTATGACGCGGATGAGGGCTATCGGATATCTCATCATGGTGCGAATTATCTGGCGCTGGGCGGTACAAGTCTCGTCGCTCATGAGATTCCCACGCCCGCCCGCGACGTTCTGGTGCCGGTCTTCGACAAGGACGGGCTAAAGATTTCGGCTTTCCTCGTCGATCATCATCCGGTCGAGCCGTCTTATGGTTACAAGGTCGAATATCAAGGCCGGGTCGCCATTATCAGCGGCGATACGAAGAAGACCGAAAGCGTCGAGCGTTTTTCGAAGGGTGCCGATCTTCTCGTTCATGAGGCGCTCAATCACGACATGTTGAAGCTCATCGGCCAAGCGCTGACCGAGACCGGCGGAAAGCGGTTTGCGAAAATGCTGCATGACACGGTCGGCTATCACACCTCGCCGGTCGAGGCGGCCGAGATCGCGCACGCTGCGAATGTACCATTGCTGGTGCTGACGCATATCGTGCCGCCGCTACCCAATGCGCTTGCCCGTCACATGTTCATGCGTGGCGTGGCTGAAGTGCGAGGCAATGGGCAAACGATCCTTGGCGATGACGGGCTGATGATTTCGATGCCGGTCGGATCGAAGGAAATCACGACGTCGATGTTAAGATAGGCGGTTGGGCCCCTCACCCGCTGACGGGTGAGGGGCCCGCTCCGTTATTGAATCTTGTCCGGCGTGAGCATCTGCTCATGCGCGACGGCGGAGGAGGGTGGCGTGTATTGCGGCCATTTGCCGTCGGCGGGCATGTGGTACTGGTGCGAATAGAACATGTGATGCGCCGTTTGCGTCAGGGCCGTTGCTTCTTTCAATGTTTCAGGGTCCGGCGTTTCGCTTACCAACGGTTTCAGGCCCGGCGTAAAGGCGTAGCCGAGAGAGGGCTGATGCGGCCTCAGGACAACGACATGGCCGGGACGGCTATAAGCAATCGAGAAATTGAATGCCGTCGATGTCCAGCCGCCGTTTGAAGGCAAAAGCGTGATGTCCTTGCCGAAGAACGGGCTCACGTAGGAAAAGCCAAGCTCCCCGAGTAGCGTTGGTATGAGGTCGATCTGAGCTCCTAGCGTCGGCACGACGCGCGGTGCAATGTTTTTGGGCGAATAGATAAGAATGGGAATGCGCATGTCCTGAAGAGGCACCTGCGCTGCGCCATTGATCTTCTCGCTATGGTCAGCGACGAAAACAAAAACCGTATTGTCGAACCAGCCATGCTTCTTTGCGCGTTCGATGAAATCGCCATAGGCCCAATCGGCATAGCGCGCCGAGTTGAAGCGGTTGGTGAGCTTCGGATCGAACTTGATGTGGTTCTCAGGGAAGCGATAAGGGCGATGATTGGAAACCGTCATCATGGTCAGAAGGAATGGCTTTTTCTCAGCCGCCATCTCGTCCATGCGCTGCAAGGCTTCCGTGTAAAGATCCTCGTCGGAAACCCCCCAGGCGGTCTTGAAGCTGTCATGGCGAATGAAGGATTCGTCCCAGACCGGATTGAAGCCGATGCCGGACCAGAACGTTCCCATATTGTCGAAGATCGCATGTCCGCCGTAGAGCACTGCCGACTGGTAGCCAAAGCTCTTCAGAAGATAGGGCAGGGAATACATATCTTTTGATTCAGAACGCCGCGCCGTCGAAATGCCGGGGATTGGCGTGAAGGCGGTCTCGGTTGCTTCGAGGCCACGCACCGTGCGGTCGCCGGACGGATAGATGTTGGTGAAGAAGAGGCCCTGTTGCGACAGTTTGTCGAGCGCGGGTGTCAACTTGATACCCGAATGATTGTCCAGCACATCGACGAATTTCGAGCCGAAGCTCTCATTCGTCACGATGACGATGTTGAGTTTCTTCGGCGCCGTGCCGTTATCGACCCAGCGGCGGATGCTGCGGATATTATCGGGATCGAGAAAGGTCGTATTGCTCTGGGCAACGAGGCCGCGCAACGTCTTGATCGCATCCGCTTCATTCATATTCGGATAGACGCCGTCATAGTCCTGATCGTTGGTGAAGGCGGCGCTGATGAACGTGTCCCAACCATTTTCGGCGAGCTGGCTGATTTCGCGATTGGCGCTCATGTCTTCGGGCAAGGCTCTGGCGAGCGGTAGAACGATGGCGATGGCGAGAACGGCGGCGCCGAGCTGGCTCAAGCGCGCGCCTTTCACCGGCGCGGCGTCGAGGGCGCGGGCGATGGGGCGGCGCAGCGCCCAGGTCAGCGCGAGCGCGATGGCGCCGACGATCGGCATATAGAGCGCGATGTTGAAGGACTGCTGGAGATTGCCGATCACCTCGCGCGGGAAGATCAGATAGTAGAGCGCGATGCCGTTGAGGCGGCTGTCGAACTCATCCCAGAAGAGCATTTCGGCGATGGCGCTGAAGAGCAGCAGAAAGATGCCAAGAGCGATGACGGTGCGGATCGTGCCGCGCCCGAATTTCTTGCGCCACGGCTTGCTTCGGAAATTGAGGATCACGAGATAGAAGAGGGCAAAGAAGAGCGCGACGCCGAGATCGCGGAGCGCGCCGCCGGCAAGCGCCAGTAGAATGTCGCTGAGACTTCGTTCCGTGCTCGGCGTTGCGAGGACCGTCAGCAATGCGAGGCGCAGCAAGGTGAAGGCGGCGAAAGCGCCCGCGCCCAGATAGAGCGCCAGACGCAGGCGTGCGTTCATCGACGGCGCAAAGCGCCGCAGGTCTGTCAATTTCTGCATGGAGTGCTGGACCGCCGAGCGGCCCTCCCAGTTACGCTACATCGCGGCCTGCTGCCGCCTCTCGTCCCGTCCGAGATGTAACATGTTTGCAACTATTTGGAATAAAATTTCCAACATGGCCGATCAACTCCCCGTGAGTGCCGCCGGAAAGGGGCGAAAAGCCCGGCAACCGCACCTCCCGGAGCTGGACAAAAGACAAGTTGCATCTATCGAGGCAAATGACGCTGCGTCAGGGCGTGCCGAGGCTATGCCCATAATTTTATTGAGAGTTTTGTCAGTTGGTCGAGTGTGCAATAATCTGAATTGAGATTCAGCACTTTGCGATTGCACCCACTTTCCCGGGTGCTATAACTCCCCACCAACCGAAGTTCCATTGGGGGTGGCGCGCAGGTTTAGCGGCCCCATTCAGCCCGGACATCCGAATGAACATCCACGAATACCAGGCCAAAGCCGTGCTCGCGAAATATGGCGTGCCGGTGCCGAAGGGTTCTCCCGCTTTTTCGCCCGACGAAGCGGTGGCTGCGGCCAAGACGCTTCCCGGACCCGTCTATGTGGTCAAAGCGCAGATCCATGCTGGCGGACGCGGCAAGGGCGGCGGCGTCAAGGTCGTGAAGTCGCTGGAGGATGTGAAGGCGGAAGCGACGCGGATGCTCGGCATGACGCTCGTCACGCATCAGACGGGCCCGGCGGGCAAGCTCGTCCAGCGCATCTATGTGGAAGACGGCTCGAACATCAAACGCGAGCTTTACCTCTCCATCGTCGTCGACCGCGAGACATCGCGCGTTTCCTTCATCGTCTCGACCGAAGGCGGCATGGATATCGAGGAAGTGGCGCACAAGACGCCGGAAAAAATTCTCGCCTTCTCCGTTGATGTGGCGTCGGGCATCCAGCCCTTCCATGGCCGCAAAGTGGCTTATGCGCTCGGCCTCGAAGGCGACCAGATCAAACAGGGCGTGGCGCTTGTCGAAAAGCTCTACAAGGCCTTCACCACCGAAGACATGAGCATGCTGGAGATCAATCCGCTGGTCGTGACCGGCGAGGGCAATCTCATCTGCCTCGATGCCAAGATCGGTTTCGATTCGAACGCGCTTTACCGTCACAAGGACATCGTGGAGTTGCGCGACCTGACGGAAGAAGACCCGGCGGAAGTCGAGGCGTCGAAATACGATCTCAACTACATCAAGCTCGACGGTCAGATCGGCTGCATGGTCAATGGCGCGGGTCTTGCCATGGCGACGATGGACATCATCAAGCTCTATGGCTCGGAGCCGGCGAACTTCCTCGACGTGGGCGGTGGCGCGACGAAAGAGAAAGTCACGGCGGCGTTCAAGATCATTCTGTCGGACCCGAGCGTCGAAGGCATTCTGGTCAACATTTTCGGCGGCATCATGCGTTGCGACATCATCGCCGAAGGCGTTGTTGCGGCAGCCAAGGAAGTGAAGCTGCATGTGCCGCTCGTCGTGCGTCTCGAAGGCACGAATGTCGAGCTTGGCAAAAAGATCATGGCGGAATCGGGTTTGCCGATCATCTCCGCCGACAACCTGGCCGACGCGGCTGAGAAGATCGTCAAAGCCGTGAAGGAGGCCGCATAATGTCCGTCCTGGTCGATAAGAACACCAAGGTCATTTGCCAGGGCTTCACCGGCAATCAGGGCACTTTCCATTCGGAAGCGGCCATCGCTTACGGAACGAAGATGGTCGGCGGCACTTCGCCCGGCAAAGGCGGCACGACGCATCTCGGGCTTCCCGTCTTCAACACGGTCGGCGAAGCGGTCGCGCGCACCGGCGCGACGGCGTCGGCGATTTACGTTCCGCCGCCGTTCGCGGCCGATGCGATCCTCGAGGCGATCGACGCGGGCATCGAGCTTGCCGTCTGCATCACCGAGGGCATTCCCGTTCTCGACATGGTGCGTGTGAAGCGGGCGCTTTCGGGCTCGAAGACGCGTCTCGTCGGGCCGAATTGCCCCGGCGTCATCACGCCCGGCGAGTGCAAAATCGGCATCATGCCCGGTCACATTCACAAGCGCGGCTCCGTCGGCATTGTCTCGCGCTCGGGCACGCTTACATATGAGGCCGTTCACCAGACGACCGCTGCGGGCCTCGGCCAGACGACCTGCATCGGCATCGGCGGCGACCCGGTCAACGGCACGAATTTCATCGACTGCCTCGACCTCTTCCTCGGCGACGACGAGACGACATCGATCATCATGATCGGCGAAATCGGCGGCTCGGCGGAAGAAGATGCGGCGGAGTTCCTGAAACACTCCAAGGTGAAGAAGCCGGTCGTCGGTTTCATCGCCGGCGTGACCGCTCCTCCCGGACGGCGGATGGGCCATGCAGGCGCCATCATCTCCGGCGGCAAGGGCGGCGCGGGCGACAAGATGGAAGCGATGAAGTCGGCGGGCATCCGGGTGGCGTCATCTCCCGCCGCGCTCGGCACGACGCTGGTGGAATTGCTCGCCGGACGCTGAGACCCAGAAGGGTTTCAGGATGTGAATGCTTGCGGAATCGTCACCAAAAGTTGAGGATTCCGTAAGGAGTTTAAATGGCTTGTTGATGGTAGGAAGGTAAGATTCCTCCACCGGCAAGCGTTGCGTGCCTGATTCACAAAGGAGCTGCGGCGCCCTCCGCCCACTCCGGTTGTATAGGCTTGATCGACATGAGCGATGATCCGAGCGGGGACAGCCCCCGCGAGCGCTTTGAGCGCACCTCCTTTCTCAACGCCACCAACGCTGGTTATGTCGAGCAGCTTTATGCGCGCTTCCAGCAGGACCCGAATTCGGTCGATGCGGAGTGGCAGGCTTTCTTCGGCGGTCTCGGCGACACGCGCGACGAGGTTCTGAACGAGGTCAAGGGCGCGTCCTGGACGCGGCCCGACTGGCCGGTACTGGCGAATGGCGAGCTGGTGAGTGCGCTGGACGGCAACTGGACGGTGGCGGAAGGCCCCATCAAGCAGAAGATTTCAGAGCGCAAGGGCGGCGGCGCGAGCGAGGCCGACATTCGCGCGGCGACGCTCGACAGCGTGCGCGCGCTGATGATGATCCGCGCCTATCGCATTCGCGGCCATCTCGATGCCGATATCGATCCACTGCAATTACGGCCGAAGTCGCAACATCCCGAGTTGCAGCCCGAAAGCTATGGCTTCGGGTCTGCCGATCTCGATCGTCCGATCTTCATCGACAATGTGCTGGGGCTCGAGACGGCGACGGTTCGCCAGATGCTCGAAATCCTGCGCCGTACCTATTGCGGTACGATCGGCGTCGAGTTCATGCATATCGGTGATCCCGAAGAGAAGGCGTGGATTCAGGAACGCATCGAAGGGCCGGACAAGGAAGTCGCCTTCACCGAGATCGGCCGGCTCGCCATTCTCGACAAGCTCATTCAGTCGGAAGGTTTCGAGCGGTTCGCGGGCGTCAAATATATCGGCACCAAGCGTTTCGGCCTCGACGGCGCGGAAGCGATGATCCCGGCGCTTGAGCAGGTGATCAAGCGCGGCGGCAATCTCGGCGTCAAAGAGATCGTGCTCGGCATGGCGCATCGCGGGCGCCTCAATGTGCTCGTCAATGTGATGTCGAAGCCTTACCGCGCGATCTTTCACGAATTCAAGGGCGGCTCGGCGAATCCGGAAGACGTCGATGGTTCGGGCGACGTCAAATATCACCTTGGTGCGTCGTCAGATCGCGAGTTCGACGGCAACAAGGTGCATCTGTCGCTGACCGCCAATCCCTCGCATCTCGAGATCGTCGATCCGGTGGTGCTTGGCAAAGCGCGGGCAAAGCAGGATCAGCTTCACGACGGCCAGCGCGGTTCGGTCATTCCGCTGCTCATTCATGGCGACGCGGCTTTCGCGGGCCAAGGCGTCGTTGCCGAATGTCTCGGGCTTTCAGGTCTGAAGGGGCACCGCACCGGCGGCTCCATTCACTTCATCATCAACAATCAGATCGGCTTCACGACGAGTCCGATCTTTTCGCGTTCCTCGCCTTATCCCTCCGACGTCGCCAAGATGGTGCAGGCGCCGATTTTCCATGTGAACGGCGACGATCCCGAAGCGGTCGTTCATGCGATGAAGATCGCGACCGAATTCCGTCAGCGTTTCAACAAGCCTGTCGTCGTCGATATGTTCTGCTATCGCCGCTTCGGACATAACGAGAGCGACGAGCCGAGCTTCACCCAGCCCCTGATGTATAAAAAGATCAGGAGCCATCCGACGACGCTGGAAATCTATTCCGAGCGGATCGTGAAGTCGGGTCTTCTGACCGCCGAGCAACTTCAGGGGCGCATCGACGCGTTCAAGCAGGAACTCGAAGTCGAATATGAAGCGTCGAATGGTTTCCGCCCCAACAAGGCCGATTGGCTCGATGGACGCTGGGCCGGACTGGGCCGCGCCGAGGGCGAGGCGCAACGCGGCGAGACGGGCGTCGATATCGAGATTCTGCGTAAGGTGGGCATGAAGCTTTCGGAAGTGCCCGAAGGCTTCAACATCCACAAGACCATTCAGCGGTTCATGGATAACCGCCGCAAGATGATCGAGACCGGTGAAGGGATCGATTGGGGCATGGCGGAGGCGCTGGCTTTCGGCACGCTGCTCAACGAAGGCTTCAAGGTGCGCCTGTCGGGTCAGGATTCCGAGCGCGGCACGTTCGTGCAACGCCATTCGGTGCTGAACGATCAGGAGACCGAGGACCGCTATATTCCGCTCAATCACGTCGCGGAAAATCAGGCGCAGTACGAAGTCATCAATTCGATGCTGTCGGAAAACGCGGTGCTGGGTTTTGAATATGGCTACAGCCTCGCCGAACCCAATGCGCTGACGCTCTGGGAAGCGCAATATGGCGACTTCGCCAATGGCGCGCAGGTGGTGGTCGATCAGTTCATCTCAAGCGGCGAACGCAAGTGGCTGCGCATGTGCGGCCTGGTGATGCTGCTGCCGCATGGCTATGAAGGCGCGGGGCCGGAGCATTCGTCGGCGCGTCTCGAGCGCTATCTGCAGATGTGCGCGGAAGACAACATGCAGGTCGTCAATTGCACAACGCCGATGAATTATTTCCATGTGCTGCGCCGTCAGATGCACCGGAAATTCCGCAAGCCGCTGATCATCATGACGCCGAAGTCCTTGCTGCGTCACAAGCGCGTGCATTCGAAGCTTGAGGAATTCGGGCTCAGCTCGACGTTCCATCGCGTGCTTTGGGACGATGCGCAGATGCTGAAGGGCGAGAAGATCAAGCTCGTCAGCGACGACAAGATCAAGCGCGTCGTCATGTGCACGGGCAAGGTCTATTACGACCTCTATGAGGAACGCGAGAAGCGCGAGATCAACGACATTTATCTGATGCGCGTCGAACAGCTTTACCCGTTCCCGGCGAAGTCGCTGATGACCGAACTTCTGCGCTTCCCGCAGGCGGAGATCGTCTGGTGCCAGGAAGAGCCCAAGAACATGGGTGCGTGGCAATTCATGGAGCCCAATATCGAATGGGTGCTCGATCAGGTTGGCGCGCGTTATCGCCGCGCCCGCTATGCCGGGCGTCCGTCATCGGCGGCGACGGCCGTGGGTCTGATGAGCAAGCATGTGCAGCAGCTCAACCAGCTTCTGTCGGATGCGCTGAAGGTCGATTGATTTATCTCTGAAAGGCGAATGAGCATGGCGACCGAAGTCAAAGTACCAGCCCTTGGCGAATCCGTGACGGAAGCGACCGTCGCGCAATGGTTCAAGCAGCCGGGCGATGCGGTGACGGTCGATGAGCCACTGGTCGAGCTTGAAACCGACAAGGTGACGGTCGAAGTGCCCGCGCCCGCCTCGGGCGTGCTGTCGGAAATTCTGGTGAAAAGCGGCGAGACGGTGACGATCGGCGCGATCCTCGCCTCGATCGGCGAAGGCGCGGGTAAAGCCGCTGCCGGAAAGCCCGCCGCGAAGAAGGAAGAGCCGAAGAAAGCCGAAACGCCGAAGGCGGCGGCTCCCGCACCGGCGCCAACTCCTGCGCCTGCCGCGCCGAAGCCTGCCGCCGCTCCGGCGAAAGCCGCTGACGCCGCGCTCGCGCCTGCCGTGCGCCGCGTCGTCGAGGAGAACAGCCTCGACGCTGCAAAGATCGAAGGCACGGGCAAGGATGGACGCCTGACCAAGGGCGACGCGCTTGAAGCCGCAGCCAGGCCCCAGGCGCAGATCGCCGCGCCGGTTCAGGTGCGCGCCCCAGTGCCCGCACAGGATGCGGCGCGCGAAGAGCGCGTGCGCATGACACGTCTGCGCAAGACCATCGCAACGCGGCTGAAGGAAGCGCAGAACACGGCCGCCATGCTCACCACCTTCAACGAGGTGGACATGACCGCGATCATGGGCTTGCGGACGCATTACAAGGACGTGTTTGAAAAGAAGCACGGCGTGCGTCTCGGCTTCATGGGCTTTTTTGTGAAAGCCTGCATCGCGGCGCTGCACGACATTCCGGCGGTCAATGCCGAAATCGACGGCGACGACCTCGTCTATAAGAATTACTGCAACATGGGCATCGCGGTTTCGACCGAGCGCGGGCTTATCGTGCCGGTGCTGCGCGAGGCGCAGTCGCTCTCGCTCGCCGACATCGAGAAAGGCATCAATGATTTCGGCAAGCGCGCCCGCGACGGGCAGCTGAAGCTCGAAGAATTGCAAGGCGGCACGTTCACGATTTCGAACGGCGGCGTCTATGGCTCACTGATGTCGACGCCGATCCTCAACGCGCCGCAGTCGGGCGTGCTCGGCATGCACAAGATTCAGGACCGCCCGATGGTCGTCAACGGACAGATCGTGATCCGTCCGATGATGTATCTGGCGCTTTCCTACGATCACCGCATCGTCGACGGACGCGAGGCCGTGACTTTCCTCGTGCGCGTCAAGGAATCGCTCGAAGACCCGCAGCGCCTGTTGCTGGATTTGTGATGCAAGACGGGCGGAACATTTAGTCACTCCGTTCGTCATGATCCGCTTTATGCGGGTCATCCACGTCTTTCTTCCGGTGTACGCAGTCAAGACGTGGATGGCCCGGACAAGCCGGGCCATGACGTTGATGGAACTGGCATGATAAACGAAAGGGCTGAACCCAATGGCTGACTCATTCGACCTTGTGGTAATCGGTTCGGGCCCCGGCGGTTATGAATGCGCGATCAAGGCGGCGCAGCTCGGGCTCTCTGTCGCCTGCGTGGAAAAAAATTCGACGCTTGGCGGCACCTGTCTCAATATCGGCTGCATTCCGTCGAAGGCGCTGCTGCATGCGTCCGAGCTTTTCGCGGAAGTGACGCATGCCTTTCCCGATATGGGCATTGAGGTCGGTACGCCGAAGCTCAACCTGCCGCAGATGCTGTCCTTCAAGCAGGAAGCCATTGACGGCAACACCAAGGGCATCGAGTTCCTCTACAAGAAGAACAAGATCGAATGGGTGAAGGGTCTCGGCGTCATTGCCGCGCCCGGCAAGGTGCAAGTCGGCGACCGCGTGCTTGAGGCCAAGACCATCGTTATCGCCACGGGTTCGGATGTGGCGCGGCTGCCGGGTATCGAGATCGACGAGAAGACCGTCGTCTCATCGACCGGCGCGCTGACTTTCGAGAAAGTGCCGGAGCGGTTGCTCATCATCGGCGGCGGCGTCATCGGGCTTGAGCTTGGCTCGGTATGGGGACGGCTCGGTTCGAAGGTGACGGTGGTTGAGTTCCTCGACGCGATCCTGCCGGGCATGGATGGCGAGGTCGTCAAGAATTTCACACGCATCCTGAAAAAGCAGGGCTTCGATTTCAAGCTCGGCTCGAAGGTGACGAAGGTCGAAAAGACCAAGGCCGGGCTCAATGTCACGGTCGAACCGGCGGCGGGTGGCGAGGCGCAGATGCTTGAAGCCGACGCCGTGCTCGTCGCGGTCGGGCGCGTCGCCTATACACAAGGGCTCGGTCTCGAAGCTGTTGGCGTCAAGACCGACAAGCGAGGCCGCGTCGAAGTCGATGCGGAATTGAAAACCAGTATCGATGGCATCTATGCGATCGGCGATGTGATTGCCGGACCGATGCTGGCGCATAAGGCGATGGAAGAAGGCGTGGCGCTGGCCGAGCGGCTTGCCGGTCACTATGGCCATGTCAATTACGAGGTCATTCCCGCCGTCGTTTACACCGGGCCGGAAGTCGCATCCGTCGGCAAGACGGAGGAACAGTTGAAGGCGGACGGCGTCGAATACAACGCGGGCAAGTTTCCGTTCACCGCGAACGGGCGCGCGAAAGCCAACAAGACGACCGAAGGCTTCGTCAAAATCCTCGCGGACAAGACGACTGACCGCGTGCTTGGCGTTCACATCATCGGCGCGAATGCGGGCGAACTTATTCAGGAAGCCGTCGTCGCGATGGAATTCTCAGGCTCTTCCGAAGACATCGCGCGCATGTGCTTTGCGCATCCGACACTGTCGGAAGCTGTGAAGGAAGCGGCGCTCGCCGTGACGGGGCTGCCGATCCATATGTGAGGGAAGCAGCTGCTTCGCTCCATCCCCTGATGTCATACGGCCTCGTGCCGGAATCCAGAACGTCACATTCCGAGCGAGCGGCTACTGGACCCCGCACAAGGCCGGGGCGACGGTTGTTTTTGGCGTGGGCTTTAGTGCCCCGACCTTGGATGCGCCTTGTCGTAAATATCCAGCAGGCGCTGGCTTTCGACTTCCGTGTACATCTGCGTGGTCGAGAGGCTGGCGTGACCGAGCAATTCCTGGATCGCGCGGAGGTCGCCGCCTGCCGCCAATAGATGCGTCGCGAAGCTGTGGCGGAAGGCGTGGGGCGTGACGGTATCTGCGAGCTGAAGGCGGCCGCGGAGTTTGATCACGAGGCCACGGACGATACGCTGGTCGATGCGCTTGCCCCGCGCGCCGACGAAAAGCGGGTCGGCGGGTTCAAGACCGAAGGGGCAGAGCGCCAGATATTCGTTCACGGCATCGCGCGTGATGGGAAGCACCGGAACGAGGCGTTCCTTCTGGCCCTTGCCGATAATGCGTATGACGTCGGGCAGCGGTGCGTCGTTGCGGTTGAGGCCGAGAGCTTCCGAGATGCGGAGGCCGCAGCCGTAAAGCAAAGTCAGGATCGCGGCATCGCGGGCGGCGATCCAGGGCGCGCTTTCGATCTCACCGGCTTCGGCGATCATGGCGCGGGCGGCGTTTTCGGCGACGGGTTTGGGGATGCCGTGCGGAATCTTCGGCGTGCGCAAGGCTTTCAGCGCCGCGTTGGAAACGATATTGGCCCGATCCAGAAAGCGGAAGAAGGAGCGGACGCTTGAAAGATTGCGGGCGAGGCTGCGGCTCGTCAGCCCGTCATTTCGGCGATGGGTGAGGAAGGCGCGGAAATCGCGGATCTGCAATTTCGCCAGTGCGCCGAGATCGGCGGGGCCGCCCAGATGATCGCAGAGAAAATCGAAAAAGCCGGCGACGTCGCGGTGATAGGCGATGAGCGTCAAAGGCGAGGAACGCTTTTCGCCCAGAAGATGGCCATACCATTTGCGGATTTCGGCGCGCACATCGCCCGCTGCCGCGATCGAGGCTGCCGCCTCGTCGGGGCTTGGCGCAATATTCACTTCTGCGGCGGCAGGTCCAGCCATAGACGGACGCAGCGTTCGACGATCCGGGCGAGGAATTCGAGAAGGTCGGCGGCCTGATCGGGATGGAACTGCTCGGCGTTCGCGCCACCAAGTGCAAGAAGGCCGGGCGGGGTGACGCGCGAGAAGTCGAGACGCACCAAGGCTTCCGACTGGACGCTGTCGGCTTGTGCACCATAAAGGCCGCGGCTGCCGCGCACATTGTCGACGAGACGATAGGGAAGGTCGCCACCCATCATGCGGGTAACGCCGCCGAGTTCGAGAATGCGCACGCCGGTCGCATCGGCATTATTGGTCACGGCTTCAATGCAGATCGAAGCGGCGCCGAGGCCGAGCGTCGCGGCGAGGCCCTGCGGTTCCGTGACGTAAGCGACGAAGGCTTCAAAGCTCTGCGCATCGAGCATGGCGAGCGCGGCGGCGTGAACCTGTTCGCGCGCCAGAGAGTTCAGCGAAGAAGCTTCGATGAGATCGGACTGGATGTCGCGCAGCGTGCGGACCTGACGCTGCAATTTGCCGATAACGAAATGCTGCATATCGACGACATTCGCGCCGTCATCGCGCGCGGGCAAGATGGCCGCGAGGAGATCGGCGTCGCTGGCGACGAAATCGGGATGCTGAAGCAGGAAGGCGCGCACCTCGCCCGCGGAGAGGCTGGGTGCGGATTCTCTGATCTGCGCGATTTCGTTCCGATCGTTGAACTGACTCATTAACTAGCCCCTTGCAGGAATTATGACTTGAGCATGATCTTGCCGGAAAACCACATCCTTGAAGTTAAAGGCAGGCACTTTTCGCGGTCATGCTTTAGAGAATTTTCTGTCCGGTCTTTTTCCAATCGGCGAGGAACTGTTCGAGCCCCTTGTCGGTCAGAGGGTGGCTTGCCAGACCGTGCAACACGGCCGGCGGCACGGTGGCCACATCGGCGCCCAGCATCGCCACATCTTTCACGTGGTTGGCGGTGCGGATCGAAGCGGCGAGAATTTCGGTCTTGAAGTCGTAATTGTCGTAGATGGTGCGAATCTCGTGGATGAGTTCCATGCCGTCGAGGTTGATATCGTCGAGACGGCCGATGAAGGGCGAAATGAAAGTCGCGCCCGCCTTGGCGGCGAGCAGCGCCTGGTTGGCCGAGAAGCAGAGGGTGACGTTCACCATCGTGCCCTCGCCCGTCAGAACCTTGCAGGTCTTGAGCCCATCCCAGGTAAGCGGCACCTTGACGGCGATGTTCTTGGCGAGCTTCGCGAGTTTGCGGCCTTCCTTCAGCATCGTCTCGGCATCGAGCGCGGTCACTTCGGCGCTGACCGGGCCTTCGACCGTGCTGCAGATTTCGGCGACGACTTCGAGAAAGTTGCGGCCCGATTTCGCGATCAGCGAAGGGTTGGTGGTGACGCCATCCAGAAGTCCGGTCGAAGCCAGGTCCTTGATGTCGGCGATGTCGGCTGTATCGACGAAGAATTTCATGGGCGGCTCTTAACTCTTCTTATTTGCGGTCCGGGAAGCGTATGACAATCTACAAGACCGCATAGCGCAACTGATCTTTTCTCTGGTCTTTTTCCGCCTGCGAGGTTCGCCCTTTTGACGTCTCCCGCATTCCCTTGCAAGCGCCGATGGTTCGCTTGCTTTATTAGAGGTTACACTATCCGTTCGGCTTTGAATTACGGCCCTTTGGGGTGCGATGTCCGTTAACCGATCCAAGAAAAGCGTCAGCGTTCTCATTCCGCTCGCCCTTCCCGAACCTTACGACTACGAGGTTCCTGACGGGTTAATCGTGGAGCCGGGCGCCTATGTGATTGTGCCGCTCGGGGCGCAGCAGATTCTCGGCGTCGTCTGGGGCGAAGGCTCGGGCGCGTTCGATCAAAAACGGCTCAAACCTATTCTTGAAGTGCTCGACGTGCCTGCGATGCCTGAAGCGTCGCGGCGATTTGTCGACTGGATGGCGGGATACACGCTTTCTCCGCGTGGTTCCGTACTTAGACTCGCGATACGTGCACCGGGCGCATTGGAACCGGCACGAATGCGGATCGCCTATCGGCTCGCCGATGCGCGGCCGGCGCGAATGACGCCTGCGCGGCTGCGCGTTGTTGAAACCGCGACGGATCAATTTGCGCGCACGACACGCGAGCTGGCCGAAGAAGCGGGCGTGTCGGACGGCGTGGTGCGCGGACTGATCGAGGCGGGCGCGCTGGTTCCGGTCGAACTGCCGGTCGAGGCGGCGTTTCCCGACATTGATTTCAGCAGCGCAGGCAAATCTCTTTCGGCGGCGCAGGAAGAAGCGGCTGCGGTTTTGCGCGCGCGGGTGGCGTCGGAAGATTTCTCGGCCTTGCTTTTAGATGGGGTGACGGGGTCAGGAAAAACAGAGGTTTATTTTGAAGCCGTGGCGGAGACGCTGGCGCGCGGGCGTCAGGCGCTGATCCTGCTGCCGGAAATCGCACTGACGAGCCAGTTTCTCGATCGCTTCGAAGCGCGTTTCGGGGAGCGTCCCGCCGAATGGCATTCGGAATTGTCGACGCGCGAGCGGACGCGCGTCTGGCGCGGCGTGGCGGAAGGGCGCGCGCGCGTTCTCGTCGGCGCGCGCTCGGCATTGTTTCTGCCATTCAATGAATTGGGGCTCATCGTCGTCGATGAGGAGCATGAGGCCGCGTTCAAGCAGGATGAGGGCGTTTCCTATCATGCGCGGGATATGGCGGTGGTGCGGGCCTCGCTTGGACATTTTCCGATCATCCTGAGTTCGGCGACGCCGTCGCTTGAGACCGTCGTCAATGTCGAGCAGGGGCGTTATGAGCGCGTGGCGCTCGCGGAACGGCACGGTGTCGCCGAGATGCCATCGATCGCCGCCATCGACATGCGCGACGATCCGCCGGAGCGCGGACGCTGGCTTGCGCCGAAGCTCGTTGCCGAAATCGCCGCTGCCTATGCGGCAGGCGAACAGTCGATGCTGTTTCTCAACCGGCGCGGTTATGCGCCGCTGACCTTGTGCAGAACCTGCGGGCATAGGATCGAATGTCCGCAATGCACGGCCTGGCTGGTCGAGCATCGCTTTCGGCGCGAGCTTGTCTGCCATCATTGCGGCTATACGGCGCCGGTGCCCAAGGCTTGTCCGTCTTGCGGCGCGGAGGATTCGCTGATCGCCTGCGGGCCGGGTGTCGAGCGCATTGCGGAAGAAGTGGCGGAGCTTTTTCCCCAAGCGCGGGTGTCGGTGCTTTCAAGCGACAATCTGCGCGGGCCGCTGAGCCATGAAGAAGCCTTCCGGGCCATCGGCGCGCGCGAGATCGACATCATCATCGGGACTCAGATCGTCGCCAAAGGGCATCATTTTCCGTGGCTCACCGTGGTTGGCGTCGTCGATGCCGATCTCGGACTGGAGAACGGCGATCTGCGTGCGGCCGAGCGGACGTTTCAGCTTTTACAACAGGTGGCGGGACGGGCGGGGCGGGCGGAGCGCAAGGGTCGCGTCTATCTCCAGACCTATATGCCCGAACATACGGTGATGCGGGCGTTGGTCGCGGGCGACCGGGATGCGTTTTTAAAGCGCGAATCCGAAGCGCGAGAGCGGGTGGCGCTGCCGCCTTTCGGACGGCTTGCCGGTGTCGTCGTCTCATCCGACAACGCCAATCTCGCGCAGAAATGGGCGCGGGAGCTTGCGCGGGCCGCGCCGAACGCCGAGAACGTCGCGGTTCTGGGACCTGCGCCTGCGCCTTTGGCGCTGCTGCGCGGACGGACGCGGCTGCGCTTCCTCGTCAAGACCGGCCGCAACGTCAATATCCAGGCTTACATGCAAGCCTGGCTCGGGCCTTTGAAGGTGCCGGGCGCGGTGCGTGTCTCCGTGGATATAGATCCCTATAGTTTCTTGTGAGCCAAATATGCGGGTTATGGCCCAAAATGCCGCATCTCCGCCATTTGTCGGGAGACGTTATTGCACTGCCCTAGCCCATGTGTTACCTAACGCCCGGCCTCGGGGACAGCGGGCTGACAGAGGTTCCCTGCGGCTAAAATAAGCTAACGATTTCAAGTAGTTGGCGCATCGGACTTTCGACCGGTGTGGTGATTTCCACGGAAACTCAGGCGAGCCTCAATTTGGCATCCGAACATCACGTTTCAGGCATGGCTGGTCGTTACGCTACGGCGCTCTTTGAGCTTGCCGAAAGCGAAGGGCAGCTGGACGCCGTCGCGAGCGATCTTGCCCGCATCCGCTCTCTCATCAATGAGAGCGACGATCTGCGTCGCGTCGTTCTGAGCCCGGTTTTCGGCGCCGACGAACAGGGCAAGGCTTTTGCCGCGATCCTCGATCGCGCGGGCGTCAAGGGCCTTGTCGCCAACTTCACCGGCCTCGTCATTCGCAATCGCCGCCTCTTCGCGCTGCCCGACATGATCACGGGCTTCAATCGCCTGTTGGCGGTCAAGCGCGGCGAGATGTCGGCCGACGTCACGTCCGCGCATCCCTTGTCGGATGCGCAGCTCGCAAGCCTCAAGCAGTCGCTCAAGACCGCGACGGGCCGCGATGTTCAGATCAATGCCAAAGTCGACGCCGGGCTCCTTGGTGGGCTCATAGTCAAGGTCGGGAGCCGGATGATCGATTCGTCTCTCAAGACCAAACTCTCATCTCTTAAGATTGCCATGAAAGAGGCCTCCTGATGGACATTCAGGCTGCGGAAATTTCCGCAATCCTCAAGCAGCAGATCAAAGGTTTCGGCGCGGATGCGCAGGTATCGGAGATCGGCCAGGTGCTTTCCGTCGGTGACGGTATCGCTCGCGTTTACGGTCTCGACAACGTCCAGGCGGGCGAAATGGTCGAGTTTCCCGGCGGCGTGCGCGGCATGGCGCTGAACCTCGAAAGCGACAATGTCGGTATCGTTATTTTCGGTAACGACCGCGACATTAAAGAAGGCGACACGGTAAAGCGCACCGGGTCGATCGTGGACGTGCCGGTGGGCAAGGGCCTTCTCGGCCGCGTCGTCGATCCGCTCGGCAATCCCATCGACGGCAAGGGCCCGATCGTTTCGGATGAACGCCGCCGCGTGGACGTCAAGGCGCCGGGCATCATTCCCCGCAAGTCGGTGCATGAGCCGATGCAGACGGGCCTCAAGGCCATCGACGCTCTGATCCCGATCGGCCGCGGCCAGCGCGAGCTGATTATCGGTGACCGTCAGACCGGCAAGACGGCCATCGCCATCGACGCGATCCTCAATCAGAAGCCCCTCAATCAGGGCACTGACGAAGGCCAGAAGCTTTATTGCATCTATGTCGCCATCGGCCAGAAGCGTTCGACGGTCGCGCAGATCGTCAAGACGCTGGAAGAAAACGGCGCGCTGCAATACACGATCATCGTCGCCGCGACGGCTTCCGAGCCCGCGCCGCTGCAGTTCCTGGCGCCGTTCGCCGGTTGCACGATGGGCGAATATTTCCGCGACAACGGCATGCACGCCCTCGTCGTCTATGACGATCTGTCCAAGCAGGCGGTCGCCTATCGCCAGATGTCGCTGCTGCTGCGCCGTCCGCCGGGACGCGAAGCCTATCCGGGCGACGTCTTCTATCTCCATTCCCGTCTGCTCGAGCGCGCCGCGAAGCTCAATGACGAAAACGGCAAGGGCTCGCTGACCGCTCTGCCGATCATCGAGACGCAGGCGAACGACGTGTCGGCCTATATTCCGACCAACGTGATTTCGATCACCGACGGCCAGATCTTCCTGGAAACGGATCTCTTCTATCAAGGCATCCGTCCGGCGGTGAACGTCGGTCTGTCGGTGTCGCGTGTGGGCTCCTCGGCCCAAATCAAGGCGATGAAGCAGGTTGCCGGCAAGATCAAAGGCGAGCTCGCGCAGTACCGCGAAATGGCGGCCTTCGCGCAGTTCGGTTCCGATCTCGATGCGGCCACGCAGCGTTTGCTCAATCGTGGCGCGCGCCTCACCGAACTTCTGAAGCAGAAGCAATTCTCGCCGCTGAAGATCGAAGAACAGGTCGTCGTGATCTATGCCGGTGTGAACGGCTATCTCGACAAGCTGCCCGTCTCCGATGTCGGTCGTTTCGAGGAAGAGTTCCTGCGCAACGTGCGGACGAGCCACATGGGCATTCTCGACGCGATCCGCGCCGAGAAAGCGCTTTCCAACGATACGGAAGCCAAGCTCAAGGCGGCGGTCGAAAACTTCTCCAAGGCATTTGCCTGAGCTGATCCGAAGGAAACTAGGTAAGGCGAATGGCGAGCCTCAAAGACCTTAGAAACCGCATCGCAAGCGTGAAAGCGACGCAGAAGATCACCAAAGCCATGCAAATGGTTGCGGCGGCGAAGCTGCGCCGTGCGCAGGAGGCCGCCGAAGCCGCGCGGCCTTATGCGACGCGGATGGATCGCGTTCTGGCCAACCTCGCAGCCGGCATGTCCGGCGGCGCGGGTGCGCCCGCTTTGTTGGCGGGCACGGGCAGCGACCAGGTGCATCTCGTGATCGTCGCGACGGCTGACCGCGGACTTTGCGGCGGTTTCAATTCGTCGATCGCGCGGCTGGCGCGCGAGCACATCTACAAGCTGCAGCGCGAAGGCAAGACGGTGAAGCTTCTCACCGTCGGCCGCAAGGGCCGCGACACGCTGAAGCGTCTCTTCGGCGACAAGATCGTGAAGTCCTATGAGTTCACGGGCATCCGCCAGATCGGTTTCGCGCAGGCTGAAGAGATTGCGCAGGACGTGTTGGCGCGTTTCGAGCTTGGCGAATTCGATGTGGCGACGCTCTTCTTCTCGCGCTTCGTCAATGTCGTGACGCAGATTCCGACGGCGCAGCAGCTCATTCCGGCGAGCGTTCCGGCGGCGAACGATGCCAGCATCGATCTCGGCGGCGCGGTTTACGAATACGAACCCGACGAAGCGGATATTCTGAAAGATTTGCTGCCGCGCAATCTGGCGGTGCAGATTTTCAAGGCGCTTCTCGAAAACGTCGCGGGCGAATTCGGCGCCAAGATGTCGGCGATGGACAATGCGACGCGCAACGCGGGCGAGATGATCAAGAAGCTGCAGATCACCTACAACCGTTCGCGTCAGGCGATGATCACCAAAGAACTGATCGAAATCATTTCGGGCGCTGAAGCCCTCTAAAGATACGCCCCTCGCGGGGAAGATGAAGGATAATGCCATGAGCAACGCAGTCGGCAAGATCGCCCAAGTCATCGGCGCCGTCGTGGACGTCGAGTTCCCCGACAATCTGCCCGCCATTCTGAATGCGCTGGAGACGACCAATAACGGTCAGCGTCTGGTTCTCGAAGTGGCGCAGCATCTGGGCGAGAACACGGTTCGCGCCATCGCCATGGACACGACTGAAGGCCTGACGCGCGGCGACGAAGTGCGCGACACGGGCACGGCCATCTCGGTGCCGGTCGGTGAAGGTACGCTCGGCCGCATCATCAACGTCATCGGCGAGCCGGTGGACGAAGCCGGTCCGGTGAAGTTCGAAACGCGCCGCGAAATCCATCAGGATGCGCCCGCCTTCGTCGAACAGTCGACGGAAGCCGAAATGCTCGTCACGGGCATCAAGGTCGTCGATCTGCTCGCGCCTTATGCGCGCGGCGGCAAGATCGGCCTGTTCGGCGGTGCCGGCGTCGGCAAGACGGTTCTCATTCAGGAACTCATCAACAACATCGCGAAAGCCCATGGCGGCTATTCGGTGTTCGCCGGTGTCGGCGAACGCACGCGCGAAGGCAACGACCTCTATCACGAGATGATCGAGTCCGGCGTGAACAAGGACCCGCACGAGAACAACGGCGATACGACCGGTTCGAAATGCGCCCTCGTATTCGGCCAGATGAATGAGCCGCCGGGAGCCCGCGCCCGCGTCGCGCTCACGGGCCTCACCGTTGCTGAACATTTCCGCGACAAGGGCCAGGACGTTCTGTTCTTCGTCGATAATATTTTCCGCTTCACGCAGGCGGGTTCTGAGGTGTCGGCTCTTCTCGGCCGTATTCCGAGCGCCGTGGGTTATCAGCCGACGCTCGCGACCGACATGGGCGCGCTGCAGGAACGCATCACCACGACGACCAAGGGTTCGATCACGTCCGTGCAGGCCATTTACGTGCCCGCCGACGACTTGACCGACCCGGCGCCCGCCGCATCCTTCGCTCACTTGGACGCGACGACGGTTCTCAATCGCGCGATTTCGGAAAAGGGCATTTATCCCGCCGTGGATCCGCTCGACTCGACGAGCCGCATTCTCGAACCCCGCGTTGTCGGTCAGGAGCACTACGACACGGCGCGTCAGGTTCAGGAAATTCTTCAGCGCTACAAGTCGCTTCAGGACATCATCGCCATTCTCGGCATGGATGAGCTTTCCGAAGAAGACAAGCTGGCGGTTGCCCGCGCGCGCAAGATCGAGCGCTTCCTGTCGCAGCCTTTCTTCGTCGCCGAAGTCTTCACCGGTTCGCCGGGTGTCCTCGTCGATATCAAGGACACGATCAAAGGCTTCAAGGGTCTTTGCAACGGCGACTACGATCATCTGCCGGAAGCCGCCTTCTACATGGTCGGCACGATCGAAGATGCGATCAAGAAGGCCGAACGTCTCGCGTCGGAAGCTGCTTAAGCAAGGTCGGGTAAGGATTTATGGCTGACAAGCTTCACTTCGACCTCGTGTCGCCGGAACGGCTTCTCCTTTCGGAGAATGTCGACATGGTGACCGTGCCCGGCTCCGAAGGCGACTTCGGCGTGCTGGCGGGTCATGCGCCGGTCATGGCTGTGCTGCGTCCCGGCGTCATCAATGTCGATGATGCGGGCCGTCCGCAGCAGCGCATTTTCGTGCGCGGCGGCTTTGCCGAAGTGACGCCTGCGGGGCTCACCATTCTCGCCGAGAATGCGATCCCGTTGGCCGAGCTCGACGGCGCGGCGCTCGACAGTGAAATTGCCGATGCGCAGGAAGATGTCAACGACGCCAAAAGCGACGAGACGAAGCTCAAGGCGCAGGAAAAGCTCGATCACCTGAAGCTGCTTCGCCAGTCTCTGTAAATCACACGGTTTATTGACAAATCAGGCGGCGTTCCACGGAACGCCGCCTTTTGTTTTTAATCGGCGTACTGCGCTTTTATGGCGCGTGTTGCAACCTTAACCCATTGGGGGCGTTGCGATATAATTGTCATCTTGGCAGACTTCGAGGAGCCGGGTTACGGGTAGGATATGAGCCGCCACTGGACGCTGGACGATATTAAATGGACCGACTTCGACCCCTCAAAGGTCGATGCCGATATCCTGTGCGCGGTGAAAGCCGCAGCCATGGTCGAGTTCAACGCGCCCGACTATGTCGCCTATCTCAGCAATGTGTTCTCCGACCGGCTCGATGTGAAAGCCCTTCTCAAACGCTGGGGCGCGGAAGAAGCGCAGCACGGTCAGGCACTGGCGCGATGGGCGGAGCTTGCCGATCCGAGCTTCAACTTCGACGCCGCCTTCAAGCGCTTTCAGGCAGGCTATTCCATTCCGGTCGAAGCGATGCAATCGGTGCGCGGCAGCCGGGCGGGCGAACTCGTCGCGCGTTGCGTGGTCGAGAGCGGCACGTCCTCCTATTACACCGCCATCAAGGACGCGACCGAAGAGCCGGTGCTGAAACAGATCGCAGCCAATATCGCCGCCGACGAATTTCGCCATTACAAGCTTTTCTATGAGCAGTTCAAGGATCTCGACGAGGAGCTGCCGTCGCGCTTTGCGCGGGCGCGCATCGCCATCGGGCGCGTTTCGGAAGCCGACGACGACGAACTGTCTTACGCCTATTACGCTGCGAATACGGCGGCGGACGACGAGATCGCCTACGACCGGGCGCGCTTTGCCAGAGCTTACGAAAAGCGGGCGCTCGGACTTTATCGCCGTCAGCATACGGACAGATTGGTCGCCATGGTCGGCAAGGCCATCGGACTTGCGCCGCATGGGCTCATCATGCGGCTTGCCGCCTCGGGCGTCTGGGCCTTCTGGCGCGTGCGCGTCTGGCGTCTGGCGCGGGCCGGCATCTGATTGCCCTCAGCTCGCGTCCGCCAGCCAGTAAACATCCTTGCTCGCACCGCTGGCGCTGCGCAGATCGAAGAAAAGCAGCGAGCGCTCGCGGTTCATGTCGGCATTGAAGGCAGTGACGAGCGCAGGCGCCCCCATCGCGAGCGTTGCGCCGAGAATAGCGCCGCGTTCCACCATGTCGCCACGTTTGACGCGTAGGGCACCGAGGCCGGCGACGATGAGGCGACGCTTGGACGTCAATCCCAAAATTACCACGCCGCGATAGCCCTTGAAGTCTCCGGCATAGAGTACCTTCGCCTTCAGCGGACTTTTGACGCCGCACGCGGCGGGCACGAGAAGGGCGACGCCCACCGTGCGCCCGCGAGCCCTTTGTGACACGATTTGTGGCGGCAGCTTGCGGCGGGGCGCGTCGAGCATGGTCGTGCCGCCTTGTTCATCGATCAGGCAGGCGGGGAGTGGGGGCGCGATGAGGGCAGCGGTCTGCTTCAGAGGCGGCGCGGCGGCAAGGCGGGGTGCGGAACTTCGCGCTGGACGAGCAATGGGGATTGGCGGCACGATTTCAGCGCGCGCGGTCTCGATTTTCTCCGCCTGGGGTTGTGCGGGCAGCGCGGATTGCCTTTTTGCAGGGCGTAGCGCGCCGCGCGGCGCGGCGGGCTCATCGATACCAGCGGCACTCAATTCGGTGCAGATGAGCGCATAGGCTTGCGGCCAGGCGCGGCGATCCGTTTCGCGCAGACAGTCGCCCAGATTGAAATTTGCTATCTCCGGGGCACCGGCGCCGTTATCCGCCTGGACGGCAATCGCATGGGGACCGTGCGGCTTCAAGGCCTGCGCCAATTGGCCAGAGCCGAGGAGCAGCGCAATCAAACTGACCAGACCGAGCGCGAGGGAGAAGAGATGACGACGGATCATACGCATGAAGGCACCGTGCTCGAACCGGTGCGCGGATGAGGGGCCTTCAACAAAGCGGCATCGATTTTCGGTACTCGATAGTTGTCGGGCATGACAGGCACCAATTGATCCGCACCCACCCTAATCCATATTAATAGAGCGGAGATTGTGTCTGAAATTCGGCAGCGCTTGGCTACATCCGGTCAATCGGACAATTACCGACATTATGATTCGCGATAGACCACACCTGACACGAAAATCCACATTTCTCTCGGTGCGTTTCGGTTAGCTTCTTCGTTATGGGTACGACGAGAAACCAGCCGAAGCGGCGAAAGTGCGGCCCATCATGCAAGCAAAGACCAACGAACAATATTGGCGCGACCGGTATGGAATGCCGCCACGCGTCGAAGAGCGTGTCATCTCTCGAAGCAATCCGTCGCCGCGCCGTCGTCGGCGCGGACTTGCCGCGCTGCTGAAGCATCGTCCGCATCGCCTCTTTCCGCACATCACGCCAAAGAAAGCACGCTTTGCCTTTAGCTCATTGCTAAAGGTGACGGCGCTAATCGTCTTTTCTGTGTGGGTCGCCGGCAGCAATTCGCTGCTTCACCCGGCAAGCGAGTTCGTCGCGCGCCCCGGTGGCGAGGCGGCAATCAATGCGGACAAGTCCGTTGACGATATGGATGCGCGGTTGACGAAACTCGCGGCGGCTCAGGAAACAAGCCTTGTCGCATTGCGCGGATATCTGCTGACCGGAAGTCCGGGTTTCAAAACCGAGTGGGCGCAGGCCGTCGCCGTCGGCGATGCCGCGCAAGCTGCTATTGATCGTGATTCAAAATCCTGGACCGACGGGCAGAAGCTTTTGCAATTGAGCGAAATGCGCAAGACGACGCTCGCACTGCGCAATGAAGAGAGGATGCTGATCGGCATTATCGCGACGCCAAACCAGTATCCCGGCTTGCGGCTTTATCGGGAAGATGTCGATCCAGCTTTGATGCAGGCGCTTGCATTGCTTAATGAGCTTTTGCAATCGACGCTGACGGCTAGCGGCGCGCCCGCGGCGGGCCATGTCGGAACGCTGGCGGAGATGCGCGGCAATGTGCGCGACCTCCGGCAGCGGCTTCTCACCTATCTGCCGTCAGGCGACACGATGCCGCCCGCCACGCTGAGAGCCTCGCTCGACGCGTTTCGCAAGGCCCCCGAGATGCTTGGGGCCCTGCGCGCCGAGGTGACGGGGCAAGACCGTGATCGGTTGACGACGCTTGTGGCCCTGATTCGCAAGTCAGACGGGCGACTTCAGCAGATCTTCGCGCTGAAGCGGTCGCCGCGCTGGGACTATGCAGATTATGCCTTCAAGCAAAAAGTGCTGCCATTGACGGAGAAAATCCTGAACACCGTCGAGGAATGGCGGACGGCGGGCTAGCGCATCGCGGCAAGCCGGGCGATCAGCCGACCATATTCGCTTGCCGGGCCGGCTCTGTGCCAGAACTGTGCAAATAATCCCTCAAACAAAAAGGGCTGCCGACTGCCTGTGGAATCTCGTCTATTATGACTCTCATCGAGAGAGACGGGTTGATCCAGCGGGCGGTGCATGTCTACAGAGACAAATAATCCTGATACGGATAAAAATTCGGACAGCGAGGCCGCGCTCAACGCCGTCGTCTCCTTTTCCGAACGGCTTGCGCATGACGCGAATAACTATATCGGCGCGGTGATCGGCCTTTCGGAAATGCTGCCCACCGTCGCCGACGATTTTAGACAGGTGGAAGCAATCGCGGCGAAGATTTCCGCTGCCGGGCGTCTCTTGCAGGTCGTCATCAATCAACCTCTGCTGCCGCATATTTCGAGCCTCGATCTGCGGCATCTCGATCTCGATGAAGCGTTGGCGAGCGCCCGCGTACTCGCATCGAGCCTCGTGCGGCCGCGCATCGCTTTCGAGCTGACGCATTCGGTCGGGGACGGGGCGCTGGGTGTGTCGCGGGCCGAGTTCTCGGCCGTGCTTTTCATCCTGCTGCGCAACGCCATCGACGCCATCGGTGACGCATCCGGCCGGATTCGCGTTTCTCTCGACGAGACGTCTGCGGCAAAGATCGCGGCGGAGAAAGATCACATCTACCGGCGCGGCATGCTGGCGGAAGGGCGATATCTGGCGCTGAGCGTCACGGATAGCGGTGGCGGTTTCCCCGAAGACCAGACGCCGCGCCTCTTTCAGCCCTTCGTTTCTCATGCGCGCCGCCCGACGGCGCTCGGGCTGGGGCTCAATTTCGCCATCGCCATTGTCGAACGGCGGCAAGGCGCGATGGAAGTCGCGCGCACCAAGGAGACCCGCTTCTCGGCATTTCTGCCGATGGTCGAGACGGCGAGCGCCGTGCGGAACATCGAGTTGCCGGAGGATGCGCGGATTGTCATCGTCGATCCGCTGATGCAGTGGGGCAATGCGGCGGCGATATTGTTCGGAGCTCTAGACCGGGCGGCGATCTGCGTCGTTTCGGCCCAAGCTGCCGCCGAGACGCTGGAGCGCGCTTCGCCGACACGGCATGTCGTGATCCTGCGCGCCTCGCGCGCGGCGCTGCCGATCGAAGATCTGCAACGGCTGCGCGATGTGCTGACGCAGCGCCTGAATGTCGATCTGCTGATCCTTGTCGGCGCGACTTTCCCCGCGCATCCCAATGTCGCGACGATGCTTGGCGAGATGGCGGCGATTTCGCTGGGACCGGATGCCGAACCCGCCGACATCGTCAATTATCTCATTCCGAATATCTGAGAGATTGCGGCGTTAGCGTGACGGATGCTCTTCGGTGAGCAAGCCCGCCTTCAGCGCATGCGAGACGGCCTGCACGCGATTGCGCACGCGAAGTTTCGCGAAGATGCGACTCGCATGCATCTTGACGGTGATTTCCTGAACGCTGAGCTGACGCGCGATTTCCTTATTGGAGCAACCGCTGGCCAGCAGCTTCAAGATTTCGATTTCGCGTTCGGTGAGGCTCCTGGAAGGGCCGCTAGCCGCTTTGGGCGGCGGCGGTGCAAAGCCGCGCCCGCGCGACAAAGCGGTTTCGACCGGCAGATAGGTGCCACCGTTGAGGATCACGGAGAGGGCAGAGACGATGGCATTGCCGCTCGACGATTTCGGAATGAAGCCTTTGACGCCGAGGGACAGAACGTCATGCACGGTTGCGTCGTCGATGCGGCCCGACAGAATGACGATCTTCAGGTCGGGATAAGATGCGCGCAGAGCTTCAATGGAGGCCGGACCCTGCATGCCCGGCATGTCCCAATCGAGCACGGCGAGGTCGATGTTCTTTATATGATTGAGGATAGCTGCCGCTGCCGTCAGCGTCTCGACCGCGTGAATTTCGACGTCTGGATAGGCGGCGGCAAGTTGGCGCTCGATTGCGTCCGTAAACAACGGATGGTCATCAGCCAGAAGGATGTTCATAGAAATACAAATATGCTGCCCACGCTCTGAGTCTACTCCCGCATTGCCGTAGAGCAATGCCCAAAATTTCAGAGCGATATCGAGCGAAGCCCAATGGCCGAGATTTGAGGTTCGTAAGTAGAATCGAGTCTACCCAGATGCCGCCAGCGGACGCTAGCAAAGCGGTCGCGCGAGCGGCGCGAATTCCGCAACGACGCGCTCGTAAATGCTACGCTTGAAAGGGACGATCAGACCGGGCAGATCGCCCAGCGGCACCCATTTCCACTCGCTGAATTCCTGGTGCGCATCGGCGGCGATGTCTATATCGCTGTTATCGCTGAGAAAGCGCATCGCGAACCAACGCTGTTTCTGGCCGCGATATTTGCCTTTGAGGGCCAGGCCAACGAGATCGACGGGCAGATCGTAGGTCAGCCAATCGTCGATCTCGCCCACGATCTCGACTTTGTGAGCGCTGACGCCGGTTTCTTCCTTCAGCTCACGAAGAGCCGCCATGCGGGGCTCTTCGCCCTTGTCGATGCCGCCTTGCGGCATCTGCCAGGTGAGGGGCCCGATATCGACCGACTGGATGCGATTGCCGATAAAGACGAAGCCATCCTTGTTGATCAGCGCGATGCCGACGCAAGGGCGATAGGGAAGGGAGGCCGGATCGACCGGCTTGCCTTTGTCTTTCTTAGCCATCGGATATATCCGTTCAGTTCGCTGCCGCGGTCGCGGAAGCGGGCACCAGTGCAATGCCTTTGCTTTTCAGTGTGGCCGCCCAGCGTGACACTTCATCGACGGTCACGGGGAAACCGGAGGCAACGCCGAGCGCCGAGCCCGATTGTTTCGCCGAGGCTTCAAGCGCGGTCAATGACTGGTCGATGATGTCGGGGTTCTGCACCGGGTCGATGGTGCGGCTCCCGAGTGCGACGGGCAGGCCAAGATCTGTGCCGAGTTTCGGCGCAAGGCTGCGCTGCGAAGCGCCATTATCGACATACATCAATCCGCGCGTCTTCAGGGCGGTGAGGACCGGCGAAAGCGACGCGGTCGAACTCGTAAAGCGGGCGCCCTGATAATTCATCACGCCTACATAGCCAGCGAAACGGCTCAGCAGCCATTCGAGGCGCGAGATGTTTTCGGCGGGCTGCAAGCTCGTCAGCAACGTGTAGGGGCCAGGATCGTTCTGCGGATAGCCAAAGGGCTCCATCGGCAATTCGAGGAGAACTTCATGGCCCGCGTCGCGCGCCTTGGCGATCCAGCCCTGAAGACCGGAGCCGTAAGGCGCGAAGGACAGCGTCACTTCCGGTGGCAGGGTTTCGATGGCATGGGCCGTGGCGCTGTCGCTGATGCCAAGGCCGGAGACGATAAGCGCGACGCGCGGACCGGCAGCGAGGCCCTTGGGCAGCGGGCGCGCATAAACCTTCCAGGGCTTGCGGCCATCCTTGGCGATGATGGGCAGCGGGCCCTGACGGCCTTGGGCGACGAGAGCAGGATCGGGCACCGGCTTTAGCGCGACGGCGAGGGCGGGCACGATATCGTCGCCGCCCGAAACGGTTTCGGCGCCGACGATCTTCACATCGCCGCCGCTGCTTGCATCATCGCTATTGTCATGGACGCCGACATTGCGGGCGGCGTCGAGAAGCGCCTGCTCGTCGGGGCTGAGCTTGTCGGTTGCGCCGGCGTCTTCCTCTGCGGGAATTTTCGCGGGCGCGGGCGCGGGCGGCGTCGCGGCGACATGTTCATTTTCATTGCCGCTGCGCAGGAGCTTGTCGGCGGCGGCCCTCTCGGGCGCGGGCGCCGCAGCCTCCGGCGGCAACGAAAGCGAGACGACGGGAACGCCGGCGGTGTGGCTGTCGGCGAGGAAAAGCCAGGCGACGACGCCGCCATAAAGACAGGCGATCAGAAGCGCGGCGAGCGCCAGGACGCTCGGCCGCCGCTTCCTCTGACCCATCTCGTTCAGTGCCTTACCCGGCATAGCCCCGTCATCTCGAGCGGCCCCCATTCGCGGTCACGTGGCGCATGCGGGTCTCAGTTGGCGCTTGTCGCGGCCGCGCTCTTGAACGCCGCATCCTTGCGAACGCCGTTCAACAGGTCGATCGCGTAGAGAAGCTGCTTGTCATCCTTCTTGTCCGTGGGGACGAAGCTGTCGGAGCCCGCGATTTCCTTGGCGCCCTGTTCGGCAGCCAGGTGGCCCGGCAGTTCGGCTTCGCCGGTGATGAGAAGACGCTTTTTGGTTTTCGGATCTGGGTTCTGCTCGACCTGGATGTCGGGCTCGATGCCCTTGGCCTGGATCGAATGGCCTGACGGCGTGTAATAGCGCGCCGTGGTCAAGCGCAGCGCGCCGTCGGAACCGAGCGGGATGATCGTCTGAACCGAACCCTTGCCGAAGGAGCGCGTGCCGAGAATCGTCGCGCGGCGATGATCTTGCAGCGCGCCGGCAACGATTTCCGACGCCGAGGCCGAGCCGCCATTGACCATAACGATCACCGGCTTGCCGCTGGTGATGTCGCCGCCACGGGCGTTGTAGCGCTGCGTATCCTCAGGATGACGGCCACGCGTCGAGACGATTTCGCCTTCGTCGATGAAGTCGCCGCTGACCGCGATCGCCTGATCGAGCAGGCCGCCGGGATTGTTACGCAGATCGAGAATGTAGCCCTTGAGTTTGCCCGCGCCGACCTGTTTTTGCAGTGTGTGGATTGCTTCGTCGAGAAGCTGGCCCGTCTGCTCATTGAAGGAGGTGATGCGGATATAGCCGATGTCGCCTTCGCGGTGATATTTCACCGACTTGATGGTGATGATGTCGCGCGTGAGTTTGACGTCGAAGGGTTCATCGACGCCCTTGCGGACGACGGTCAACGTGACCGAGGTGTTGACCGGCCCACGCATCTTGTCGACGGCATCGCTGAGCGTCAGGCCGAGGATCGGCTTGGCGTCGATATGGGTGATGTAGTCGCTGGGACGCATGCCGGCGCGGCTTGCTGGCGTGTCGTCGATGGGGGTGACGACCTTGACGACGCCGTTTTCCATCGTGACCTCGATGCCGAGGCCGCCGAACTCGCCGCGCGTCTGTACCTGCATGTCGCGGAAATTCTTCGGGTTCATGTAGCTCGAATGCGGATCGAGCGAGGTCAGCATGCCGTTGATGGCATTCTCGACCAGCTTGCTGTCATCCGTCGGTTCGACATAATCGGCGCGGACGCGCTCGAAGACGTCGCCGAAAAGGTTGAGCTGCTTATAGGTGTCGCTGTCTGCGGCATGGGCCGACCCCTCGAAGCCGCCGGGCTGAAACGCAAAGACCGCAAGCGCCGAAACCACGGTTCCGACTGCAAAGCCGGCAAGCACTGACTTGTTCATTTATCCACGAGCCTTCTTGTCACTCATCATCAGCCACGGTCGAGGGTCGATCGGGTCGCTGTCTTTTCGGAATTCAATATAAAGGGAGGGCCTTGCGCCTGTCGCGCTCTTCCGGTCGGTCGGCGCGTTTTCGTCGGGGGAAGGTTGATCCATGGTGCCGACGGGTTCTCCGGCAAGAATGCTTTGACCCACCGATCCGTTAATCCTTGTCATGCCCGCCAGAAGCACATGGTAGCCTTCGCCGACTGAGATGATCAAGAGTTGCCCATAGCGGCGGAACGGGCCTGCAAAGACGATTTTACCGTCGAAAGGCGCGATCACCTGGGCGCCGGGGCGTGTTGCGATGGTCATGCCTTCCGTCAATCCGCCAGCCCCGTTGGGCTGGCCGAAGCCGCGCACCAGAATGCCGGTCGCGGGTAAACGAATTAGCCCTTTTGCCTGCGAAAAAAGGCGTGACGAAGGCAGGGCCGGCATGCTCTCGGGCGGCGTCAGCAGGGCCATTTCGGTGGTTTTGGGCGATGAGTCAGTCTTCCCGGCCTGCTGCCGGACAGGCTCGGGACGCGCCGGCGCCGGGCGGCTCTGGGGCAGGCGGGCGGCGGCTTCGCTTTCGAGGCGGCCGATGAGGTCTGTGAGGTCGGTCGCTTCGCGCGAGAGGCGGGTGGCGCGGGCTTCCTCGGTTTCGGCGGCGGCGGCGAGGCGCCGCTGGCGGGCGAGCTTGTTGGCCAGCAGTTTTTCGAGGCTTGAGCGATCACGTTCCAGTGAGGCGGTGGCTTGAGCCAAGGTCGTGCGTTCGGCCAAAATGCTTTCGCGCAGGCGCGAAAGCTGTTCGAGGCGGTCTTTCAGATCGGCGGCTTCGGCGCGCAGCGCAGGCACGGCGTCGCCCAGAAGGATCGCGCCACGGATCGCTCCGAGCGCATCGTCGGGTTTGACGGCCAGAGCCGGGGGCGGATTGCGGTCGAGGCGGGTCAGGGCGACCAGAAGCTCGGCGATTTTCGCCCGGCGCTTTTCGAGCTGGGCCAAGAGATCGGTTTCGGCGGTTTTCAATTCGTCGAGGCGGGTTTCGGAGGCCGAAACCTCGGCTTCGCGGGCCTGCACGCTTGCCGCCGTCACGATCAGCTTGCTGCGGACGAGTTCAGCGTCCTTGCCTGCGGCTTCGGATTGCGCCTCCAGCGCCTTCTTGCGCTCGACGCTGGTGCCGAGTTCCTGTTTCAAGCTTTCGAGTTTCGAGGGATCGGCGGTTTCGGCCTGCGCCAGAGAACAGATGGCGAGCGCGGCAAGCGAGATGGCGATGGCGAATGGTTTAGGCCGGAACACTGGTCGTCCGTTCGGGATGCGGCTCGGGCATGGACCGCTCGGGATCGACGATCAGCGTGTGGCCGGTCATCGCTTCGGGAACGGGCACGCCCATCAGATCGAGGATGGTCGGCGCGACATCGGCCAGCGTGCCGAAACGCAGCGCCGTCCCGCCCATGTTAAGGCCAGGTCCCATCAAGGTGAAAGGCATATTGGAGCGCGTCGGCCCGCGCCAGCTTTCGCCGCTGTCGGGATCGTTCATCATCTCGCCCCTGCCGAAGGCGCTGGTGATGGCGAGCATGCCGCCGCGCTTTTCGACTTGAGCGGCGATTTTGCCGAGATATTTGTCGATGGCTTCGGCGGCCTCGATGGTGGCGCGCATATTGCCGGTGCGGCCGAGAAGCGCGACGTTGGCGAAGTTGACGACGAGGAGGTCGCGGTCGGCGTTCTTGATCGCGTTCAGGGCTTCGATGGTGAGATCGGCGGCGGCGAGTTCGGGACGTTTTTCCATTTTCGCGAGCGGCGGGGTTTCGGCCAGCGCCAGGGTTTCGCCTTCATAGATGCGGTTGACGCCGCCGCGCAGGAAGAGCGAGAGGTTTTTCTCGACCACGGTTTCGGTCAGCAGAAGCTGGGTGCGGCCGGCGCGCGACAGCGTCTCGCTTAAGGTAAGCGGCACGGGCTGGCGGGCGAAAAGCGGCTCGACCCAGTCGAGGCCGTCGCCTTCGAGTTCGGTCAGCGAAACGGTGCTCGACAGCATCGAACCCATTTCCGATTCCATCAATTCCTGCATCAGCGTCACGCCGATATCGGGGCGCAGATTGACGAGAAAGATTGCATCGTCGCGACGGATGCCGCGATAATTCTGGCTGAGGACCGGCGGGATGCGGTCGTCGTTAACGCCCTTGGCGTAACATTTGTCAAGATGGGCGGCAGGGTATTCCGCACGCGGAGCATCGGCTTCGGCCAGCGCTTTCCATGCGGCCTTGACGAGAGACGGATCGCCGGTTTCGTCGAAGGCGTAGGCGCGGCCCATCAGGCTGCCGATGCCTGCATGTTCGGCGCCGGCAATGTCGTCCATCAATTCGGCGAGGCAGGCGATGCCACCTTGCGGGCGCGCATCGATGCCGTCCATGACGCCGTGAATCCAGACCTGCAAGCCTTCGTGGCTCAACATCGCGGCGAGCACGGCCAGATGATGCTGGTTTCCGGCGACGCCGCCCGGCGACACCATGCCGATCAGATGCACCGCGCCGCCCAGAGGCCGCACGCGTTGAATGAGTTTCTGCAGAACGGGATTGGAGGCGAGACCATGCGCGCCGTCATCTTGAACGGCGCGGTTGACGCGCAGGATATCCTGTTCGACGGGACGGCCCGCGCCGAGCGTCATGTAGCCGGCCTGGACGTTGCCGGGCTTGCCGGCTGCGAGGCCGACGGCTTCGCCCGAGGCGGTTAAAACCGTATGCGCATAGGAGCCCGCGATACGGTCATAGACCGGCGTGCGAGCTTGTGCGAGTGCGTTTGCTTCGCGTTCCGCGCTTATGCCCCAACCGTCCAGAAGCACGAGGACAAGAGGTCGAACGCCGATCTTACCGGTCATAATTTTTGAGACAGCCCAGGCACCGCGTGCCATGCACGCACCGGAGATGAAACTAATCGATGGCGTGAATCCTGTCCATGAGGACGACGCTCACGGAGCGATATTCCCGGCGCAGCGCGGCGTGCGGGACACGCTTTACGAACGGTTGTTCACATCAGGCGCGGTGATAGGGATGGCCTGCGAGAATGCTAACGGCGCGGTAAAGCTGCTCTGCCAGCATCACGCGCGCCAGCATATGCGGCCAGGTCATGGGACCGAAGGCGACGAGATGACCCGCTTCCTCGCGCAGCGAGGCGGCAAGACCGTCCGCGCCGCCGATGACGAAAGCGAGATCTGAAACGCCGCTGTCGCGCCAGCGCCCGATACGGGACGCAAATGTCGCGCTGTTCTCGGTGCGCCCGCGTTCGTCGAGCGCGACAAGAAGAGCGCCGCGCGGCATGGCGTTTTTCAGCAAGGCGGCTTCGGCGGTTTTCAGAGCTTCGCCTTCGAGACGGCGTTTTTCCTCGACCTCGATCAGCGACAGAGAGGTCAAGCCGAGCCCGCGCCCGGCGGCATTGGCGCGGGCGAGATATTCATCGAGAAGCGTTTTTTCAGGCCCAGCGCGAAGCCGCCCGACGGCGCAGATTTCGATGCGCATGAATTCCCTCAGGCGGGCTTAGCGGCGATGCGTCAGACGGCCAGCTGGTCGGCCGGGATGTCGGCTTCCCACATTTTTTCCAGCCTGTAGAATTGACGCACTTCGGGACGGAAAACATGGATAACGATGTCGCCCGCATCGATCAGCACCCAGTCTCCTTGCTGCATGCCTTCGACTTGCGCGAGGCCGTAGCCCTCTTCCTTCAGGCGGCGCGTCAGATGATCGGCGACGGCGCCGACGTGACGGGCCGAGCGGCCACTCGCCACCACCATGTAATCGGCGATGGGCGTCTTGCCCGCGAGGTCGATTGAGATGATGTCTTCGGCCTTATCGTCGTCGAGGCTTTTCATCACCAGCGCCAGCATGAGCTTGGCCTTCTTGCGATCGGCGACTTCTTTCGCGGCCGAGGCTTTCTCGCGCGGCGACATGGCGCTCGGGGCCCCGGCGGGTTTTGCCTTCGCCTTGAGCGCAGGCTTAGCTTTCGGCTTTGCTGCGGCTTTGGCTTTGGGCGCGGGCGTTTTCGCCGCCGCCTTGGCTTTGGAAGTAGTCTTCGCCTTGGGAGCGGATGATTTGGGTTTTGCGGCCGCCTTCGGCGCGGCTTTGGCTTTCGGCGCTGCTTTCGCTGCGGCCTTGACCGGCTTTGCTTTGGGTTTTGTCGCGGCGGGGGCCTTGGCCGGTTTTTTTGCCGCAGTCGTCGCGGACTTGGTCTTTGAAGGTTGAGCCTTCGCGGGCTTTGTCCTGGAGGAAGATTTGGGTGCAGGCTTGGCCTTGCGGCCTTTGGGGTCCGGGCTCAGGAACGCGCTCCTTGGTTCGCAACAAACCGGGCACGCCGCAACCGCGTCCCGGCTATCTCCAGAATAGAGGTCGGAAGGCGCAACATCAATGCACCGGATTTCAAGGTTTCACGATGCGGCGCGAATGGCGGTCGCCGATGCGGGATGTTCGCGGCCCTGAAGGAAGACGAGGGCGGGCGGTCGGAAGGTCGTGAGCAGCGCGGCATCGCTCGGCTCCAGCGTCACGGATTTTAGCGTTTTCGCGGCGGGCGACAGACGCGCCTTCAGCGTGAAGCCCGGCCGGGGATAGATGGCAATCGGGATTTCGCGTGTGAGCTGGCGCCAATTCGCCCAGCGCGGGAGCTGCAACATGTTGTCTGCACCCATCAGCCAGACGAAGCGGACGGCCGGATGGCGGGCTTTCAAGGCGCGCACCGTGTCGATGGTGAAGCGCGTGCCGAGCCGCGTTTCGACATCGCTGACGGCGATGCGCGGGTCGCCGGATTTTTCGACAAGGGCGCGGGCGCCGTCGAGGCGCGCGGAGAGGGAGGCCATGCCTTGCGCGTTTTTCAACGGATTCTGGGGCGAGACGAGCCACCATACGCGATCGAGGCGAAGGGCCTTCAGGCACATGCGCGTCACATGCAGATGGCCTTCATGCGCGGGATTGAAGGAGCCGCCCAGGAGACCGACGGTCAGTCCCGGCGTCAGCAGTTCGGCGCGCGTGCTCATATGTTCACGGCCTGATCTGGCCGGAGCCCCGCACGATATATTTGAAGCTCGTCAATTGCTCTGTGCCGACAGGGCCGCGCGCATGAAACTTGCCGGTGGCGATGCCGATTTCACCGCCAAAGCCGAACTCCCCGCCATCTGCGAATTGCGTCGAGGCATTATGGACGAGGATCGCGCTGTCGAGGCCATTGAGGAATTGCTCAGCGGTGGCGGCATTGTCGGTGATGATCGCGTCTGTGTGATGCGAGCCATAGGTCGAGATGTGGCGCATGGCCTCGACAACGCCCTTGACGACGCGCACCGCGATGATTGCATCGAGATATTCCGTCGACCAGTCGGCTTCGGTCGCCGCGACGACGCGGGGATCGACCTTGCGGGTCGCTTCATCGCCGCGCACTTCACAGCCTGCATCGAGCAAATCCGTGACGAGAGGCGCCAGATGCGTTGCGGCACAGGCCTCATCGACGAGGAGCGTTTCGGCGGCGCCGCAAACGCCGGTGCGGCGAAGCTTGGCGTTCAGGACGATTCTGCGGGCCATGTCGAGGTCGGCGGCCTTGTCGACATAGACGTGGCAGAGGCCTTCCAGGTGAGCGAAGACGGGGACGCGGGCTTCGGCTTGCACGCGCGCGACGAGGCTCTTGCCGCCACGGGGCACGAGAACGTCAATGGAGCCGTTGAGGCCCGCCAGCATTTCGCCGACGGCGGCGCGGTCGGTTGTCGCGACGAGCTGGATCGCATGCTCGGGCAAGTTCGCGGCGAGAAAACCTTCGACGAGAGCTTCGTGAATGGCGCGCGACGAATGCGCGCTTTCCGAACCGCCGCGCAGGATCGCCGCATTGCCGGATTTGAGGCAAAGAACGGCGGCGTCCGCCGTCACATTGGGACGGCTCTCATAGATGATGCCGATGACGCCCAAAGGCGTGCGGACGCGCTCGATGTGAAGGCCGTTGGGACGGTCCCATTCGGCGATTTTCGTGCCGACGGGGTCGGGCAAGGCGGCGACCTCCTCAATGCCCTTCGCCATGGCTTCGATGCGCTTTTCATCGAGCAACAGGCGGTCGAGCAAAGCGCCGGTCACGCCCTTCGCGCGGGCGGCTTCGATGTCCTTCGCATTGGCGGCGAGGATGTCATCGATATTGGCGCGGATCACCATGGCGGCGCAGAGGAGGCCCGCGTCTTTTTGCTTCGTCGGAATCAGAGCGAGGATTTCGGCTGCGGCGCGCGCGCGCGCGCCCATTGCCGCCATGGCGGCGGCGACGCCTCTCTTGTCTGAACTGATATCGACGATGCTCACGGGAACTTCTCTTTCAACCGGTTTTCTGAAACCGCATTCGATGTTTCGGTGCGCTGCAACTTAGCTCAATCAATTGGGCGTTTCATCGCTCTTTGTCACCCCCGCGCCACGGTTTTGAGCACCTTCCCTCCAGCCTGAACCAATCGAAAGGTCTGGGTATATTGACCTAAAGGTCTACATCCCGGAATCTGACCCCGCACAACCTGAGGGGGAATTTTTCTTCTCAGGTCTGCCTGCTGGGGGAGTTTTCAGGGTTCGAGATCGGCTTTTCGGAGGAAATCGCGTGGATTTCCGCCGTCTGCCGTCAGGCGCCCGATGGCCTACAGCTCAAGGTTGTGCCCGGTCCAGTTGACCGGCGTGATCGATTTTTGCGACGCCGATGGCGCGCTAAAGCTGGGGGATTTTTTTGATGAATGCTCGCCTGACGTTTCGGAGCCTGCTGACCACGACTTCCATGGCGGCCTTGCTCGTCGCCGCGCACGGCGCGCGCGCCACCGCGCTTTACGACAATCCCTACGGCACCAGCGTCGATCAAATCTACATCACGACGACGGTCCCCTATGTGTCGAATGCGGGCAGCATCGAAAACGAATATGCCGAAGACGGCATCGAGATTTACGACACGACGGTCGAAGGCTCGGTCAACAATTCCGGCGGCATTCATGTCACCGACGTCGAGGAGGGCGAGGACGCGCGCGGCATTTCGGTCGAGGACGCCTATCTCTGGGGTGATATCGAGAATAGCGGCACCATCGCGGTCACGGCATCTGGCAGTGGCAATGGCGAGAGCTCGCGCTACGCCGCCGGCATCGATTTCGGCCCCGGCAATACGTTCAGCGGCAGCGTCACCAATAGCGGCTCGATCGAGGCCAATGCGCTGGTCGTCAATGTCGATGGCTATTGCGAGGACGATACGGCTTCGCTCGCCGCGAGCGCCGAGGCTTATGGCATCAATTTCGACAACACCGGAAATACGAGCAGCGGCTCGATTGAGAACAGCGATTCCATCGACGTTCAAGCGTCCGCCAAGGTCGATCAGTCGGCGAGCGATGTGGAATGGGAAGAAGGGGCCTATGCGGAAGGTACCGGCAATGCGCATGCCTATGCGGCCGGTATCGATGCGCGCAACGACGGCACTGTCGGCGACGATCATCGCGGGCCGAGCATCGCCGGCAGCCTATCCCTCAATCCTTACAATTCGGAAGACGGCATCGACGTCAATGCAACGGCGCAGAGCTTCTCGAATGTAGAAGCACAGGTGACATGCGAAAGCTCGGGCGAAAGCTGCTTCGGCACTCAATATGCCGAAGGCAACGTGCTCGACGATGCGACGGCGCAAGGCTATGGCGTGACGCTGAGCGGAGATGCCGCCGTGATCGGCAGCATCTACAATGACGCGACAATCAACGTCGACGCGCTGGCCGAAACGCATAGCGTTGCGGACGCCTCATCGACGACCGGCACGGCGCGCGCTTTCGCCGGTTACCGTGAAGATGAGTATGATGAATATAGCGAATATGAGACAAGCTCGGCCCACGCGGCAGCGACAGGTCTCAATATCGATGTGTTGCAGGTCGATGGCGGCATCGAGAGCGACGAGGACATTTTCGCTCATGCGATCGCCAACGGCCAGTCCACCGCGTCGGCTTCCGCGCCCGGAGATGTCGAAGCTGCGGCGAGCAACGACGCCTGGGCGCAAGCGCGCGGCATAGCGATCGATACGCTGCAGATCAGCGGCGGCTTCACCAATTCGGCCGGATCGATCGGCTTTGCGGAAGCGACGTCAAACACCAAGGCAAGCGCGATATCCGGCGCGGATGCGGAGGTCTGGGCTTCATCCTTCGCGGCGGCCCAGGCGACAGGCATCGACATCGAGTCCGGTTCGCTCGGTGGTACTTTCCTCAACGACAATGACGATGAATATGAAGCCGAGGAGGGCCTTGTTTCCGGCTCGGCGTTGGCGCATGCAATTTCGAGCGCCATCGCTACCGGCGGCGAATACAGCACGGCATCCGCGAGCGGTACCGCCGAAGCCACGGCCTATGGCATCAAATCCAATGTCGATGCGATTGCCGGACATTTTATCAATGAGGGCAGCGTGGCTGCTCATGCGATGGCTTGGGGTGAGCAGACCGCATCGCTCTCCGACAATGAGTCGCTGACGGCGATCGCCAATGGCAGCGAACTCGAGGCACAGGCGACCGGCCTTTATGTCGGTGGCGATACGCTGGCGGGCAGCTTCCTCAATGACGGCAACATCCATGTGGCCGCGACCGCGTCGGGCACCTCGACCGCGACGGCCAACGGGCTCGACGATATTCTCGCGGCGGCGGCCAATTCGGCTTCGGCGCATGCGCGCGGCATCGCCATCGATGAAAATGAAATCCAGGACAACATTCACAACGAACAGAATGTCGATGTTTCGGCCCTTGCCGACATCGTGCAGACCGCGACGGCGACGGCCAGCGAAGAGGGCGAAGGCGATGCCGCCGCGATTTCCGCGCAATACGAGGGCGAAGGCGACCAGACGTCCGCCTCGGCCTATGCGACCGGCCTCTCGATCTACAGCGAAGATATCGGCGGCAATATCGTCAACTCCGACGAGATCACGGTCAATGCGACGAGCAATGTCAGCTCCATCATTTCCGCCACGGCGTCCAATGACGGCGATGCCTGGACCGGCGCGACGTCGCAGGCCTATGCGGAAGCCTATGGCATTCGCGCCCAGATCGGCGATCTCGGCTTCGGCAGCCCGGTGGATGACGAGGAGGATTACGACAACGGCTATTTCGTCAATGACAGCCTCATCGACGTTCATGCCGGGGTCGATATCACCGAGACGGCGACGTCGATCACCGATGACGGCAATGCGGGCGCAGTGGCGCTGCTGCCGGACAATTACGATTATTGCTATGACGAATGTGGCCCGGATCGCAACACCGTCGCCTATGGCATCTCGGTCGGGGACAGCGAAGAGGGCGCCTATCTTGACGGCGATTTCCTCAACTTCGGAACGGTCAATGCCGAAGCGACGTCGATTGCCACGCTGACGGCACATGCGACCGTCGATGACGGCGAGGATACCAGCGCGCTGGCACTCGCCGGCGGGTCGCTGTCGAGCCAGGCTTCGGGCATTTCGCTCGACGATGTCGATGCGGACGGCCAGTTCTACAATGACGGCGAAATCACGGCGACGGCGCGGACGGTGATCGACGCCGATGCGCTGGCGGATTCCGACGACGGCCCCGCCGTGGCGATGATCGGCTCCAATCTGCCCGGCGATCTCATTCCCGGCTTCACCGATCCCAACCGTGCCGGCGCGGAAGCTGCGGGCGTCCTTATCGAGAATGGCGATTTCGAAGACGGGTTCCAGAATGACGGCCTGATCTCGGCGGCGGCTTTTGCCAAGGCGAAGGGAAAAGGCGAGGCGGATGGCGATGAGACGGCCGCGGTCTATGCCGGCAATTCGGCCGAATCCCATGCTGTCGGTGTTGCTCTGTCGAATTCCTGGTTTGGCGACGACATCGTCAACACCGGCACGATCGCCGGGTTGGCCGTCGCGCAGGTTGAAACCACGGCGCTTGCTTTCGGCGATATGGCGGAAGCGTATATCGGCGACGGTTCCAGCCCGGCCTGGGCGTCGGCGACCGCGACGGGCCTTGCGGCCGAGGGCTATTACAGCGGCACCGTCTATAATGGACGCGCCGACGATGAAGATTACGATGACTATGACAGCGAAGACGGCAGCGGCCAGATCTGGGCGCTGGCCGGCGCCTTCGGCAATAATCACGCGACAGCGGAAGGCGACGATAGAGCGGGCGCTTATGCGATCAACGCGGAATCCGCTTCGGCCACCGGCTATCAGGGTCCGGAATATTCGTCCTATAGCGGCGGCCTCTTCAATGACGGTCTGATCGTCGCCGGGGCGCTGGCTTATGGCGATGAGCAAGCCGACGCCACCGCCTCCTCGGGCCATGGCACGGCTATCGCCAATGCAAGCGACGAGGCGAATGCCGATGCGACCGGCGTCGATATGATCGGCTATGAGCTGTCGAATAGCGGCCAGATTTTCGCAGGCTCTCTGGCGCTTTCCGATGCGGAGGCAAATGCCGAAGGCGATGTCGCTCAGGCAAATGCCGATGCATCGGCCAGCGCCACGGCGACCGGTGTATCGATGTATGGCACGGGTTCGGCGTCGCTGGTCAATTCCGGGGATATCGTGGCTTATGCCTATGCTCGCGCCCACGCGCTGGCGACAAGCGACTTCGACGAGGATGAAGACTCGTCGCTCAGCCAGAGCGCCTCGGCTTCTGCTCATGCCGTCGGCGTCGACCTTCGGTCCGGCTCCTATTTCGACAGTTTCGCCAATGAAGAGGGTGGCATCATTCACGCACAGGCGGATGCCGACGCGACGCTCGGCGACGAGGACAATGCGGAATACGGCGAGTCCGATGCCTATGCGACCGGTCTCCATGTCGATGGCGCCTTGGTCTCGCAGATCCAGAACGACGGTGAGATCAGCGCCGAGGCGAGCGGACGCAACAGCGCCGTTGCGCGCGGCATCGCCATCGAGGGCGAGGACGGGACCTATAGCGGCACGCTGACCAACACCGGAACGATTTCCGCGGAGGCGAGCAGCGAGAACCCCTATGCGACGGCGGTGCTCGTCACCGATGGCGCCTGGATCAGCTCGATCAGCAATAGCGGCGACATTTCCGCGACGGCTGAAGACACCAGCGAGTTCGATCTCTTCGGCGAGGATGGTCCCCAAGCCGCCGCCATCGACGTTCGCGGCGCCGGGATAGGCGTCAATATCATGCAGCTCAAGGGCAGCATCACCGGCGATATCCTCAGTGACAATGAACATACCGACACGATCGATTGGAGCGGCGGCACCATCGACGGGAACATCACCGGCAATGAAAGCGAAGACGGCGATGTCCTGAATGTCTTTGCCGGCGAGAACAATGCCTTCACCTATAACGGCACGGTCGATGGCTTTGGCCAATTCAATGTCAATGGCGGCGATCATGGTGACGCTGTTGCGCTTCGCCTCACCAACACGGTGCGCAACGTCGATACCTTCCATGTCGGTCCGAACGCCACGCTCGGGCTTGGCAGCGCGGCGAATGTCTCGACCAACGCGCTCAATCTCGATCAGGGATCAACGCTTTCCTTTGACGTGACCAGCGACGGTGTCAACGGCGTCATCAACACATCGAGCGCCGATCTCGGCGGCGCGACGGTCAAGGCGGTCTTCCTCGACACGGGCATGCCGGAATCGCAGGTCTATCGCATCATCAACTGGGACGGCAGCGACACGCGTTTCGGCACTGTCGTGTCGAACTCGCTGATCGAGAAGATCGTGGCGCAATATGGCGAGGACGGCGTCGATCTTCTGGCGACGCGGCTTTCCTTTGCCGACGTGGCGGGCCTGAAAGACGACGGGACGTCCTTTGGCAAGGCGCTGGACCGTGTCTTTGGCGACATCGACCCGGACTCCGATCTCGGCAAGGCGATCTATCAGCTCGTTCTGCTGACGCCGGAGGAATATTCCAAGGCGATGAACGAGATCGCAGGCCAGCAGACGGCCGACTTGCAGTCGGTCACTTTCAGCCAGGCCGGATCGCTGATCCACGTCATCCAAACCCAGCTGAGCGAACTTCGCGGCGGTACGATCGCCTCCTCCGATACACAATCGCTCGGCATTCGCGTCGCGTCGAACCAGGTCATGGCGTCCATGTCGGATGCGCCGCAGCCGGGCTTCGGCGAGGCGGGAACAAAGCTCAGCGGCGACTGGTCGGCATGGGCGCGTGTCTTCGGCGACTGGGCGGAACTTGATCGCAGCAGCGTCGCGGCAGGTTTCACCTCGACAACCGGCGGCGTCGTTGCCGGTGCGGATTACAACTTCAGCCCGAACTTCCTGGCCGGTCTCGCGGGGGGCTACCAGTCCTCGAATATGGATTTCCGCGGCACGGGCGAAGGCGACATCTCGTCCTGGAGTTTGACGGCCTATGGCGACTACAGGATCGGCGCGATCTATGTCGATGCCTTGGCGGGCTATGCGGTGCAGTCCTACGACATGGACCGCTATCTGACGGTGCTTGGCACCGGTTATGTCGCCAATAGCGACTATGACGGTTCCTCGATCATCGGCAGCCTCGAAACCGGCTATGAAATCGAGCTCGCCCAGAATACGAAGCTGACGCCTTTTGCCGGGGTCAACTTCACCCATACCAAGACCGACGCCGTGACGGAAACAGGCGCCGGGATATGGAACCTCGCTTATGACGACCGGAGCGAAAACGGCTTTGACAGCGTGCTCGGCGCGCGGCTGTCGAAGAGCTACGTCACGGACGGCGGCACGAAGCTGACGCCGACGATCGAGCTTGGCTGGAAGCATGCCTTCGGCGATGCGAGCCCGATTGCCAACGCAGCGCTCTCGGGCACCCCGGGAAGCAACTTCCAGATCTTCGGATCGACGGCGAAGCGCGACACGGCAATCGTCGGGGCGGCATTGAGCGTCCAGATGACCGACACGATCGATGCTTACGTTCAGTACAACGGCCAGTACAGCAGCAACTACATGGACAATACGGCGTCGCTGCGCCTGCGCCTGAAGTTCTGAGACAAGGCAATCGAAACGGGGGAGGGGTGCAGATGGCGGGCGTGGCGGTGAGCAAGACAAACGAGGCGTCGTCAACCGAGAGATTGATGTCGGTCGACGACGCTCTCCGCCTCGCCCGCGATCATCTGGCGCGCGGCGCTTTCGGCGAAGCCTCGCGCATCGCGGAGCAAGTGGCCGAACAGAAACGGGGAAGCGCCGACGCTTTTCATATCATGGCGGTGTCGGCTTTCAGGGCCGGGCGTCTCGACAAGGCGATTGTCCATGCCGAGCGGGCCACCGCCAGAGCGCCGAAGACATCGGCCTTCTGGAGCAACCTTGCCGAGATGCTGCGGCGCAGGGGGTTCATCGAACGCGGTCTCAGCGCCGCACGGCGGTCGTTGACGCTCGATCCACGCAATGCGCAGGGCTGGAACACGCTCGGCATTCTCGAATTCGAGCGGCGGAATTTCGCTGAAGCCGAACGCGCCTGCCGTCGGGCGCTCGATATCGACCCGTCGGCGGCGAGCAGCTGGAACAATCTCGGCAATGCGTTATGCCGCCTCGAGCGCGATGCCGAAGCGCATGAAGCTTATGCGCGAGCGATTTCATCTCGTCCGGCCTATTACGAAGCCATGGTCAACGATGCGCTGTGCTGGCGCGAGGAAGCGGATTTCGCGCGGGCTACGGCGCGGCTCGACGAAGCGCTCGTGGCGAGCCCACGCAACGCCAACGCGCATCTCTGCCGCGCCATCGTCAGCTTCCTCAAAGGCGAGACGGCGCAAGGACGCATCGAATATGAGTGGCGGCTGGCATTGCCGCGCGCCGTGCCCCGCGCATTGCCCGGCAAAGCGTGGCGCGGCGAGGAGATCGCCGGGAGGCGGATTTTCGTTTTCGCCGAGCAGGGGCTTGGCGACACGATCCAGTCGCTGCGGTATCTGCGGAGGTTGCTGGAGCGGCGGGTGGCATCGATCAGCTTTCTCGCGCCGCGCAATTTGCGCAATCTTGTCGCGCGGAATTTTCCCGAAATCGATGTGGCGACGCGGATGCCCGAGGCGGGCACGGTCGATTATCATTGTGCGCTGATGAGCCTGCCGCTGTTGCTTGACGGCCCGGCGGGGACGATTTCGCCGGGCACGGCTTATTTGACGGCGGAGCCGGAGCGCGTGGCGGCGTGGCGCGAGCGGCTGGCCCCGTTCAGAGGCCGCAAAATCGGGCTCGTCTGGGCGGGGAACGGCACTTATCAGAACGATCACAACCGCTCGATGCGCGCCCAAATGTTCGCACCGCTGCTTGAGGTAGCAGGCTGTCATTTCTTCGGTCTGCAAATTGGCCCCGCAGGGGCGCAAGTCTCGGCGCTGAAGCCTGGCGTGCAGGATCTCGGTGACCGCGTCTCCAACATGAGCGAGACGGCGGCGGCAATTGCGGCGCTTGATCTCGTCATCAGCGTCGATACATCGCTGGCGCACCTCGCCGGAGCCCTTGGCACGCCCGTCTGGACGCTGCTGCCACATGTGCCCGACTGGCGATGGGGCATGGAAGGCAAGGCGCATCCACTTTACGGCTTCATGCGGCTCTTCCGTCAAAAGACACGCCGCGATTGGGCCGGCGTCATCGCCGATGTGCGCATGGCGCTCGACCGGGGGGAGGCATGACAAGCGCGAGGGCAAAAGCCGCTCATGCCGATGCGCTGAGTGCGGCCTGGGAACATTACCGCACCGGGCAGCTGCATCTCGCCGAACGGATCGCGCGGCGCGCCATCGACAGGGAAGCGGGTGATTCCGAAGCGGCCAATCTTTTAAGCATCGTCGCCTTCCGCGCCGGAGATACGCAAACGGCCATCGACTGGATGGCGCGCGCGATTGCGGGCAATCCCGCTGCCGCGAGCCTGCATGGAAATCTCTGCGAGATGTACCGGCAGGCGGGGAAGCTCGGTCTGGCGCTGGCGGCGGGCGAGCGGGCGGTGGAAATCGATCCCGCCTATGCGCAGGGACACAATAATCTCGGCATTGTGCATTTCGAGCGCGGGGCGTTCGATCTGGCGGAGGGCGCCTACCGCCGAGCTATCGAGGCCGCACCCGATTATGCCGAGGCGCATAACAATCTCGCCAATGCGTTACGCGCCCGGAGGATGTTCGACGAGGCGGACGCCGCCTATCTCCGCGCCATTGCGCTGAAGAGGAATTACGGCGAGGCGCTCGCCAATCGCGGGGCGATGCTGCGAGAGACCGGAAGGCCTGAAGAGGCGGAAGCGGTGCTGCGCCAGGCCATTGGCGCAAAGCCCAATTACGCTGACGCCTATACCAGTCTGGCGCTGGTCTTGCGTGACCTGAAGCGTGCCGACGATGCGCTGAACGTGTTGGCGCGTTCCGTCGCCATCGATCCCGAGCGGGCGGAGGCATTCATTCTGATCGCCTCGATCCTGCTTGAGCGCGGCAAGACCGAGGGGGCTTTGTCGGCATGCCGCCGGGCGCTGAAATGCAATCCCGATCATGCGGGCGCGCTCAATTTGATGGGGCGGGTCTTACGCGATGCCGAGGATATTGAGGGGTCCATCGTTCATTGCAGGCGGGCGCTGGCGCTGCGGCCCGATGCGCCGGACATTCTCAACAATCTCGGGCTTTCGCTTCTGGAAAGTGGCGATCTCGATGGCGCGGCGGCGGCTCTTGGACATGCGGCGGAGATAGAGCCCAACGGCTTGTCGACTTACATCAATCTGGCGGCGGCGCGGAAGTTCAATGCGGGCGACCCTGAAATCGCCGTGCTGGAAAAAGCGGCTAAACGCAAGAGTTTGCCCGAAGGAGAGCGCGCCGCTCTGCATTACGCACTGGGCAAGGTCTATGACGATGTCGGCGATCACGGACGGGCCTTCGAGCAATTTGCGGCGGGCGCGGCGCTGAAGCGGCGGCAGCTTGCTTATGACGAGAAGCCGATGCTGCGTCTCTTCGACCGTATCGCGCATATTTTCACGCCGAAGCTGATCGCGGAAAAATCCGGCTTTGGCGACAAGACGGCGCGGCCCGTTTTCATTGTCGGGATGCCGCGTTCAGGCTCGACACTGGTTGAGCAAATCCTTGCGAGCCATGCGGAGGTGCTGGCCGCCGGCGAGGTGAAGCATCTGCATCACGGCATCATTGGCGTCGATCAGACCTATGGATCCGCTATGCGCTATCCCGAACTCGTGCATCTGATGGAAAAGCCGCAGTTCGAGGCGATCATTCGCCATTACCAGACGAATATGCCGATGTTGCCCGAAGGCAAGCGGCTCACCACCGACAAGATGCTGACCAATTACTATTATGTTGGCCTCATCCATCTGCTTTTTCCCAATGCGCGGATCATTCACTGCACGCGCAATGCGGTCGATACCTGCCTCTCCTGCTTTTCAAAAATGTTTCGCGAGGACATGCCCTTCACCTATGACCTGAAGGAGCTTGCGCATTACTACGCGAAATATGCGGAGCTGATGGCACATTGGAAAAGCGTGTTGCCGGAGGCGATCATTCTCGACGTGGCCTATGAGGACGTCGTCAGCAATATCGAGCGCGAGGCGCGGCGGATTACGGCGCATTGCGGCCTCGGTTGGGATGCCGCCTGTCTTGATTTTCACAAGACGGAACGTGTGGTCAAGACCGCCAGCGTCGCACAGGTGCGCCGGCCGCTCTACGCAACATCCGTCCAGCGTTGGCGGAGATATGGATCGGCCGTCGAGCCGCTGGTGGCGGAACTCGGGCCGCTCGCTTTCTGAAACCTTGATCTGGAGAGGATGGACACATGTCGATGGTCAGCGACTGGATGGGAAGTTCCGCAACCGAACGCAAGCGGCGGATGCTGCTGGTGAGCTTTGTCGCCATGGGATTGCTGGTGGCGATTGCCGGCGTCTGGCTCCTGCCCGCCGGGCAAAATATGGCGGGGGAGAGCGCGAACGTGTCGGCGGCGAGTGTCGATGGATTTCGCACCGCGCAATTCGGCAGCGACGAGAAGGCGGTGAGGGCTGCCATCACCAAGGATTTCGACAAGAGCGGCGACGCAATCAAGATCATCGACAATCCGGTCGAGCGGACGCGTGTGCTGGTGGTGCGTAGCGACAATCTCTTTGCGGATTCGACACAGGCCGAGATCGGCTATGTCTTCGGCTACAAGTCGAAGGCGCTCATTCAGGTCAATATTCTCTGGGGTACGCCGTTAACACCCGCCGTCACGCAAAGCCAGCTTGCTGCGATGGCGGCGACATTGACGCGTTATTTCGCCGCGCAAGGTTTCGCCGCGCATCGCGTGACGCGCAACAAGAAGCTCGGCAATGGCGGTGTGCTGGTGTTTCAGGGGACAGATGCGAAGGGCCATATGGTGCAGCTGGTGCAGCGCATGGAAGTCGCCAAGGGTGATGCCGACAAGAAACGGATGACGCTGCGGCTCGCCTATATCGCCGATCCGAAACAGCCGGATATTTTCAAGATTGCAAAGGGGGCGTTCTAGGTCTTCAGCGCGAGATCGTCGCGATGGATCATTTCGGCGCGACCCGCAAAGCCGAGCAGGTTTTCGATTTCGCCCGAGTTGTGGCCTTTCAGGCGCTGCGCGTCGTCGCTTGAATAAGTGACGAGGCCGCGCGCAATTTCGCGGCCTTCGCCATCGCGCACGGCGACGGCGTCGCCGCGTTCGAAGCTGCCTTCAACGGCAGTGACGCCTGCGGGGAGGAGGCTGCGGCCCTGACCCAATGCGCGCACCGCGCCCTCGTCGATGACGAGCGTGCCGAGCGTTTTCAGGCCGCCTGAAATCCAGCGCTTGCGGGCGGCGACCGGCGTTTGCCGGGCCGTGAACCATGTGCAGCGCGCGCCGTCTTCCAGCGCACGGAGCGGGTGCAGGACGCGGCCATTGCCGATCGCCATGTTGCAGCCGCTTTCGACGGCGATTTTCGCCGCCGAGATTTTCGTCTTCATGCCGCCACGGCTCATTTCGCTGGCGGCGTCGCCCGCCATTGCTTCGATCTCGGGCGTGATCTCGGGCACTTCGGCAAGATGCGTCGCGCCGGGTTGCGCGGGCGGGGCGGTGTAGAGGCCGTCAATGTCGGAGAGCAGCACAAGGCAGTCGGCGGAAATCATGCTGGCGACGCGGGCGGCGAGGCGGTCATTGTCGCCGTAGCGGATTTCGCTCGTCGCCACCGTGTCGTTTTCATTGATGACGGGAACGGCGCCGAATTTCAGCAGCGTGTTCAATGTCGAGCGGGCGTTGAGGTAGCGGCGGCGCTCTTCGGTGTCGTCGAGCGTCAGCAGAATCTGCGCGCAGTTGCGGCCATAGGCGCTGAGGATTTCCTGAAAGGCATGGGCGAGGCTGATCTGGCCGACAGCTGCGGCGGCCTGACTTTCCTCAAGCTTCAATTTTCCGGGGGCGAGCTTCAAGGCGCGGCGACCGAGCGCGATGGCGCCCGAAGAGACGATCAGCATTTCCTGACCGCGAGCGCGCATGGTCGCCACGTCCTCGACGAAGGCTTGCAGCCAAGGACGGTTGAGCTTGCCGGTTTCGGCATCGGTCAAAAGCGCGGAGCCGATCTTGACGACGACGCGCTGGGCGTTGCTCAGGCGCGCAATGGTCATGTGCGGGGCTCCCTGCGGGAGTTCGCTCCGATGTCGCTCATGGACGCCAGCCTTCTTCTTCGGGTTCTTCCGCCTCGAGTTTTTCCTGCCTATTGGCGGCGGCGATCTGATCGGCGACGAGATGCAGGAGCGCCGTCATGCCTTCGCCGGTGACGCCGGAGATCAGATAGATTTTCTTCTTCTTGCCGGCGGCCTTGGCAAGCGCCTTGCGCTTTTCCTCACGCTCTTCTTCATCGAGTGCATCGACCTTGTTGAGGCAAAGGATCTCCGGTTTGTGCTCGAGGCCCGCGCCATAGGCTTCGAGCTCGCCACGCACGACGCGATAGGCTTCTGCGACATCGTCCTGCGTGCCGTCGACGAGATGAATGAGCGTGCGGCAGCGCTCGACGTGACCGAGGAAACGATCGCCGAGGCCAAGGCCTTCGCTCGCGCCTTCAATGAGGCCGGGAATGTCGGCCAATACAAAGGTACGCGCATCGACCGAGACGACGCCAAGTCCGGGAGCGAGCGTCGTGAAGGGATAGTCGGCGATTTTCGGCTTCGCGGCGCTGGTCGCGGCCAAGAAGGTGCTCTTGCCCGCATTGGGCAGGCCGACGAGACCGGCATCGGCGATGAGTTTCAGGCGCAGCCAGATCCAGCGCTCTTCGCCTTCCTGCCCCGGATTGGCGTGGCGCGGCGCACGGTTTGTCGCGGTCTTGAAATGCGCGTTGCCGAAGCCGCCATTGCCGCCTTTGATGAGGACGACGCGCTGGCCGACATAAGTGAGATCGGCGATCAGGGTTTCTTCATCTTCATCGATGATCTGCGTGCCGACGGGCACTTTCAGAATGGCGTCGTCGCCGTTGAAGCCGTGGCGGTTGCGGCCCATGCCATGCATGCCCGTCTTGCCCTTGTAGTGCTGCTGGTAGCGGTAATCGATGAGGGTATTCAGACCTTCGACGCATTCGACCACGACGTTGCCGCCCTTGCCGCCGTCGCCGCCATCGGGTCCGCCGAATTCCTTGAACTTCTCGCGCAGAAAACTGACCGCGCCCGCGCCGCCGTCGCCGGCGCGGACATAGATTTTTGCCTGGTCGAGAAACTTCATGTGCCGTTATCCGTTGCGGCGTTTCAGCACCATGCGCAATGCATGGACCTTCTCGCGCCGGGCCTCACTCCAGGCCCGCGTTTCGCCAATATAGCGGAAGCCGAGCTTTGTCAGCACGCTGCCTGAAGCGTGATTTTCGACGAGATGGCCCGCCGTCAGCCTGTCGACGGGGCTTTTCTCAAAAGCATGGGCGATGAGCGCGCGACTTGCTTCGGTCGCAATGCCGCGATTCCAGTAAGGCTCGCCGACCCAATAGCCGATCTCATAGGCCTGCCCGTCTGCCTGTGCATCGAGACCGACGCAGCCGACCAGTTCGCCATCTTTTTCGATGGCGAAGGGAAAGCCTTTGGCCTCGGCGCGCGCACGTTCGTGGCCCGAAATCCATTCTTCGGCAAGGCCGTCATTATATGGATAGGCCACGCGAGCCAGCATGCGCGCCACTTTCCAGTTGCCGACGAGTTCGCGCACGCGCGGTGCATCGTCGAAGTTGAAATGCCGGAGAACCAACCGGTCTGTCTTCAGAACTTCCTGCATCGGGGACTCCTTGACCCCGAGAGACATTAAAAAAGGGAGATGGCGACCCATCTCCCTCTCGTAACTGGATGGCCGCCACCTTGCGAGGTGGCGGTGCCTCGCGTTTTAGTCCGCCGCCGCAGCCGGCATGTCAGCCAGCGTCACCGATACGTAGGTGCGACCGTTTTTCTTGGCGCGGAAGGAGACGATGCCGTCGGCCTTCGCGAAAATCGTGTGATCC